>CAMKAM010000034.1 GCA_946410475.1 uncultured Bacillota bacterium
TATCACAAGGTGTGAATCATATATGGTAAGACTCTACTTTTATGGGTACACTTCAACCCAGGCTATGACATGATCACTTTTCGTATTTTCAATGCCAAAAGCAGCCCAAATGTACTAATCGGCTTACTGCAGGAATCGATACCGAGCGGTGATCGCAGCCATGCGAATTCTGACAATTGTGAAAACGGACGGGAGGGAGAATATCCGCTGATTTTCGTTGTACTTTCGGGGTAAAAAGCATATAATATATCGAGATTTTAGGGCGGAAGGCCTTTACGGAGGGAATATGCACGAATATCCTATCACACAACATATCCTTGAAATGGCAGAGGAAAGATGCCGCGAGGGAGGCGCCTCGCGCGTCAGGAAGATAAAACTCGTCTGCGGCGATTACTGCGGATATGTCCCTGAATCCATCCAGATGTACTTCGATGTGATGCAGGAAGGGACGCTGTGCGAGGGCGCGACGGTCGAGATCAAGAGGATCAAGCCGAAACTGAAGTGCCCCGCCTGCGGAGAACTGTTTGAAAGAAAGCCGATGTCATTCGCCTGCCCGGTATGCGGTACCGACGGCGGCCCGACTGATATAGGGAAGGAATTCTACATCGAAAGCATCGAAGTAGAGTGATCATATAAGTTAATTATTTAACAAAGAAGAGGTAAAACAATGCATGATATAAGAGAACTTGAGATGACAGCAGGCATACTCGAGAAGAATGACGCTATCGCGGATCACGTGAAAGATCACATGGCTGCCCACGGTATTCTCGTGGTCAACGAGATGGGAGCTCCGGGAGTAGGAAAGACGACGACTCTGAAGAATATCTTCAAGCACATCGATGATGATATCAAACCGTATGTCATCGAGGGAGACATCGAGTCCGACATCGATACTGTCGATCTTTCGAACAATGGTATAGATGCTTACCAGATCAATACATACGGCGCATGCCACCTCGACGCTCCGATGATCGACCACGCGCTCGACCACATGGACCTCGACAAGAGAGGCATCCTGTTCATAGAGAACGTCGGCAATCTCGTTTGCCCGGCTGAGTTCTCGATAGGAGAGCACCTCATGATGCTCGTATCGACTGTCACTGAGGGAAGCGACAAACCGTACAAATATCCGCTCGCGTTCGAGAAGGCGGACATCATCCTCCTGAACAAGGTCGACCTGATCCCGTATCTCGACTTCGACGAAGAGTTCTATATGAAGGGCGTCAGAGCTCTGAACAAGGACGTTCCGGTATTCAAAGTATCGGGAAAGACCGGCGAAGGTTATGAAGAAGTAGCGAAGTGGCTGTGTGAAAAGGCCAAGGCTCTTGAGCCTGTAGAGCATCACCACGATCACGACCACGAGCATCACCACCACCATCACCATGATGACAAATAAGCAAAATGGCAAAGTTTAGGACAGAACGTATCCGGCTTTGGGGAATAGTGCAGGGCGTCGGCTTCAGGCCGTTCGTTGCGAAAGTCGCTGAGAGGCTGGGGATGAAGGGCGAGGTCGCCAATATCGGAGGACTCGTCGAGATCATCGTCACTGATACCCCGAAGAGGATAGACAATTTCATAAATGAGATAGAAAAGTCGAAGCCGCTGCCTTCGGAGATCGTCCACATAGCGAGGGACGAGATGGAGACCAGAGATTTCGCCGGCTTTTCTATACGCGAAAGCGGATACGGAGAGGACGAGCCGGCTATGATCCCGGCTGATCTTGCAATATGTCCTGACTGCCTGCACGAGATGCGCGACGAGAACAACAGAAGATTCGGCCATCCGTTCATCAGCTGCATGGTGTGCGGACCCAGATATACGATCATCGACCGCATACCTTACGACCGCGACAATACATCGATGATCGATTTTGAGATGTGTCCGTCGTGCAGGGAAGAATACGAAAACATATCGGACCGCAGATACCATGCGCAGACGATATCCTGCCATGACTGCGGACCGCAGATGGACTTCCGTCTGAACGGCGACCACAACGCCGAGAAGACGGAAATAGAAAAGGCAGCTGCCCTCCTGAAAGAAGGAAGGGTGATAGCCTTCAAAAATATGGGAGGCTACAATCTGATCGCCAACCCGTTCAATATCGGAGCGGTAAGGGATCTGAGAGCGGTGAAGAGGAGAGAGACCAAACCCTTCGCCGTGATGTTTCGAGATATCGGAGAAATAAAGAAGTACTGTCACGTGAACGAAGTAGAAGAAAAGCTGCTTACTTCTTCGGCCAGACCGATAGTACTTCTTGAAAGACGCAGCATATCAGAGCTCGAAGACGTGCGCCCGAGGAACTACGATGAGTTCGAAAAGAGCCGCTTCATCGGAGCATTCCTCCCGAGCATGGGAGCACAGTACATAATGATGGATCTCTTCAAAGGTCCGCTGATCGTCACCAGCGCCAACCTGAGCGGTATGCCGATCATAAAGGACGAGAAAGAGATGTTCGAGATGCTCGACAGAGAGCCGCTGATCGCCGAGGCGTTCTTCAACGAGCGCAAGATCAGAGTCTCGGTCGACGACTCAGTCGTCAGAGTGATAGATGATAACCCGCAGATGATCAGGCGGTCCAAGGGCTATGCCCCGGTGCCGCTGTACGTCGAGGGAGGGACGGGATCGATCCTCGCTGCAGGTCCGCAGCTGAAGAACTCGTTCGCTTTGACGAAGGGCCCGTTCGCTTACGTAAGCCAGTACTTCGGCGACATGGACACGGTAGAGACCAGGAACCTATACGAGGAGAACGTCGAGAGACTTAAAGGGCTGTTCCGCATAGAACCGGACACAGTGGTCTGCGATATGCATCCGCTCTACTACACGACATCGTTCGCCGAAAAGTACGCCGAGGAACACGGCCTGCCCCTTATAAAGGTGCAGCACCATCATGCTCATGTGGCGAGCGTAATGGCTGAGCATAATATCGAAGGACCGGTCATCGGCGTCAGCTTCGACGGCACAGGATACGGAGAAGACGGCAGCATCTGGGGCGGGGAGTTCCTGCTCTGCGAAGGAAGCCGCATGGAGCGTATGTGCCATCTCAAGTACGTCGGCATGATAGGCGGGGACGAGTCGATGAAAGAAGCCTGGAAGTCAGGCGTAAGCTACATGACCGCTTACGAGCAGAACGGATATGATGTCGAGATAGCAGACGACGAAGTCGCCTTCGACCTCAGCGAGATCATCGAGTACGCGACACTGTTCGGAACTCTCGAAGAGCATGACTACGAAGTCGCTCAGAAAGCGATAGAAAACAACGTGAACGTCATCCAGAGCTCCAGCATGGGAAGGCTCTTCGACGCAGTAGCCGCGATGCTTGGGATATGTGACTACAACAGTTATGAAGGCCAGGCGGCCATCCTGCTGGAAGACGCAGCGGCCCGCGCGATCAATGAACCGGGCGAGAGCGAAGCCGACGATCTGGCACTGGACTTCCATGTCCAGGTCGTAGAGGCTATAATAGACAAGTGTCTTCAGATAAGGGAAAAGACAGGAGCGAACAATGTCGCGCTGACAGGCGGAACGTTCCAGAACAAGATAATCATGGAAGAGACGCTCGAGAGACTGAGGGCTCTGAGCTTCGAACCATACTATAATATATCGGTCAGCCCGAACGACGGCGGCATAGCCCTCGGGCAGGCATATATAGCCATGAAGAGAAAGGAAGAGGAAAATGACGACTGAAAAAGTTAGAGAACATATGAGAAAGTTCGGTCTCGAGGACAGGATCCGTGAATTCGACGTATCGAGCGCCACTGTAGAACTTGCGGCTGAGGCTGTCGGCGTGATCCCGGCAAGGATCTGCAAGACGCTTACGTTCAAAGACCCGGACGGCAACTGTATCATCATACAGACTGCAGGCGACACGAAGATCCAGAACGGCAAGTTCAAGAGAAAGTTCGGTCTCAAGGCGAAGATGCTTACACCTGACGAAGTCAAGGAGTTCACAGGCCACGAGATCGGCGGAGTCTGCGCTTTCGCTCTCGCTCAGCCGGACAAAGTAAGCGTATATGCCGACGAGTCGATGAAGAGATTCGAAACTGTATTCCCGGCAGCGGGAACTGACGCCAGCGCGATCGAGCTGACATGCGACGAGCTCTTCGAGACATCGGGCGCGATCGAGTGGGTGGATGTTTGTAAGATACCTGAGGAGGAGAACTAAATGTGTGTAGCACTTCCGGGAAGGATAGTATCGATAGACGGTGATACGGCCAAAGTCGATTTTTCGGGAAACACGGTCAACGTCAATATCGGAATAATAGACGCCAAGGTGGACCAGTATGTGCTCGTCCACGCAGGAGTCGCGATCGAAGTCATGGACAAGGAAAAGGCTCAGGACATCATCGATCTGTTTGCGGAAATAGAGGAAATGGAACATGGATATCAATGATATCATCAAATATCTCTCGGAGTATGACGGACCCGAGATAAAACTGATGGAGGTCTGCGGCACTCATACGCAGGCGATATTCAAGGGCGGCATACGCAGCCTGATATCGAAGAAGATCAAGCTGATATCGGGACCCGGATGCCCTGTATGCGTCACTCCGACAGCTTTCATAGACAAGTGCGTCGAGTACGCGAGGAAGCCGGACTGCAGGCTTCTTTCTTTCGGTGATATGCTGAAGGTGCCGGGAACGAACGGTTCGATCTCCGACCTGATGGGAGAAGGCATCAAGGTGGACCTGATGTACTCGCCGTTCGAGGTGATCGAGAAGGCGAAGGCGGATCCGGATACTACGTTCGTCATCGCGGCCGTAGGCTTCGAGACGACGGCTCCGGTATACGCTCTGCTCGTGAAGAAGGCTCTCGCCGAGGGCGTAGAGAACCTGAGGCTCGTCACAGCACTCAAGACTGTCATACCCGCCCTCGAGTGGATATGCGACAATGAGGACGGCATCGACGGCTTCATATGCCCGGGCCATGTCAGCACGATCATCGGCAGCACGCCTTATCAGAAGCTGGCTGAAAAGTACGGCAAGCCGTTCGTAGTCGCGGGCTTCGAGCCCGAACACATCCTGGCTGTCATCTACGATATCGTAAGACAGCTGGAGACGGGCGCGAGCAACGTGGACAACCTTTACAAGAATGCTGTAAAGGACGAAGGCAACCTCAAGGCGCAGGCCGTTATCGAGGAGTGCTACAAGACGGGAACGGCAGTATGGAGAGGGCTCGGTCCGATCGAGAACAGCGGACTGTACCTCAAGGGAGAATATGAGAAATACGATGGCGGATCTTTCGGTCTCGACAGGGACATGGAACTGCCGCCGTCATGCAGATGCGGCGAGGTCATAGTAGGCCGCATAGATCCGGGCGAGTGCCCGATGTTCGGAAAAGGCTGCACGCCGATGGCTCCGTACGGACCGTGTATGGTCTCGGCGGAAGGCGCGTGCGGTATCTGGTTCAGGAACAGATAGGAGACTGATAATGAAGATAACTATGGCTCACGGCAGCGGCGGCAGATCGTCGCACGACCTGATGGCTGAAGTGTTCGGCGCGAACTTTTCGAACGACGTGCTGGACAAGATGGAAGACGCCGCAGTGCTCGATATCAACGGGAAGATCGCGTTCAGTACGGACTCGTTCGTAGTGACACCTGTGATCTTCAAAGGCGGAGATATCGGAAAACTGTGCGTATGCGGAACGGTCAACGACCTTCTGATGATGGGCGCTGTCCCGAAGTACCTCTCGTGCGGATTCATCCTTGAAGAGGGACTTGAGATAGACACTCTGAAAGAGGTAGTGGCCAGCATGGCAAGGCAGGCTGAAGAGGCCGGCGTCAAGATCGTTGCGGGCGATACGAAGGTCGTCGGAGGAAACGGCGGGCTCATGATCAACACGACAGGCATCGGTATGATACCGGAAGGTGTCGACGTCAGCGCCGCGAACATGAAGCCGGGAGACAAGGTCATCGTAAGCGGCACGCTAGGTGACCATCATGCGACTATCCTCAGCGCGAGGATGGGCATAGAGAATGGTATAGTAAGCGACTGCGGATGCCTCAAGGACATCACGGAAGCTCTCGCGGAAGCTGGCATCGAAGTCCATACTATGAGAGATGTCACCAGAGGCGGAATGGGAACGATACTGAACGAACTCGCCGGAAAGTCCGGATGCGGGATCGTTCTTGAAGAGTCGGCCATACCCGTAAGACCTGAGGTCGAAGGTTTCTGCGGCATACTCGGACTCGATCCGCTCTACATGGGCAACGAAGGCAAGATGATAGCGGTAGTTCCCGGGGACCAGGCTGAGGTAGCAGTCGAAGCTATGAGAAATACAGAACACGGAAAGGACGCCGTCATCATCGGTGAAGTGACGGAGGGCGACGCCGTCCATATCAGGACGCCGCTCGGAGCTACCAGGGTCCTCGACGTGCTGTACGGAGAAGGTCTTCCGAGGATCTGCTAAAAAACGGCTTGACGCGCGGGCGACAAGTCACTAAAATAGATTTGCTGCATGGATGATGCGGCTTTGCCGCGCTGATGGGCGGCTGAAAATGAATATACGTGGATGAACCGTGCTGGAGAATACCGCTTCAAAAGCGGTATACCGAAGAAGAAACGCCGGCAGATATGCCGTCTGCAGGCGGAAGCTTTCAGGTCATATGACAACACGCGGGACACATCTCTGGAGAGAATGTCATAGTACATCGTCGAAGAGGGAAAGCTTTCAGACAAAAGGACAGAGACTTTAAGGCAGGATGAACATCGCCTTCGGGGTCTCTGTTTTTTATTGGACAGGAGCCGGAAAGGCGGAGAGAGAGGCGTAAAATGATTTTTCTCAAAGGTATTTTTTGTTTGCTTATAGCGCTGGCGCTTTTTTCCGTATTCAGCATGAAGGCGCCGAAGGGAAGTGAAGCCATGAGCGGTCTTGCGGGAGCTGCTGTTACGACGTTCCTCGTCGAAGCTCTCTGCGGATGCATCGGCGGAGATCTTCTCGGGATCGGTTTTCTTGCTGATATAGGTGAGGCGGCTGGATCCATGGGCGGAGTCGCTGCTGCTGCCCTCGTTCCGATAACGATGGGTGCGGATCCGGTGTTCGGAGTCGCGGCCGCCGCTGTCGCAGTGAAGTTCGGCATACTTCCGGGATTCATCGCGGGATATGCTGCTTACTGGCTTTCGATACTGATCAAAAAATACATACCGGCCGGCATCGACACCATCATAGGCGCCGTAGCGACGGCATGCGTGGCAAGATTGCTCCTTACAGTCAGCGCTCCGGTCGTCGACAGCGTACTTGGAACAATCGGTGATTCAGTGATGTCAGCTACGGATCAGGCTCCGATACTGATGGGGTTCGTTCTCGGCGGCATCATGAAGATGGTCTGCACATCGCCGCTCTCGTCGATGGCGCTGACGGCCATGCTGGGTCTCACAGGCCTTCCGATGGGCATCGCTTCGATCGCGTGCGTAGGAGGAGCATTCAGCAACGGCATCGTTTTCAACAGGCTCGGAGTAGGGAATAAAGGCCAGGTCCTGGCAGTCATGATCGAGCCGCTTACTCAGGCTGACCTCGTAACACAGAATGCCGTGCCTCTTTATTCATGCAATTTCTTCGCGGGAGGCCTTTCGGGCATCATCGCGGTCTCACTGGGAATAATCAACAACGCGCCGGGAACGGCTTCGCCTGTTCCGGGACTGCTCGCTCCGTTCGCGTTCAACGATCCGCTGACTGTCGTCATGGCGATAGCGGGCGCTGCTGCTGCAGGGATCATATGCGGAACGGTCGGCACGAAGCTCATGATGGGAACGAAGGTCGGCAAGCTGATCCTTGCGAAGACGTGCGCTCATCAGGGTGCGGGCGCATAGATGCAGTAAGCAGACCCTTTCTGACAAAGGGCGGCACGATAGAATAAGAAATACAGTTGCAAAAGGAACGGCGCTCCGCTTTGATGCGGAGCGCTGTTGCTATTTTTGAAGTATATTACCTGATGCCGAGGATCAGCGTTTGTCGATCGGGACGAATTCGCGGTGATCCTGTACGTTGATGTAAGCAGGACGCATCAGCTTCTTGCCGGCGATCAGTTCCTCGATCCTGTGGGCCGTCCAGCCGGAGAGCCTTGCCGTCGCGAACAGCGGTGTCGCTACGTCGGACGGGATATCGAGGCATCTGTAAACTATTCCGGAGTAGAGGTCTACGTTGCCGCACATCGGCTTTTCGACGCCTGTCATGCTGGCTATCAGCTGCGGCGTACGCTCTTCGATGTAAGCGCACAGTTCGTAGTCGTCCTCGGCGCCGCTGTCGACACAGAGCTTTTTCGCCATATCCTTGAGGAGTACGGCTCTCGGATCGGACAGCGTATAGATCGCGTGGCCGACGCCGTAGACGAGACCTGTCCCGTCATTTGCCTGACCGTTGAGGACCTTCGTCAGATAGTCATCGACCTGCTTGTGGTTGGTGATGTCTTTGACGTTCGCTTTAAGGTCGTTCAGCATATTGATGACAGCGATGTTCGCACCGCCGTGCTTCGGTCCCTTGAGGGAGCCGACTGCTGCCGATATCGCTGCGTATGTATCCGTGCCTGACGATGAGATCAGGTGGGTCGTGAACGACGAGTTGTTACCGCCGCCGTGCTCGCACTGCAGGACGAGGCAGAGGTCGAGGACCTTGGCTTCAAGATCGGTGAACTCGCCTGTCGGGCGCAGCATCCTGAGGATGTTCTCCGCTGTGGAGAGCTCAGGTATCGGATAGTGCAGGTGCATGCTCGCGTTGTTGAAGAACGTCTGCTTCGCCTGGTATGCGTAAGCGATCAGCGCCGGGAAATATCCTATCAGCGAGATCGACTGTTTCAGTACGTTCGGTATGGATGTGTCATCCGGGTTTTCGTCATAACTGTAGAGAGCGAGGACGCTTCTCGCTATCTTGTTCATCAGATTGCTGGACGGCGCCATCATGATCATGTCGCGCGCGAACCCCGGCGGGAGCTCTCTGTTCTCGCTGATCAGCTTGTTGAATTCATCGAGCTGCTGCTTTGTGGGAAGATCACCGAAGTTCAGAAGGAAGGTCGTCTCTTCGAAGCCGAAGCGGTCTTCCTTTCTGAAGTTATTTACAAGATCTTTGATATTGTATCCGCGGTAGTAGAGTTCGCCGTGGCAGGGAACCTTCTTGTGGTCTTCATCGGTATCGTAGCCGTGTACTTCGCCGATCTTCGTCAGACCGACTACGACGCCTGTGCCGTTGGCGTTTCTAAGGCCGCGTTTAACGTTGTATTTGGGATAGAGCTGGCTGTCGATCTCGTCAGAGTTCTCGAGTTTGTCAGCCATCTTTGTGATGAAGTCGATCCTCCTTGGCTTCGACTTCAGTTTTCTTCTGATAAGACCCATTCACATTACCTCCATATAATGATAAACCAAGTAGCCTATTATACCATATCGAAAAGTCGTATAGCAATATGGCGTGTTGCAAACGTATGTTCGCTATGATATAATTCGGGACAGGTATAGATCATCGATCGAGTAAGCAAACTGAAATACGGATATAGATATATAATGAGTGGATTTAAAATCGTATCTGATTACAAAATGATGGGCGATCAGGAGCAGGCCGTTGAAAAACTCGCGGCGGGGATCCTGGAAGGCAGGCAGCACCAGACACTGATGGGCGTCACCGGCAGCGGCAAGACGTTCACTATGGCGAACATCATAGAGAAGGTGCAGAGGCCTACGCTGATCATCTCACACAACAAGACGCTAGCGGCGCAGCTCCACGGAGAGTTCAAAGAGTTCTTCCCGGAGAATGCCGTGGAGTATTTTGTCTCCTATTACGATTATTACCAGCCGGAGGCTTATGTTGCTTCCACGGACACATATATAGAGAAGGACTCGGACATCAACGCGGAAATAGAAAAGCTCCGCCATTCGGCTACGGCCGCGCTGTCGGAGAGGAAGGACGTCATCATCGTCGCCAGCGTCTCATGCATATATGGACTCGGCTCGCCTATAGACTACAGCAGCCAGGTGTTGTCTCTGAGACCGGGCATGGTGAAAGAGAGAAATGACATCCTCAGGATGCTGGTCGATATACAGTACGCGAGGAACGATATGTCATTCGAGCGCAGCACTTTCAGGGTGCGCGGAGATACGATAGATATCTATCCGGCGGGCAGTGAGAGCGCTGTCAGGGTCGAGATGTTCGGAGACGAGATCGAGAGCATCAAGGAGATGAATCCGCTTACGGGGGAGATCTACGGACTCAGGGATCACATCGCGATATTCCCGGCTTCGCACTATGTCACTGCGCCGGAAAAACTCAAGAAGGCGATCGGCACCATCGAAGAGGAACTCGACGAGAGGATCAGATGGTTCCGCGACCGCGGGAAACTGCTCGAGGCGCAGAGGATAGAGCAGAGGACGAGATACGACCTTGAGATGCTGCGCGAGATCGGAACGTGCAAGGGCATCGAGAACTACTCGCGTCACCTGAACGGTCTTCCGCCCGGGACGCGTCCGTATACTTTGATAGACTATTTCCCGGATGACTTCCTGCTGATGATAGACGAGTCGCATGCGATGCTGCCGCAGCTCCGGGCGATGTACAACGGCGACAGATCGAGGAAGCAGAGCCTGGTCGATTACGGATTCAGGCTGCCGTCGGCTCTGGACAACAGGCCGCTTACTTTCGACGAATTCAACGACATCACGGGACAGACCGTATACATCAGTGCCACGCCTGCCGTCTATGAAAGAGAGCAGAGCGGAGGCGTTACAGCGGAGCAGATCATCAGGCCGACAGGTCTTCTCGATCCGCCGATAGAGGTAGTGCCGACCGAGGGACAGATCGACCACCTCATCGGAGAGATCGGCAAGGTCACTGATGACGGAGACAAGGTGCTGGTGACGACGCTGACGAAGAAGATGGCGGAGCAGCTGACGGAGTATCTCGAGGGCGCCGGCATCAGGGTCAGGTATCTGCACTCGGATATAGATACGCTCGAGAGGATGGAGATCATCAGAGACCTGAGGATGGACAAATTCGACGTCCTTGTTGGTATCAACCTGCTGCGTGAGGGGCTCGACCTTCCGGAGGTGGCGCTGGTCGCGATACTGGATGCGGACAAGGAGGGCTTCCTCAGGAACGAGACATCTCTGATGCAGACGGTAGGCCGCGCGGCGAGGAACGTGCGCGGACGCGTCGTGATGTACGCCGACGAGATCAGCCCCGCTATGAAGCGCACGATCGAAGAGACGGAGCGCCGCCGCGAGATACAGAACAGATACAACGAAGAGAACGGCATCACTCCGAAGTCTGTCGAAAAGTCGATCCGCGCCGTCATAGAGGCGACGAGGGCAGAGGAGACGGATACGGAGGGCCTTGCGCCGAGCGAGATGACGAAGAAGGAACTTCTGGAATATATCGCTTCTTTGGAAAAGGAGATGCGCAAGGCGGCAGAGGATCTGCAGTTCGAGCGGGCTGCGATGCTGCGTGACAAGGTGTTCGAATACAGGGCAAGCTTGTCATAGGAGGACATATGATAAAAGACATCGTCGTCAGAAGGGCGGCAGAGAACAATCTGAAAGATCTGAGCGTGACGATACCCAGAGACAAGATGGTCGTTCTGACCGGACTGTCGGGCAGCGGAAAGTCGTCGCTCGCTTTTGATACGATATATGCCGAGGGGCAGAGAAGGTA
>CAMKAM010000035.1 GCA_946410475.1 uncultured Bacillota bacterium
GCTGGAAGGATACTTTCAAAGATCTCGATGTCAAGAAGGATGGCACGAAGATCGAGATCAACGTGGGTGAAAAACCCGAAGATCCCGTATTCTTCATCTCCGATCTTCTGATCCACCTTGCGGACGAGCAGATGGTCAAGAAGGCGGCGAAGGTGATAGAGGGCGAGGCTCTCGATATCATTGCGGCAAACAGACCGATCAGGATCGAGAAGGATGAAAAAGAAGAAGGCGAAAAGAAGGCGGCTTCCGACGCTGTCAAGAAAGGTCTTCTGGACATACTTAAGAAAGAGTACGATATGGATGAAGAGGACTTCCTCTCTGCAGAGCTCGAGGTCGTTCCTGCGGGAAGGGCAAGAGAAGCCGGTTTCGACCGCAGCATGATCCTTTCGTACGGACAGGACGACAGAGTATGCTCTTACACATCGTACAAAGCGATGCTCGACACTGAAGAAGTGAAGCGCACGGCATGCTGCATCCTCGTCGATAAAGAGGAGATAGGAAGCGTAGGCGCTACGGGAATGGAATCGAAGTTCTTCGAGAACACGGTACAGGAACTCCTCTTCCTGATGGGCAAAGAGGGCAGCCTGACTCTGAAGAGATGTCTCGAGAATTCGACGATGCTCTCGTCTGACGTTTCGAGCGCATTCGATCCGACATATGCTTCGAGCTTCGATAAGAAGAACGTTGCTTACCTCGGATGCGGCATGGTGTTCAACAAGTTCAACGGCGCGAGAGGAAAGAGCGGTTCGAACGATGCCAACGCGGAATATATCGGAATGCTCCGCAGGATACTCGATGAGGACGATGTCAACTTCCAGTTCGCCGAGCTCGGAAGAGTAGACCTCGGAGGCGGCGGCACGATCGCTTACATCCTGGCGCTCTACGGCATGAACGTCATCGACAGCGGTGTAGCTGTGCTTTCGATGCACTCGCCGTGGGAAGCGACCAGCAAGGCTGACGTTTATGAAACATACAGAGGATATCTTACATTCCTCAATAAGGCGGAGAGGATCTGATGATACCACTTTCGACACGGATGAGACCGGACGATCTTTCGGGATTCGTGGGCCAGCAGCATTTCATGTACAAAGGCTCGCTGCTTTATAACGCGATCGAGAACGGCTCGTTCGAGTCGGCGATCTTCTTCGGACCGTCGGGCAGCGGAAAGACGACGCTCGCGCGCATAGTCGCGAAAAAACTTGACGCGGGCTTCGTTGAGATAAACGCTTCCCAGACCGGCATCAAGGATCTGAAAGCTCTGATAGACAGGGCGAGAGACAAGTTCTACGGACTGCAGAAAGAGAGCACGTTCGTATATGTCGACGAGATCCACAGATGGAACAAACTACAGCAGGATACCCTTCTCAACGCGCTTGAGGAGGGCATCTTGAGGTTCATCGGCAGTACGACGGAGAACCCGTATTTCTCGATAAACAACGCGATCCTCTCGAGGGTCAGGCTGATATACGAATTCAGACGGCTTTCCGATGACGATATACTGACGCTTCTTGAGAGGACCTTGAAAGACAGGGAGCGTGGATTCGGCGCGCTTGAAGTATCATACGACGAGAAGGCGCTCTCGGCTCTTGCTTCTATCTCGAACGGAGACGCAAGAGTCGCCCTCGACGCTTTGGGCTTCATCATCGACAACATGGATGACGACAGGACGATCGATCTTTCGATAGTCGAGGAAGCGACACAGAGGAAGGCAACTTTCTACAACAGGCGCGATGACAAATACGATCTGTATTCGGCTCTTCAGAAGTCGATAAGGGGAAGCGACCCGGATGCGGCCGTCCATTACCTTGCACGCCTCATCGAGGGCGGAGAGGATGAGATGACGATCGCCAGACGTATCCTCGTGATAGCGAGCGAGGATATAGGGATGGCTTATCCGCAGGCGGTCAGCGTCGTCGTATCCTGCGTAGAGGCAGCGAAGATGGTCGGCCTTCCGGAGGCGAGGATCAATTTTGCCCATGCGGTGATACTGCTTGCTTCTTCGCCGAAGTCGAACTCTGCCGCTGTAGCTATCGACGAGGCGCTCGGAGACCTTTCGTCCGGCAGATACGATGAGGTGCCGGATCATCTCAGGGATTCGCACTACAAAGGAGCGGAAAAGCGGGGATTCGGTATAGGATACAAATACCCGCATGATTACGGCGGGTATGTCGAGCAGCAGTACCTCCCCGACAATCTCGTGGGAGCCAACTATTACAGACCTACGGAGAATGGTTCGGAGGCGCAGTTCAAAAAATATCTTGAAAGGATCGGGAAGAAATGACAGAAGTGATAACGTCACCGAAGGCGGGTTTCTGCTTTGGCGTAAAAAAGGCGATAGACCTCGCCGTCAGCGCGGCAAAGGGCGCTGAAAAAGACGAGAACGGAAACTGCGGGATATATACATGCGGGATGCTTATCCACAACAAACGTGTGGAGAAAGACCTCGCGGATCTTGGAATAGGAAGGGTCGACGATCTTGCCGAGGCTCCCGCCGGGGCAAGGATAATAGTCAGATCGCACGGAGAACCGAAGAGGTTCTACGACAAGGCGGAGAAACTCGGCCTCGAGCTGATGGATGCGACGTGCCCGTTCGTAAAAAGGATCCACGACCTGGTGAGGAACGCGACCGATGAAGGAAAGAGAGTCATCATCATCGGTGACCCCTCGCATCCGGAGGTTATAGGTATCAGCGGATGGTGCGACGATCAGGCGGTGATACTGTCATCGGCGGAGGAAGCAGGCGCTTACGCGGAGAACGTTTCCCCGGACGGGACTGAAGATACAGTAGTGGTTTCGCAGACGACGATGAGGCAGGACGTGTTCGATGAGATCGTCAGGATCATCGATCCGGACGGCAGAATGGAGATACATAATACGATCTGCAGCGCTACTGAAGACAGACAAAAGGGATGCGCCAAGACAGCAAAAGACGTCGAGGCAATGGTCGTTATCGGTGACAAGGCGAGCTCCAATACGAAGAAACTGTATGAGATAGCCTCAAAATATTGCAAAAACACGTTTTTTGTTGAAAATATGTCAGATTTGTCATTGAAAGAGTTAAAAAAATATAATAGAATAGGTGTTGCGGCAGGTGCATCGACGCCTGACTACGCAATTAAGGAGGTTACATCAAGCATGAGTGAAAAATTCACTGACGAAGGTCTGACAATGGCCGATTTCATGGGAGAGATCGAAAAATCCCTGAGATTGCCGAAAGGCGGAGAACTGGTCACAGGTAAAGTGCACCAGGTTACAGACAAGGAAATCATCGTAAACCTTGGCTGCAAAAAAGACGGTATCATTCCGTTGGATGAGATATCACTTGAAGAAGGACAAACGCTCACACAGCTCTTCAAAGAAGGCGATGAGATCCAGGCTAAAGTCCTCAAGACGGACGATGGCGACGGAACGATATTGCTGTCGAGAAAGAAACTGGAAGCCAGCGAGCACTGGGAAGAGATCAACCGCGCGTATGAGAACAAAGAACTCATCGACGTTGAAGTCACAAGACAGGTCAACGGCGGCGTGATCGCTCTGTACAAAGAGGTTTCCGGATTTATTCCTCTGTCACAGTTGTCGGACAGGTTCGTGGAAGACTCTTCGGAATTCGTTGGACAGACTCTCACAGTCAAAGTATCGAGAGTCGATCCCAGAAGAGGCAAGGCCGTATTCTCGCACAAGGCTTATCTCAATGAAGAGCGTCAGAAGGCTCTTGAGAAGGTCTGGGCAAACATCAATGTCGGCGACATCGTAGAAGGTACGGTAATGCGCTTCACGGACTATGGTGCTTTCGTAGATATAGGCGGCATCGACGGTCTTCTCCACATCTCGGAGATTTCCTGGGGCAAACTCAAGCACCCGAAGGAAGTTCTCGAGATCGGACAGAAGATCTCGGTCAAGATCCTTTCAATGAACGAGGAAAAGGGAAAGATCTCCCTCGGACTCAAGCAGACTATCCCCGAGCCGTGGACAGTCATCGACGAGAACTACGAAGTTGGACAGATCGTCGAAGGAAAGGTCGTACAGATCAAAGAATACGGATGCTTTGTTGAACTCGAGCCGGGTCTCGATGGTCTCGTACATATCTCTGAGATCAAGAACGAGCGCGTAGCTGATATCAACGAAGAACTCTCGGTAGGCGAGAAGGTCAATGCTAAGATCCTCGAGATCGACAAGGAGAGAAAGAGAATCTCGCTTTCGATCAAAGAGACTCTGAACATGGAGCCTGAAGTCGAAGAGGCACCCGAAGCTGCTGAAGAAGAGGCTGCTGAGGAAGAATAATCAGATATGATGATCATGACCGGCAGGCGGCAAAGGCCGTCCGCCGGTTTTGTGTTATCAGCATGTTGACCGTGGAGGAGAAAAAGATGGACAAGATCATACCGGAAAAGACCGCTGTCCTGGTGATAGATATGCAGAAGGCTTTTGTAGAGCCGGGCGCGGCGCTCTGCATCGCAGGAGCAAAGAAGACCGTGCCTGCGATCATATCTTTCACTGACCGGGCGCGTGAAGCGGGGGCATCGATCGTATGGGTCACTCGCAGCTACGAGGCTGACGGAAGCAACATGGAGATACCAAGGCGCAGAGACCTTGAGGCAAGAGGTCTTATGGGCGTGCTTGCTCCCGGCACGACCGGTATCGACAGCATAGAGGATGCGGAAGGGCTCGAGCCGAAAGACGAAGATGTCAGGATCGTTAAGCCGAGATTCAGCGCTTTCTTCGGGACGGAACTGCTGAAGATAATAAAGGAACGGGGGATCGACACGGTCATACTGACAGGGACGACGACGCCGAACTGCATCAGGACTACAGCGTATGACGGGATCTCATATGATCTGCGCACTATCGCAGCGGAGGACTGCTGTTCCTCGGCGACCGATGATATCCAGAAGGCGAACATGGATGACATGAGGCGTATCGGCGTAGAGATAGCAGGGAGCGAAGAATTGCTGGACTGCTTTGGATAAAGAGCGATAACAGTCAAGAAAAAAGCAGGTCTGATAAAGACCTGCTTTTATGGTTATCATTTTCGGCTATTTCACATGTGTTGCGATAGCGATCATTTCCTTCGCGCTCGCGAGCGTTATATCCGAGATGTTGATACCTGCGAGCAGACGGGCGATCTCGGTGATCTTCTCGTTGTCCGAGAGGTGGCTCATGGTCGTATATGTGCGCTCTGAGTCAGCCGATTTCTCGATCCTGTAGTTGTGATCTGCAGCCGCAGCTATCGGCGGAAGGTGAGTGATGCAGATGATCTGATGGTTCTGCGCGATCTGGCTGAGTTCCTTGGATACGATAGCCGCTGTCTCGCCGCTGATGCCGGAGTCGATCTCGTCGAATATCATAGTGTCGATGCCGTCGTACTCGCCGATGACCTTCTTGAAGGCGAGCATTATCCTGGACATTTCACCGCCGGAAGCTATCTTCGAAAGTGGCTTCAGCGGTTCGCCCGTATTCGGGCTGATGAGGAACTCTACGATATCCGTCCCGTTGGGATCATACTCTTCCTTCGTGCTGAAACTGATAGAGAAGTTGGACTCGGTGAAGTTGAGGTTCTCGAGTTCGTCCTGGATCTTCGACTGGAGATTGTAAGCAGACGAGTGGCGGAGCCTGCTGAGGCTCTCAGTCTCGTTCTTGAGCATCTCTTCGATCCTGGATTTTTCAAGACGTCTTGAATCGACATCGGCCTCGATGTCGGCAAGGTCGAGGAGCTCGTGCTCCATCTTGTCCTTGTAGTTGAGGATCTCGTCTATAGTCTCTCCGTATTTCGCTTTCAGTTCACCTATGAAATAGAGCCTGTCGTTCAGTTCCTCGATCCTTTCGCGGTTGAAGACGATCCTGTCTCTCGTATCGCGTATCCTGTTTGCGATGTCCTCAAAGCGGTAGTAGAAGTCGCTGATCTCATCTTCGAAGCCTGCTGCGTCTCTTGAGAGACCGGATATCTCTTTGATAGGAGTGATGACGTCGTCTAGCCTGTCGAGAGCCGAGCCTTCTCTTGCGTAAGCGTTGTTGAAAGCACGGTCAAGAGCTCCGTAGATCTGCTCGTTGTTCTCCATGATCTCGAGTTCTTCTTTGTGGCGTTCATCTTCGCCGACCAGGAGACCGGCTTTTTCTATCTCATCTATCCTGTAGCGGAGATACTCCTTCTGCTGGTCTACGTTCTCAGCTTTCTGCTCTGCTTCCGAAAGACGGCGGCAGGCGTCGATATAGTTGTCGTAGTATTCCGCGACTTTTTTCTTGATCGGAGCGATGGCTCCTTTCTCGTAAGCGTCGACAAGTTTGAGATGGTTCTCGACTTTGAGAAGCGACTGGTTGTCGTACTGGCCATGGATGTCGGCAAGTTTTGCTGTCAGTTCCTGGAGCTCGCCCAGGGTGACGATGCGGTCGTCGATGCGGCACATGTTCTTGCCGGAATTTGAGATCTCACGGGTGATGAGGATGTCGTTGTTGTTATGTTCACAAACCATCTGTATGATGGCTCTTTCACTGCCTGTCCTTACGAACGAACTGTCAGCGCGCGAACCGAGGGCAAGACTGAGAGCTTCGACGAAAACGGATTTGCCTGCGCCTGTCTCGCCTGTGATGACATTCAGCCCCTTATGGAGATCGATATCGATATTTTCTATCGTAGCCAGATCTTTGATGCTGATATGAGTGATCATTAGAGTAACTCCTTGAATTTATCTACTATTTCAGAAACGTTCTTTTCGTCGTCGATGACGATGAGTACCGTATTATCTCCCGCCACGGAGCCTACGAGGTGTTCGATCCCGAGGGAGTCGATCGCCTCGGCTGCGGCCGAACCGCATCCGGACAGCGTCTTTATGACTACGATGTTGCCGGCGGCCTCGACGGAAGTGATCGTCTCTTTGAATATCTTTACGAAGCGTCCCGAGATAGGACCTTCATCTTTGCTCTGGACATATTTGTATCTTCCGGAAGAAGAGAGCTTTTTGACCAGCTGCAGTTCCTTGATATCTCTGGAAACAGTCGCCTGAGTGACATTGTATCCGGATTCTCTGAGAAGCTGACAGAGCTGTTCCTGAGTCTCTATCTCGTTGGATTCGATAAGCTCCAGAACCATATTTTGTCTTGAGTATCTCATTTCGATTTTTCCCCTTTATAAGAGTTTTACGTACGTTCATAATTATACCATTCCATGGTATAAAAATTCAAGACTATATATCACGGACACAGGCTCAGTCTCATAGACAAACACATGTTTGTATGGTATAATCCGCCTCGGAGGGAAGAACATGAGGATAATAGGCATTGACCCCGGATACGCGATCATGGGCTGGGGCGTGATAGATATGAAGGGGAACCACTTTGATGTGGTCGCTTATGATTCTATCTTCACTGACAAAGATATGCCTATGCCCGACAGACTGAAGGCGCTGTATACCGGTCTGATGAATATCATAGCCGAGTACGAGCCGGAAGTCGCTGCGATAGAGGAACTGTTCTTCAACAATAACGCCAAGACCGCCATACTGGTCGGTCAGGCCAGGGGAGTCGCTCTTCTTGCCTGCTCGAACAGCGGGCTTGAAATTGCGGAATATACGCCTCTGCAGATAAAGCAGGCTCTGACCGGGACCGGCAGAGCGGAGAAAAAACAGGTGCAGTTCATGGTCAAGACCATACTGAATCTGAAAGAGGTGCCAAAACCCGATGATACTGCCGACGCGCTGGCTGCGGCTGTGACTCACGGTCACAGCGCTCCGGGAGCGACGAGGATGGGAAGAGCGTTCCACCGGCAGAGTCTGAGGTGATAATATATATTTGATGGAGAATAAGATATGTTTCGGTATATAAAGGGAACGATCGAGATGAAGCTTGCGCAGAGCGTAGTCGTGGAATGCGGCGGAGTCGGCTTTGAGATGGCCGTGCCGCAGAACAGCAGGCTTTATCTGGCTCCGGAAGGGAGCGAAGTCACGGTATTCACCTATATGAGCGTCAGAGAGGACGACATCAGTCTGTTCGGATTCGATGATGAAGACGGTCTGCTGCTCTTCGAGAAGCTGATAACGGTGAACGGCATCGGCGCGAAGGCGGCCATGGCCATCCTTTCTGCTATGCCGGCATCCGAAGTCAAGAAGGCTATCGTCTTCGAAGATGCTGATATGCTGACGAGGGCGAACGGTATAGGAAAGAAGACAGCGCAGAGGATCGTTCTTGAACTGAAGGACAAGATGAAGGATATCACAGTGGAAGATCTGCCGGGCGCAGATATCGCGCCGGCCTCGTCTTCATCTGACAAGCAGCAGGCAACAGACGCCCTCATGGCTCTTGGATATTCAAGGACCGAGGCTGCGGCTGCCATTGTCGGAGCTGAGGATGGACTGTCTGTTGAGGACTATATCAAGATAGCTCTAAAGAACATGTAAAGTCAGGCAGATATAGGAACTGTTCGAAAGGAATGCAGCGATGCAGGGATATGATGGAATAGATGAAAGGATAGTGTCGGGATCCGCATCCGGCGGAGAGGAAAGGTCGGAATACTCTCTCAGGCCGCAGACGCTGTCTGAATACATCGGTCAGAAAACGGCGACCGACAATCTCAAGGTCTTTATAGAGGCGGCGAAGATGAGAGGCGAAGCCCTCGATCACGTCCTGTTCTATGGACCTCCGGGACTCGGAAAGACGACTCTGGCCGGGATAATAGCAAACGAGCTCGATGTCGACATCAGGATCACGAGCGGTCCTGCGATAGCAAGAGCGGGAGATCTGGCCGCGATACTTACGAATCTCAATGAGAACGATGTACTGTTCATCGATGAGATACACAGACTGAACAGGAGCGTGGAAGAAGTATTGTACTCCGCGATGGAGGACTTTGCTCTGGACATAATCATAGGAAAAGGTCCGTCGGCAAGGTCGATCAGGCTGGATCTTGCAAAGTTCACTCTGATAGGAGCGACTACCAGGGCAGGAAGCCTCTCTGCTCCTCTGAGGGACAGATTCGGCGTAGTATGCAAGTTCGAGAACTATACTACTGATGAACTGAAGCTGATCGCATCGAGGACAGCCGGCCTTCTTGGGGCAGAGATAGACGACGATGCTCTTACAGAGATCGCCATCAGATCGAGAGGAACGCCGCGTATCGTCAACAGGCTGCTCAAAAGGATCAGGGACTTCTCACAGGTCCTGGGCAGCGGAAGGATAGATCTCGATGTGACGAAGAAAGCTCTCGATGCTCTTGAAGTCGATGACATGGGACTCGAGCATCTGGACAGAGAGATACTTCGCGTGATAATAGAAAGATTCGGGGGAGGCCCCGTCGGTATAGACACGATAGCCGCCGCGATCGGAGAGGAGAGGATCACGATAGAGGATGCTTACGAGCCATACCTCATACAGTCGGGATTCCTTCACAGGACGCAGAAGGGCCGGGTCGTATCGGAACTTGCTTACAGACACCTTCGACTGGAGTTCACAGGTGAACAGATGGAGATGGACACATCTTCAGCAGATTGAAAACAGAAAAGGACGACATGAACGTATCAGATTTTGATTATGAACTGCCGGAAGAGCTGATAGCGCAGAGACCTGCCGATAAAAGAGACGGGTCTCGCCTTTTAGTTGTGGACAGAGAAAAGGGAACGACGAGCCACGAACACTTCCGGGATATAAAACAGCATCTCAGGAAAGGCGACTGTCTCGTCATCAACGACTCGAAGGTCCTCCCGGCGAGGCTTTACGGGATCAAGGCCGGAACAGGAGCAAAAATAGAGTTTCTGCTTACGAAGCGTATCGAAGGCGACACATGGGAGACCATGGTCAGACCGGGCAAAAGACTGAAGCCCGGAGACAGCGTCGACTTTGCGGATGGATTCAGGGCACATATCGACGCGAACGGAGAAGGCGGCACAAGGATAGTGACGTTCGAATACGACGGGATATTCATGGAAAGGCTCGAGGAGATCGGGTCGATGCCGCTTCCGCCGTACATCGACAGGGCGGCTGAGGACGGAGACAAGTCAAGGTATCAGACCGTCTACGCACAGCACGACGGGAGCGTTGCGGCGCCGACAGCAGGTCTTCACTTCACCGAAGAGCTTTTGAGTGAGATAGAGGCTATGGGCGTAAAGATCGCAAGGGTGACTCTGCATGTCGGGATAGGGACTTTCAGGCCGGTCAAGACAGAGAAGGTCGAAGACCACCACATGCATTTCGAGGAATACAGTATTTCTGAGGGGGACGCGAAGACGATCAACGATACTCTCGATGCGGGAGAGAGGATAGTCGCAGTGGGAACGACATCTACAAGGACGCTCGAGAGCGCTGCCGTTTTGACAGAGTCCGGATGGAGAGTGGCCGCAGGCGCGGGAAGCACAGGGATATTCATCTATCCGGGATATGAATTCAAGATAATAGGCGCCCTGATCACCAACTTCCATCTGCCGAAGTCTACGCTGATGATGCTGATATCGGCATTTTATGACAGGGAGAAGATACTTGAAGTTTACGAGGAAGCCGTACGGGAGAGATACAGATTCTTCAGTTACGGAGACGCGATGCTGATCGTGTAGAACAGGAGACGATCATATGACTACAGCGGAATACGCAGTCAAATACAAACTGATAAAGAAAGACGGAAAGGCCAGGAGAGGCGAGATCACGACCCCGCACGGCACGATACAGACACCGGTGTTCATGCCCGTAGGGACTGCGGGAACAGTGAAGGCGATGAAGCCGGAGACCGTAGAGGGACTCGGAGCGGAGATAATCCTTTCGAACACATATCATCTTTTTCTGAGACCGGGGCATGACGTGGTCAGACACGCCGGAGGACTGCACAAGTTCATGAACTGGCACAAGCCGATACTTACAGACAGCGGCGGGTTCCAGGTGTTCAGCCTCGGTGATCTGAGAAAGATAACGGAAGAAGGCGTCGAGTTCGCTTCCTTCATCGACGGATCCAGACAGATGCTCAGCCCTGAAAAGTCGATCGAGGTACAGCAGGCTCTGGGCTCGGATATCATGATGGCTTTCGATGAATGCGCTCCTTATCCTGCGGACAGAGAGTATGTAAAGCCTTCTATGGAGCTTACTACAAGGTGGCTCCGGCGCTGCAAGGACGCGTGGACCAACAGGGAGAGCCAGGCGCTCTTCGGCATAATGCAGGGCGGTAGGTACC
>CAMKAM010000036.1 GCA_946410475.1 uncultured Bacillota bacterium
TCCTGAGATTTTTCAGCTTCAGGGCGGTCTTCTTCGCGCCTTTGACTGTCACCGCCCGCGCGTTCTTCATCTTGCTGTTTGCCGCGTACCTTATCCGGTATCCGCTTGCGCCCGCATCCTTCTTCCACTTCACTTTGATGTAAGTCTTCTTCTTGCCGATCTTGAAGGACACTTTCTTCATGTATCTGTTTGCCGCCTTCGACCATGCGGACTTCCCGCCACCGTTCACCGCGCGGACCCTGAACCGGTATTTCCCGCGCACGTACAGTGCCTTGACCGTGTATGACGTCCCGGCCGTTTTCGCTGTGGTCCATTTGGATGCGCCTGCTTTCCTGTAAGCGACCTCGTAGCCGGTAGCACCCTTTACCTTATTCCACGAAAGCTTCACCGTCATATTATTGAGATTCGCCGCCGCTTTTAAGGACGGTCTGCCCGGAACAGCCGGTTTCACCGGATCGGGTTTTTCGGGTATCTCGTACGACGGATCGCGGTACGGTATCTCTGCCACAGTCAGATCATGCAGCCATGTATTCCCGCTCGTTCTCTTTATATCCAGCGTGTTGATGACCGTATTCCTGATCCTTTTGACCTCGCCGCCTGTGACGACTTTGCTTACAGAGCTGATGACATAAAGCTTGTCGCCTTCACAGCCCAGATAAATCATCTCATGTCCCGGCATTATCAGGACTGACCCTACCGGGAGTTTTTTGATCAGCTCTGTCCTTTCCTTATCGCCAAGTCCGTTCAGATCGAACTTCTTCACGGGCTGGTTCCCCTGCCAGGTCGTGTTCCTTGCAAGCTCCAGTCCGAAGCATTTGTACACGTCCCGGACATATCCGGAGCAGTCCTCCGATCCGAGCATGCCTCCCCAGCCATAGCAGTTGCCGAGCCAGTTCATGGTGACCATGGCCACGTTCGCATGAGTCAGAGGCAGGAAGCCTTCGCTTACTTTCAGATGCTCTGACACGAGAGCCAGCTTTTTATCATACTTTCCGTTTGAGTCTCTTATCGGCAGCCATACGACGTGGTTGTTGTGGGCGGATCGGTTGGTGATGAGGCCCGTCCACTCCGACTCTTTGGCAAGCTTCAGGCATGTGCCCATCGAAAGCTTGACGTTCGCCGTCTCGGGAGCGGAATTGGAATCTTCAGTGAACACTTTATCGTCATAGACTACGAGAGTTTCATCGCTGCCGAACTTCCACGCACCGAGCCATTCATCTTTGTCCCGGCAGACAGCGATATCCTCAGCCGGGATCCAGCCCGACGTGCATGTCGTGACAGCAGAATAGAACTTGTGATCCTTTGATCTCGCTTTGATTATTACAGGTTCTCCGACGCGTACCGGTGACTGGTACTGATAGTCGAAATCCGGATCGTCCCTGTCGTCAAGGACCCTTTCTGTCGATGGGAAGCACAGCACGTTCGTGCGTTTCGTACAGATCGCGTACTGCACCGGCTGCACGCCTGTCGCTTCTTCATCTATGCAGTTATCGATCATTGCATCGAACATGCCGGCCCGGGCATCGTCGAAGGTGGCGTATCCATTGCCGTATCCATCGTACTTCGCGCCGTAGACGTTATAAAAATACTCGGCATCTGCCAGCGCGCTGTTATAGAGACTCTGAGCAGCCGCAGCCGCATCGAACTCCTTCTGCGGAAAAGTCGAAAGATCCCCTACGTTCGTTCCGGATGCATCCTCTATGGACTTGTTGATCGCCTTTATATCATCCATCGTGACGAGCGTCTTTTCAGGATCGTCCATCTTGTCCGACCAGTACGATGCCGCTGACATCTCGCTCGTGACATCAGGAAGATAGATCACCTTAGCAAGCGACTGCTGAGGCATCAAAGTGATGACAAGCGCGAGCGCTATCAGCATCGCTATCGACTTTTTTTACGCGTCCAAAGATCATATCTTCTTTCTTCTTCCTTCGTTTTTCCTCTCAAGCACATATTCGAACCATGCAGCGAACTCCGCGCCGAGACGTTCGACCAGTTCGCGTGCCTCTTTCGGCTTGGCTTCCGCAGCGTAGAGGCACTGCTGCGCGATCTGATATTTTCTCGCTACCGTCAGATGAGTAAGCTCCTCATCCGTGTACTTCGCGAGGTCTGCCATCTCTTCCTGAGCGCGGAAGAAGCGGATGAACGCCTGCGCCGTCTCACGGCCTACGATCGGCTCGAGCAGAGCAAAGTCGTTGCCCGAACTGTCGAGTATGCGCGATGCCATCTCCCATCTTCTCGGATCGGCGTAGCCTTCGGTGCCCGTGAACGTCGTCCTGAGATAGAGGTCGTTGTTCGCGAGGAACTCCATGACATACGGGTTGATCCTCCTGCTTACTGCCCACGGCATCCAGTTCTCGACCGTAGTCTTGATGTATATGTGCGCGAACCTGCCGAACAGCGGCTCAGCGAGGTCGTGCGCTACGCTGGACTCAGCTCTGTCGTTTCCTGCAGCGACTATGCGCGCGTTCGGAGGAAGCGGCCAGCGGTTGTTGACGAAGCGTTCGAGCACTATCTTGAAGATGACTGACTGAGTCTGCTTCGTGGCGTTCGTCAGCTCGTCGAAGAACAGGATGTGCAGCTCTCCGTCTTCGCAGAGACGCTCCAGTTTCACCAGCCATACCGGCTTGATGTCTATGATCTCGTCGTTGGTTTCGTTGTATATCGCTCTTCCGTTGATCGTCTCCGGCGTCTCGTTGACGAGCTCGATGTCCAGAACGTCCGGGTCGATCTCCTTGACACGGTCGCTCTTTCCGTCGCCGGCGAGACCGTGGATGAATACCGGGATGTCGGCCTTGACGAAGGCGCTGATCATCTCGAGCTCATCGTGCTCAGCTATATGATATGAAGTCCCTGCCTGTCCGAGCGACAGTTCGGAATCGTCCTCAGCAAGAAGCTCCTTCAGGAAGGACTCTTTGAGGTAAGCGTTCGCTTCTTCCCTTGAAAGGCCGGCGAACATCGCCTTGCCGCTGACGAGGAGTTTGTTCGCTTCATCGTAGTACCAGCGCATCGGCCTGATCTCGAGGAAGACCTCATCGCCGACGCTCATCGCGCTACCGTCAGAGAGCTGGACGTAGCCTGTCACAGCGTCTTCCGTAACGGGGACCCTGACGATCTGCTTGGCGCCGAGCCGGTAAACTTCTCTCTTCTCTCCCGCGATCGTGTAGCTCGCTCCCGTCTTCTTCAGCGTTCCCTCTTTGTACTGCTTTTCAGCCATGTCGCGCATCGACGACTCGAGGATGACCGACGGATACGATCCGAGCTCGCCCGTCACGATGTCGCTCGCCTCTCTGATGTTAGTAAGCAGCTTCTCATCGCCCGGCTCAAGAAGTATAGCCGGTCTTACAGCGCAGACGTCGCACTTCTGGTCGCGGCCGAGCCTGTCGGCGCAGTCCTCTCCAGAAAGGTAGTAGTTGACGTTGTCGTCGCTGAGCGTGAAGCCGTCGTCCGGCGCCGTCAGAAGGACGAGATCGCTTGCCTGCGCCGTCGGTCCTATCATGCGGAACAGCGGAAGCGGATTCTCGAACAGCTGCTTATGTGATAAGAAAATCGATTTCATGTTCTTCCAACTCCTCAGGTTTCTTTACATATATAACTTGTCCGCCGGGCGGATGCACCGGCATATCACTGTATACGAGCCAGATAGCGTCGCACCTCGTTCTGGGCATCTCCGCGTATCCGTCCGTGAATATGATCTTCGTTTCGGCGTCGCCTGTGAAGGCTCTGACAGCAGTCTCGAAATTCGTACCGCCTGCGCCGCGTATCTCGAGCGTGGAAATATCCTTTTCCGAGTGGATCTCCTGGAAGCCGTAAAACTCCGTGTCGAAGCATCCTACCCTGACGACGGCGTCCTCCCTCAGAAGGTCCTTGACTCCGCGAACGAACGCCCTCAGAAGGTCTTCGTCGATCGACGCGCTCGTATCGAGCAGGATCTCAGCGTGGGGCACAGGGTACGGTTTGAACTGCTCCAGGAGCATGCCGTTCCTGATCCTGTCAGCCGGGAACCAGTCGTAGTCCAGCTGGAGGCTCGGCTCGATGAGATCCGAAAGACCGGCTACCGCCTGAGCGAGGCCCGGGTCCTCGATGTCTCTTTCCTGAGCGCCCTGCAGATTACCTGCCTGCTTGCTCGAGTCGTCCTTTTCGGGCATGAACGGGCGGTCCGATTCTTCGGGCTGCTCTTCCTCTTCCCATTCGGGCTTTTCCTCTTCAGCCTTGTCCTTGAGGATCTGGTACATCTCCTCAGCGCTCGCGCCCTTTGCGCCCTCAAGACGCATGACATTTGCCGGCGGCTCGAAACCGTCGGCTATGAGAAGCTCGTTGACGACAGCTATGCACGCCGCTTCCCAAAGCTCGGGGTCGCGGTGCTTTCCGCGCGCCTGGTGGGAGAGCTGTATGTGCATAAGCTGCTGGGCAATGAAAAACTCCTGAACAGCTGACGGGTACTGCCTCATTCTGCGACGGTTGTAGTATACGATGTTGTCGCTGCATCCTGCCGGATTCACCTCGGGGATGTTCTTGAATTCAACGAGGCTCATAAGCTCGCGCCACTCGGGATATTTCTCAAGTATATTCGTTTGTGTCTCTTTCAGGTCAAATTTTATTTCCACCGCTTCATTATACTTGAAGAGCACTGATGATTAAAGGGCTTTTTCTCTCAATATCCGCCTTTTCAGCCACAGGGAGACATATGTCTCCCCTTGCAGGAAAAAGAGCATTTCTCAGGATCTCTCTTTTGAGAGAAAAAAGAACTGCTCACCTTCGAGATGAGCAGTTACTTTCTCTTTATATTTCCTTTTTCCGCTTACTGCGCCTTGGGCTTCGGCCCCTTCATCGCGTAAGCGATGTTGACAGCGTTGTCCGCGCACCTCTCGAGGTCTGTGACGATATCCGTGAACACGACGCCGGCTCTCGGATCGCAGTGCTCCGCCAAGAACCTTTCGATGTGGTCGTTGACGAGCGTCGTCTCATCCTCATCCACGACATCTTCAAGCGCCTCTAGTTCTTCAAGTCTTGCAAAATCGTTCTTCTCGAATATATCCAGTGCAAGGTCGACTTCTCTGAGTGTATCGTCCGACATCCTCCTGAGTTCTTTGATCGCCGTATCCGACATCTCCGCCCTCTTGTTGCGCAGTTCTTCAACATACTCTACTATATTCTCGGCATGGTCGGAAAGACGCTCAACGTCTCTGATCGAAACGCTCATCATCGATACCTGCGTCATCTGAGCCGAACTGAGATCCATGGCCTTCAGTTTGCCCAGCTCTGCAAGTATCGTGCTGTTCAGTATATCGACACTCTTCTCGCGTTTCCTGACAGACTCTGCCTTGTCAGGGCTGTAGTCGAAGAAGCAGTCTATCGCGCGCTTGAGGTTCTTCTCCGCTATCCTTCCCATCCTCGTGATCTCGAGGTGAGCCTGATTGAGAGCCATCGCCGGTGGCATCTCCTGGATATTGACCATGTACTGCAGTTTTCTGTCTTCGAGCTGCTCACTCTCCTCCGGAAGGATCGGGATCAGTTTTTCTACGATCTTGATCATGAAACCCGTGAACGGAAGCATTATGATGACTGCGATGATGGCGAATATCGTATGCGTATTAGCTATCTGCCTTCCTATATCGTCAGGCGACATAGCCTGTATCAGATCCAGGATCTGAGGCAGCACCGTTATGAGGATCAGCAGTATGACCGCCCTGAAGATATTGAATATCAGGTTGAGCACGGCAGTCCTCTTGCCGTTCCTGTTTGTAGTAAGCGAAGCCAGAAGGTTCGGCGTTACAGAACCGATCGCGGCTCCGATGACCAGATATACGGCCGCATTGTAGGATATCAATCCCTGTATCGCGAATGTCTGGAAGATTACTGTTGACGACGATGAACTCTGAAGCAGTGCCGTGAAAGCTATACCGAAGAGTATCATCAGGAACGGATTCTCGATCGCCTGGAGCAGATTCGTGAAGTCCGGGCTCTTCGAAAGCGGCGCAATGGCCAGCTTCATATACGAAATGCCGACGAACAGCATACCGAATCCCAGTATGACTTCGCCGACATGTTTTACGATGCTCTTTTTTATAAACAAATACATGACCGCACCGATGAACAATATGAACGGTGCGTAAGCCGCGATATTGAAAGCTGTGATCTGCGCTGTTACTGTGGTACCGATATTGGCACCCATGATGACAGCTATCGCCTGAGCGAGCGTCATCATCTCAGCGTTTACGAAACCAATGACCATAACGTCGGTCGCCGCCGAGCTCTGTATGAGAACGGTGGTTGCGATACCGACGAGAACTGCCGAAACTTTGTTAGTAGTCGCTTTGCTCAGTATCACCTGAAGATTGTCTCCGCAGGCGTTCTTCAGTCCCGATGACATGATAGTCATTCCGAACAGGAAAAGACCCACGCCTCCAAGCAGCGAAAAGAATTCCAATATAGTCAAATCTATTTCCTCCAGTAGTTAAACACTGTCTTATGTTCCCAAACCGCGTCCACTACTATTTTACTTCAATTGCAGCAAGTTGTCATCAAGAATCGATCAGTACTTCTTCCCACTCCTGCTGTTTGAATCCTGTAAGAACGAATCCGTCTCCTACGAGAAGCGGCCTTTTCACAAGCATACCGTCCGAAGCAAGCAGCGCAAACTGTTCATCTTCCGCCATTTCCGGCAGTTTTTTCGAAAGACCGAGCTCGCGGTGCAGATAACTGTCTGCTTCAGAGATCGCTTACAAAAAGAGCCGTCATAACGACGGCTCTTCTCTTCATTTCATCATGCTATAGCGAGAGCGATTCCATGATCTCACAGATATACTCTTCGTTCTCGTTCATTGCGCCCTCCATCGCGAGCGCCTCTTTGATATCGAGGTCGATGAAGCGGTCACCTTTGTAAGCAACTACTCTGTTGGCCTTCCCATCTGCGATAAGATCGACTGCCTTTGCTCCCATTATGGAAGCATAGACGCGGTCGCGGCATGTCGGGCTTCCGCCCCTCTGGATGTAGCTGAGGACCGTAGTCCTGACATTGATCCCGCCTCTTTCTCCGACCTTTCCGGCAAGATCCTCCGCAGTGCCGACTCCTTCAGCGTTGATCAGGATGTTGTTCTTCTTTCCTCGTTCTCTGTGCAGCGATACCTTGTCCATTATTTCGGCGGGATCACAGTCGCCCTTCTCGGGGATCAGAGCCTGCTCGGCTCCACTGGCAAGCCCGCTCCAAAGCGCTATGTAACCGGAGTTTCTTCCCATCACTTCGATCATGCTGCACTTCGCGTGTGACGAGGCTGTATCACGGATATTATCTATAGCGCGCATAGCCGTGTTTATAGCTGTGTCGAAGCCTATCGTGTAGTCAGTGCATGCTATGTCGCAGTCGATCGTTCCCGGCACTCCGATAACGCTGACGCCTCTCTCCGCGAGGCGCAGGGCACCGGTGAATGAACCGTCACCGCCGATGACGATCAGCGAATCGATACCGTTCCTGCGGCATATATCAGCGGCCTTCTGCTGAGTATCCTCTTCATGCATCTCCAGACATCTTTCAGTCCCGAGCATCGTTCCGCCCGCCTGCAAAATGTCTGCAACAGACCGCTCCTTCAGTTCCACGAACTCCTCGTTGAGCAGTCCGAGATAACCTCTTTTGATACCTATGACTCTGAAGCCCTTGTAGCATCCTCTTCTGACCACGGCCCTGATCGCCGCATTCATGCCGGGCGCATCTCCCCCGCTGGTCAGCAGTCCTATAGTTATATTCTTCTCACTCATTTCGGGACCTTTCCGACCCGATCTCTGTATGCCTACGCTCCCTGTTTGGCAAGTTCGTTCTGCGCTGCAAGTTCGTCGACGAAGTAGCTGTCCCTCACCTTATCGCTGAGTTCTTCCTCATTGCTCCTGCGAATCGCCTCAAGCAGGCTCCTGTGAGCATCCACCAGTTCTTCGCCTCTGCCCCCTTCTATCATTGAAGAGACCGTTTTGTAGCGTACTGCGTGAGTAAGCGTCCTCACCACACGGTTGACCTTGTCAGCCATTGGATTCTTACCCATCTCAGCTATCTTGTCATGGAATTTCTCATCAACAGTGAAGAAGGCTGCGACAGGATCTTCACTGCCGAGAGTCTCTTTCATTTCTTCAAGTATGTCTCTGAGTTCTTCCAGCTGGTCCTCATCATGATGCACTATCGCAAGACGCATCATTCCTGCCTCTGTCATCTCCCTCAGTTCCATCAGATTCTCAAAAGAATCCTTATTGAGGATGATGCCGTAGACCATCGGGTCTATCATGCTCTCTTTGTAGCCGCTGCATACGAATGTACCTTCCGCGCGTTTGCTCTCCAGTACACCCAGATATGTCAGGATCTTTATTGCTTCCCTGACGCTGCTTCGCGCTATCCCGAGAGACTCCGCCAGTTCCGGTTCAGTCGGGATCTTGTCTCCCGGCTTCAGTTCTCCGGATTTCATGGCATCTGTCAGTCTGTTGATCACGCTTTGTACAACAGATTCTTTTTTTAAACTTTTCAAATATGCTGGTGTCATATCATTCCCTTTCTTTTTTGTTATGATTATATCCTAACCCCTGAACTGGTTTCTTACAATAGATAATTATTAATATTTGTTTGTAAGACATATGACACCAGCCGGTTCATATTCTGACGTTCCTTCCTCTTAGTCCATGTGCGATCCGCCGTTGATGTCGATCTCTTCACCTGTGATGTAGGAAGCTTCCTTAGAAGCAAGGAATACGACTGCTGCCGATACTTCTTCAGGCTCTCCGGCGCGTCCCATCGGGATGCCGTCGATGACCTTCTGCGCTTCTTCTTCCGGAAGGCTCTTCCAGATATGTGTATTGATCAGTCCCGGAGCTACGCAGTTCGTAGTGATGCCGTACTGCGATACCTCCCTTGCGAGGTTCTTGGAAAAGCCCAGAACAGCAGCCTTGGATGCTGAATAGTGAGCTCCGCCGAATATTCCGCCGCCTCTCTTTGCCGATACCGATGAGAGGTGTACGATGCGGCCGTAGTTCTGCTTCTTCATGACTTCGCATACTTCGCGTGTCAGCAGGAAGAGCCCGTACATATTGATGCTGAATATCCTCTCCATGTCAGCGAGCGTCATATCCGCTACTGTGACCTTCTGCGAGATGCCTGCATTGTTGATCAGGACATCGATCCTGCCCTCTGCAGCTGCAACATCGGCTACCAGCTTCTTTACTGCTTCTTCGTCAGTCAGATTTGCTTCATATCCGACAGCTTCATAGCCTGCGTCTTTGAGCTCTGCGACGTTTGCGTCAACGCCTTCCTGGTTGATGTCTACGAGCACGACCTTCGCTCCGAGTTTTGCGAAGTCAGCTGCGAATATGCGGCCCATTCCGTTCGGCGAGCCGGCGCCTGTGATAAGTACTACCTGGTCTTTAAAATCAAACATTGTATTTCCTCCTGCTTTCAAAGTTAATCCGTTCATTATCCACGATCTACTGAAGAGCTTCTGCAGTAGCAACGATATCCTCTACTGTGATGCCGTTCTTGGCGAGCAGTCTCTCGTACGGAGCTGATTCGCCGAACTGATCCTGGATACCGATCCTCTTCACGATGCCTTTGCCCATTTCAGCTACGACTTCGCATACTGCGCTTCCGAGTCCATTGATGATGTTGTGGTCTTCCACAGTTATGATCTTGCCGATCTCATCGACGCATGCCTTGACAGCTTCCACGTCGAGCGGCTTGATCGTATGCATGTCGAGCACTCTTGCCGAGACGCCCTTTGCCTCGAGCTCTTTTGCCGCCTTGATCGCCAGGCTTACTGTGTCGCCGTTAGCGATGATCGCCACGTCTTTTCCGTCCTGGATCTGATGAGCCTTGCCGATGACGAATTCAACGTCGTCACCGTATACCTGCTCCATCGCATCACGCGTGAATCTCAGATACATCGGACCGTACGACTCAGCTGCGGCGCGTACGAGTTTGCGCGCGGAATTGTAGTCTGCAGGCATGATGACCGTCATTCTCGGGATCGTGCGCAGGATGCCCATGTCCTCGATCGCCTGGTGGGAAGCCCCGTCATTTGCAGGCGTGAAGCCGCCGTGCGAGCAAGCGATCTTTACGTTCAGGTTCGTGTAGCACATCTCCTGACGGATCATCTCACAGATCCTCATCGATCCGAACGCTGCGTATGTGACTACGAAGGGGATCTTTCCGCATGTCGCCAGTCCTGCAGCGACTCCTGCGCCGTTCTGCTCGGCGATGCCGACGTTCAGATACTGATCGGGGAGCGCCTTCTTGAAATCAGCTGTCTTGCAGCTCTTGCCTATATCTATATCCAGAACAACGATATCCGGATTGTCTTTACCGACTTCTACTATTTCATCTCCAAACCCGTTTCTTGTAGGGATCTTTTTCAGTTCACTCATTTCTATTTCCCTCCTATCAGTCTTCGAGCTGAGCCTTGAGTTCAGCCATTGCCTGTGCGTATTCTTCATCGTTCGGTGCCACGCCGTGCCAGCCTACCTGGTTCTCCATGAAGCTGACGCCTTTGCCCTTGACCGTCTTTCCGATGAGAGCCTTCGGATTTCCGTTCTGTGCTTCCGGCGCATAGCATTTGTCGAGTACTTCGACTGTCTGCTCCATGTCATTGCCGTCATAGTAGAACACATCCCATCCGAATGCCTTGAACTTCTCACCGAGGTCTCCGTTCGGCATTACTTCGTCACATGTTCCGTCGAGCTGAAGGTTGTTCACATCTATGAATACGATAAAGTTGTCGAGTTTGTACTTATTTGCTGTGTTAGCAGCTTCCCATATCTCGCCTTCCTGTGCCTCGCCGTCGCCGACTACGCAGAATACTTTATAGTCTTTCTTATCCATCTTGGCTGCTAGCGCCATACCGGCCGCGCACGCCATGCCCTGTCCGAGAGATCCTGTCGAGATATCGATGCCCGGGCATTTGATCATTGACGGATGGCCCTGCAGCTTGGAACCTTCCTTACGGAGAGTATCGAGTTCCTCCTCGGGGAAATATCCGAGTGTTGCCAGGCAGGCATACTGGATCGGGCAAACATGTCCTTTGCTCAGGACCA
>CAMKAM010000037.1 GCA_946410475.1 uncultured Bacillota bacterium
AGCTCGTCGATGCATCGCTCGAGGCGGTGAAGATGGGCGAATACAGGAACAAAGGTCCGCATATGCTGTCGGGCGGGCAGAAGCAGAGGATCGCTATCGCAGGAGCCATCGCGATGAGACCAAAGTGCATCGTGTTCGACGAGCCTACGGCGATGCTGGACCCGTCCGGCCGCAGGGATGTCATAGAGATAATCAAAGATCTCAACAGTCAGGGGATAACAACGATACTGATAACGCACTTCATGGAGGAAGCCGCCGAGGCCGACAGAGTCATCATCATGGATCGGGGAAAGATCATGATGGACGGCGAGCCTGCCGAAGTGTTCAGACATGAAGATGAACTGAAGGCGGTGGACCTCGATGTCCCGTGCGCCGTTCAGATGGCGTCCGAGCTGAGAAAGCTGGGCGTTGATATAGGAGAAGATATAGTAAGCGAAGACGGCCTGATAGAGGCGCTGGTGCGGAGATAGGGAAAATGTCGATAGAGGTAAGCAACCTTACACATATTTATTCGCCGGGCCAGCCTGAAGAGCAGATCGCGCTGGACGGCATCTCGTTCACAGTCGAAGACGGGAGCTTCGTCGGGATCATCGGTCATACCGGATCCGGAAAGTCCACCCTCGTGCAGCACCTGAACGGGATACTCAGACCGACGAGAGGAAAGATATACGTAGACGGAGAAGACATCACTCAGAAGAACGTGTCGCTGACTGATATACGGAAAAAGGTCGGCCTCGTTTTTCAGTATCCGGAGTACCAGCTCTTCGAAGAAACAGTGGCGAAGGATGTTGCATTCGGACCGAAGAACCTCGGCCTTCCGGAGCAGCAGATCGACATGAGGGTAAGGAATGCGATCGAGCTGGTCGGTCTGGACTACGAGGAAATAAAGGATGTGTCACCGTTCGAACTGTCGGGAGGCCAGAAGAGGAGGGTCGCGATAGCGGGCGTGATAGCTATGCAGCCGGGCGTCCTGATACTTGATGAGCCGACAGCCGGACTGGATCCTAAGTCACATGACGATATACTCAAGATGATAGACGAGATGCGCGCTTCGCAGCAGATGACGACGATCCTTGTAAGCCACAACATGGATGACGTGGCAAAGATGGCTGACAAGGTCCTTGTGATAGACGAAGGCAGACTCGCGATGGAGGGGACTCCGCAGGAGGTCTTCTCAAAAGGAGAAGACCTGACAGCACTCGGCCTGGATCTGCCGGCCGTCACGCACATACTGATGAAACTGAAAGAGAACGGCATCGATGCCGGAACAGATACATTCGATGTTAAAGAAGCCGCAGCCGCGATAGCTGCTGCGCTGGAAGGTGGTGCGGAAGCGGAAAGCTCCGCAGGGCAGGAAGAATGATCAGAGATATAACTATCGGTCAGTACTATCAGCGCGAATCGCCGATACACAGACTGGATCCGAGAACAAAGATCATAATGACGATCGTATATATCGTAGCGGTGTTCCTCGTAAAGAGTTTTGCGGGGTTCGGTTTCGTTACGCTGTGCCTTGCCGCCGTCATCGCGCTATCGCGGGTGCCGCTCAGCTTCATACTGCGCGGTCTGAAGCCGATATTCCTGATAATACTGTTCACGTTCTTCCTTAACATATTCATGTACGGAGGGACGGTGCTGCTGAAGATAGGTCCTCTCACCATAACAGACGAAGGACTGAGGACTGCTGTGTTCATGGCGATACGCCTGATACTGCTGATAATCGGCTCGTCGATGCTGACGCTGACGACGAGGCCGATACAGCTGACGGATGGCATAGAGAGCCTGCTCTCGCCGTTGAAGAGGGTCGGAGTGCCGTCACACGAACTGGCTATGATGATGACTATAGCCTTGAGGTTCATCCCGACACTGCTCGAGGAGACCGACAAGATCATGAAGGCCCAGCAGGCCAGAGGAGCCGATTTTGAATCGGGAAGCATTTTCAGACGGGCAAAGAATATGATACCGATCCTCGTTCCGCTGTTCGTCAGCGCGTTCAGGATAGCTCAGGATATGGCTCTTGCAATGGAAGCCAGATGCTACCACGGCGGAGAAGGCAGGACGAGGATGAACAAGATAAAGTTTGGCGCGGGAGACGCGGTCATGGGATTGCTGATGATAGGCTTCATCGCTGTCGTCGTTCTGGAAAGAGTGTACTTATGAAGAAAAGGGTGACGACACGCAGAATAGTGGAGGGAGCGATGATCGCTGCGATCTGTTCATACCTGCTGAGGGATCACAAGAAGCTCGTACCTATGCCGCCCGTGATCGCGAACGGGCTGATCATAGGCGCGATGCTGCATTTCGTCTATGGGGTGTCCAACCTTGCAGCTTGTATGGCATGGGTCGCGATCGGTGAGATGATAGCCTGCTACGTACTCGGATATCCGCTGATAAAACTGTTTGAGCGCAGGCCGGAGATATTTGGAAATAATGGAGAATAACAGAGAATGAGACAGAGAAGACTGAAAGACCTTGATGAAAAACTGACAGAACTGGAGGATTACCTCGACAGCGACGGCCGTGAGAACAAGGGGGCCTGGCGCAGGCTTTTTGCGGACAAGGCAATAAACGCAAGCTGGGAGATCACCCGCATGCTTTATGAAGGTGTCGTTACGGAGGAGGATATAGTGGCTTCCTTCGAAGAGCCCGACACCAGGCTATGCCTTGAGATTGGCTGCGGAAAGGGCAAGTTTCTGTGCGACCGGGCCGCGGACTTTCCGGACGATCTGTTCATCGGCGTCGAAGGACAGGAGAGCGTTATCGTGCGCGCCGCTGAGAAGGTACGCGACACGAATCACTGGAACATACACCTGCTCTCGGGATATATCCATGACGTCCACGAATTCTTCGATGACGGCGAGGTGGACGTGATCTATCTGAACTTCAGCGACCCCTGGCCGAAGGCGAAGCACGCGAAGAGGAGGCTTACTCACAGAGACTACCTTGCTTCATACATGGACATACTCTCCGACAGGGGATACATAGAGTTCAAGACCGACAATGACGATCTGTTCGAGTTCACTGTGGAAGAAGCGGAAGCAATGGGGTATACTATTTCAGAAATGACGAGGGACCTCGCGGCAAGCGACTACGAGTCGGCCGGATACAGAACAGAATACGAGGAGAAGTTCATAGAACAGGGCATAAAGATCAAGTATCTTAAGATAGAGAAATGTGAATAGGACAGGGAAAGGGAAAGGAGATATCAGAATGTTGTTTGCACACGAAAACGGAAGAGTTATCCCGAAGGAAGACAAGATATTTGCGATCAACGGGAGAGCTAAGGCCATGATAGCCGAAGAAGGAAAAGAGAACGTGATCAACGCTACGATAGGAGCGCTGCTCGACGACAACGGAGACCTTACGGTCCTCTCCTCAGTGATGAAGGCGCTCGGCACACTGGAGCCGGTCGACTTCGCAGAGTATGCGCCGATAGGCGGAACGCCGGAGTTCAAGGCCGCGGTCGAGAAAGCGCTGTTCGGTTCGAAGAGGCCGGAGGGCGAGGTCAGGGTGTGCGCTACGCCGGGCGGTACGGGCGCTATCAGAAGCGTCATCGCGAACTATTCGGAGCCGGGCGACAAAGTCCTGACACACGACTGGTACTGGGCGAACTACAAGAACATCGCAGGAGAGCTCGGCAGAGGTTTTGAGACGTTCGCGTTCTTCAATGAAGAAGGTACTTTCAATGCGGATGATTTCGAGAAGGTCCTCGCCGAAGTGGCAGGGCAGCAGGACAGCATCGTAGTCATAATAAATACGCCGGCACATAATCCGACGGGATATACGCTTACTGATGACGACTGGAGAAGAGCCATCGGCGCGATGAACGATGTCGCAGAGAAATGCAGGATCACTTTGTTCATCGACGTTGCGTATATAGACTTTGCGGGAGACGAGGAGAAGGCGAGGTCGTTCATGCCTCTGCTTACGGGGCTTTCGGAGAACGTACTCACGGTGTTCGGATACAGCGCATCGAAGACGCTCACACTCTACGGAATGAGATGCGGCGCTTTGGTCTGCCTCGCTAAGGATGAAGAGGCTGCCGAGGAGTTCAGGCAGGTCGCGGAATTCTCCGCGCGTGCGACATGGTCGAACTGCACAAGGGCTGCCCAGGTAGTCATGGGCAAGATCTATGCTGACCCGCAGCTAGAGGCTGAAGTCGATGCGGAAAGAGAGACGATCAGAGACATGCTCCTCGAAAGAGGAAAGGCGTTCGAGGCAGCTTTGGCTGAGGAAGGTGTGCAGAGCGTTCCGTTCGACGCCGGTTTCTTCGCAAGTATAGCGAGTGACGATCCGGACGCTGTCAGCGCGGAGCTCGAGAAAGAAGGCATCTTCACGGTGCCGCTTGCCAAAGGTGTTAGAGTTTCGGTCGCTTCGATCTCAAAAGAAAAATGCGTGAAAGCAGCAAAGGCCATCGCGCGTGTAGTCAAAGGCTGAGTAAGCCGATATCACCAGACATTATCTTTGATGGAGATCTTCCGGGCTTTTTCTTCGATCTCTTTGAGTTCGTCTTCGTCAAGCTCGGTAATATGCTCCATCTTGTCAAGAAAAACCGTCGCAGTGAGTCTCTCGCGGCGGTTTACTACTTCCAGATACAAACTGACAACGATACCGGACATGATAGCGACGAGGAGTATCTCATAAATAGTCATGAAGACTGTGATAAGACGCCCGGCGTGCGAGATGGTGACGATGTCGCCGAAGCCGATCGTAGTACACGATACGAAAACATACCAGAGCGCATCGCCGTATGAGTGGATCTCGCTCTCAAAATGCATCAGGATCAATGCCGATGCAAAGAAGCAGATCGCGAATCCGATCAGGAACTTCTCAAAGTGGCAACGTTTTATTATCATCCAGAACATACGTAAACTTTTCATATAAAAAAGATACACTATGTCAGTGCGGCAGTCAAATTTGAAAAAGCATTGCGGCAGAGTAGGCGGTCGGTTAAGATGATATTGAAAAGGAAGGCGTTTTACACGGGAACGGAGGAGATAATGGAGATCAGACAGGCGACGGTAGAGGATGTGGAAGGAGTAGTGGCTCTCCTTCAGGCGAACCATGCCGACAACCTCACAGAAGAAGAAAAGAAAAACGGATTCGTTACGACGAAGATGACGAACGAACAGATGGAGGCTCTTATTGAACAGGAGAACGGGATCACGATCGCGGTGAAGGACGGGAGGGTGGTCGCTTTCGCGATGGCGGGCTCGTGGCAGTTCTGGTCGGAGTGGCCGCTGTTCCAAAAGATGATCGAGCTGCTGCCGGAGTTCGAGTACAACGGAGTAGTTCCTGATATGGAGAACAGTTACCAGTACGGTCCGATATGTGTCGACAGATCGGTGCGCGGAACGGGAGTCTTCCATGATGTGTTCATGGAATCCCTGCGCAGCATGAAGGACAGATATCCGATGATGATAACATTCATAAACCAGGTCAATCCGTTGTCGTACGCAGCCCACACGAGGAAGGTCAGGATGGACGAAGTCGGCACATTCGATTTCAACGGGAATCACTACTGGTGGATGGCCTGCCCGACGGATATGGAGTGCTGAAGCCCGCGCGCGGAGGTTACCGTTGCGAAAAAGAGATGATGTTGTTATAATAACAGGCGTGGACTTCAAGGTCCGCGCCTGAACTGCATATGCGGGTGTGGTTCAATGGTAGAATTCCGGCTTCCCAAGCCGGCTACGCGGGTTCGATTCCCGTCACCCGCTCCAAGGAAAAAAGAGTGCCAAAGGCACTCTTTTTTCGTGGAAAGATAATGAAGGGAATCGAACCCGAAAGGGCGCGAGCGTGAAGCGAGTGTCTCCGGTGGAGACACGAGTAGCGAGCGGTCCAAGCCGACCGAACGGGGAGGCGCAGGACGCGCGGATGCAAAAGCAGACGCGTAATTCCCGTCACCCGCTCCAAAACAAGCCACCCAGCGAGCATGCAAGCTGTTAGGTGGCTTTTTCGCTATCAGAGTCTGCCCGTATCTTTGATACGGCGCGCAGACTCTATGCAAGAAGTGCAGCGGCTATGCCGCGTGGCACTTCACGCAGGGATGTCCGCGACTGCCGGATCGATCAGCTTCTTGGGACTTATACATCTTGCGGATTTTTCGAGGGGTCTATATAATCAGATTGAACAAATTATACATTTCGGATCGATAAGTGAGCTTTAATATAATTGCCGGTATGGATTTCTTCGAAAACCGGCTGTGAAAGACTTTTCGCCTCCAATGTGAGGCGAATAAAGTGGCTGGATTATATTAATCAACCGGTCTTCTGTGAAAATGTATAATTCAGAGCCCGGATTTATATTACTCCGGCGATTTGTCTCAGAAATGTATAACTGCTATAATAAGTAACTGCAAAAGTTAGGTGTGTCCGAGATATGACAGATATATTTGCATTATAGAAAGCAAGAAAAATGGAAAGGCGTGCGGCTTTTGTAAGCAAAAGTGTGTCTGCTTTGAGCAGTCAGGCCTGTGCTTTCTTTGTCTACCCGGTGAACATTATATAAAATATGATTGATCCAATATGTCATGATCAACAGGCAATGCGCCGTGAACGGGGAAGGTGGTATCCTGCTCTGTTATTGTATTGAGGGACGATATGGATGTGAAGTCAGCAATCAGTACTGTTTTTATGCCGGTCCGGGACATTATCGGCGGCGTGTCGCGAGAAATATGCGATAAGACCCGGAGAATATAAAAGGCATTTCCGGACAGTATAGTGTTATTCATAGGAACAAGGAGGGAGTTTATGGTTCGTATCTGGAGAAAACTGACGATCATGGCACTGACGGTGGTCATGATCGTAACGATGGTCCCGCTTACGGGAAGTATGAATGCTTACGCGGATGAGCAGGAACCCACACCGATACAGGATACATATGAGATCGATGGGGTGACTTATTACAACACTGGGTCGGCAGCTTTTGCGACAAAGAATCCCGCGAGATTCTATAAAGAGCTTCTCGGAACCAGGACCGAGTATTTAAAAAACAATAATAAAGACTGGTCGATGTCAGACATGTGGCTTGGTCTTGCCTTGGGCATCGGATATTATTACAACCCCGGTTCCGGCCTTTTACATAATTACAATATGCTGCGTGGTTTTGATGAAGGGGAATACTACGAACCGGAGGAGGAAGGTAAAGTTTACGGCAGGAGGATCGATCCAGTTGACAAGGGTTCTCTCAAGGATGCGGAGGACTATATGACAGAACAGATCTTTGGATCCAGTATCTCCGACGGATATTTCAAAGATCAGACAGGGGACCAGCCGGTCATTGTTGCGGCGGTCAATTCAAGATCCTTATCGCTCAACGAAGCTGCTGTAGTCTATTTTTCAAACTTTCGCGTTGCCCCGATCTTACCGGAAGACAAGGGATCGAACTATGTGACGACGGAACTGAAGAACGAGACCAGTTCGATAGATGATGCTGCTTCTTCTATTAAAAATGATACAGCTCAGAAGGTATCCGCCAAGCAGTCCATTTCGTCCAGCACTTCGGTGTCCGCAACGAGTTCCGTGAACGGTTCCGAGTCATATTCATACTCTGAGAGCATCAAGTTCGGGGCAGGATACGATTTCACTCCGGCGTTTAAGGCGAGCATGGAACTTGGATTTACGGCGAGCCAGGCAGTCCAGAAAGGATGGGAAACGTCAGATTCAATGACGAATTCCCAGAGCACTGCTCATGAGGTAAGCGTGGATCTTCCGCCTTACACGCAGGGCTACATCACGCAGAAGACGACGGAAGCCGAAAACTTAACAAAGTACAACTGCCCGATCGCTCTCAAATATGATGTTACCATCGTTTACTATTTTAACGATCACTACATCGACGATACCGGGGATACTGTAATAATACCAAAGAAGGCATCAGATCCGGCGGATAAAATGGTCTTCACTTTCAGTGATCAGACCGGAGGCGCCAGGGGAGATATAGCCAAAAGGATCGCTGCCTGCCCGGATGGAGTTTATGACGACGACGGGCTTTCATGGGGAGAGATCCCGGGCAGTGGAGTGGTAAGCGACACTGCGTATGTTGCAAGATCCAACCCTCTGAAATGGGAAACATCTCCGCTCGATTATCTGACAGCTTATGTGCCTATGTCGCCAACCGGCGCTTCATTCAAAGAAACGATGAAGGTGGTCTCCAGCGAGGTCAGGGAATTCCAGCCGCTTTATCCCCTGTACAGAGTGAAGATCGCAGATCCCGATGTCGCCGTTATCTCTGATGAAGTCGACTACGATAAATTCTCATATTACACACGTAAGATGGAAACAGGCGACTATTCATACGCCAACTATATGACACTGGAAGGTCTGAATGCCAAAGGAGTCGCTTACTACGGATTCAACAAGGACAACGGTTACTGGATCGTCACCGATAAGGAAGGAAATGAACTTGACCCCGAAAGCGCGCCCGTCACGGTCGAGAAGGATCCTGTATCCAAAAACTGGAGATATACGGCAGTAAAGCCGGGCACATGCTTCCTGGTATACAGGATAAATGAAGGGATCTATGCCACAGCGGACGCTCCGGATGATTACATAAAGAATGATGATCTTGATAAGACGGCAGCCCTTGAGATCATTGTATCTGATAAAGTCGCCGCGCCGGCAGGAAAGACGCTGACTTACAGCGGGAAGACGCAGACTGGTGTCGCGGCGGGCGAATATTATACTGTGACCGGAAATACTGCAGTAAACGCGGGATCCTACGAGGCGACGGCTTCGCTGAAGGACAAAACACACTACACATGGGCAGACGGAACGACTGCAGACAAGAAAATCAAATGGACCATCGCGCCAAAGAAGATCACTCCGGGCGTAACTCTGTCAGCTGCCGCTTTTACATGGAACGGTAAGGCAAGGAAGCCTGCCGCGGCAGTGAAAGACGGTCAGACGAAGCTTGCCTCATCCAGCTATACGCTGACCTATGCTTCCGGGCGGAAGAACGTAGGCAAGTACAGCGTCAAAGTCACACTGAAGGGCAACTACACCGGAAGCAGGACAGTGAATTTCAAGATCAGACCGAAGGGAACGAGCCTCTCCAGGCTGACCAGAGCCAGAAGGGCGATAAAGGTCAAGTGGAGGAAGCAGGCTTCGAAGATGTCCGCTTCCCGCATTACCGGATACCAGGTCCAGGCTGCAACGAACAAAAAGTTCACGAAGAACAAGAAGACGTTGACAGTGAAAGGATACAAGAAGGTCTCAAAGAAGATGACCGGACTGAAAGGCGGGAAGAGGTATTACGTCAGGATCCGCACCTACAAGACGGTAAGCGGAGTGAGGTACTACTCGCCGTGGTCAAAGGTCAGGACAGTGAAGACCAAAAAATGATCCGGCTGTAAAATAAAAACTTAACAGGTGTCTTGTCAGGTCTGCCGATAGGTGTTATCATTCTATCGGCGGCCTGTCTTTTGTTTGAAGGCTTTTGCCGGAAGAAAGACCGCCGTCGATAAAACAATGGTTCAAATATCATATGAGGAAAGAAACAAATGAAAAAACTGACCGAAGAGATCAAAACTATGGCCAGAGAGCAGGACGCTGTGATCCTTGCTCACTACTATGTGGACGGTGAGGTGCAGGACATCGCCGACTACGTCGGAGACTCGTTCTTCCTGGCCAAGAAAGCGAAAGAAGTGCAGAACAGGACCATCGTGTTCTGCGGCGTGACGTTCATGGGGGAGAGCGCATGCATACTGAACCCGGACAAGACGGTCCTCATTCCCGATGCGGACGCTGTCTGCCCGATGGCGCTGATGGTAGAAAGAGAGAAGATCGCTGAGATGAGGGAGAAGTACGACGACCTCGCAGTCGTCTGCTACATCAACTCGATGGCCGCGACAAAAGAACTGGTCGACGTCTGCGTCACTTCATCGAACGCGCTGAAGATAGTGAAGAACCTTCCGCAGAAGAACATATACTTCATTCCGGACAAGAACCTGGGCAGCTGGATAGCGGAGCAGGTGCCGGAGAAGAACTTCATCCTCGGAGACGGTTACTGTCATGTCCATGACTGCATCACGCCTGAGGATATAGAAGAGTACAGGTCGAAATATCCGGGATGCAAGGTGCTCGTCCATCCGGAGTGCCCGCTTGCGGTAAGCAAAATAGCAGACTACGTGGGAAGCACCAGCGGTATCATAGATTATGCGACGGAAAGCCCCGACAGGGAATTCATCGTGGGAACAGAGGCAGGAGTGCTGCACGAACTGAAGAGGAAAAACCCGGACAAAGAGTTCCACTTCATCGAAAAGTCAGCATGCGAGGATATGCACAGGATGACTCTCGAAGATGTCGCAGCGTGCCTACGTGAAAACTCGCCGAAGGCGGAGCTGGATGAAGGCGTAAGGCAGAGAGCCGAAGCATCCCTTGACAGGATGCTCGAGCTGGCGAAATAACCGGCCGGAAGGAGAAGGCAAGATGAGATACAAAACGGATGTAGTCATCGTAGGAAGCGGAGTCGCGGGCCTTTACTGCGCCCTCAAACTCCCGCAGGATCTCGATATCACGATCATAACGAAGGCCGACACTGAAGAATGCGACAGCTGGCTGGCTCAGGGCGGGATATGCGTCCTGAGAAACGAAGAGGACTATCAGGCTTACTACGAAGACACGCTGAGAGCCGGACACTATGAGAACGACAGGAGTTCTGTCGACATCATGATCAGATCTTCCGGGCAGCTGATAGAGGACCTCGTCAGTTACGGTGTCCATTTCGAAAGAGATGAGAACGGAGAACTGATATATACAAGAGAGGGCGCCCACTCTGCGCCGCGCATCCTCTTCCACCAGGATGTTACCGGAAAGGAGATCACGAGCACTCTGCTGGAGCAGGTGAAAAAGCTCCCCAACGTGACGATATTCGACCACACTACGATGATCGATATCATCGCTGAGGACGGATATTGCCAGGGAATAGTTGCGTTGGCGGACCCGGACTCACCGCTGGGACTAAGGTCTGACGGTCTGATGGCAGATGACGGAAGAGAGATATGCATCATGGAGGCCCCGGAGGTCGTATGGGCATG
>CAMKAM010000038.1 GCA_946410475.1 uncultured Bacillota bacterium
AACTATTCACTAAAGAAGATAATAAACCGATATTCGGTGGTGAAAGTCCAACGATGAGCTTTGCGAGAGAATGTGCTAGCAGAATAGACGGCTTTGAGCATGCCGACTTCGATCCGCTCGGGTAGGTTTGAACACTATCTTGAACACAAGCGGGGACGGTGTTCAACTCCTTTCTTGAAATTGCAACGGTTACACGTTTTTTGGCAAATTCGAGCCCCGTTGCGGACCTGGCCTCACGACTGACGAGCGATAGCGAAGTCAGAGTGATGGCAGGTCCCATGCAAAGGCTGCAGCAGCTTTGCTGCGTGGCAGCCGACTGCTATGCTCCACTTTCATAAATGGGAAATTCGTAGGAACAATTCAAATATAGAAAGAGTGTTCCTATCATTTCAACGATTATCGGCATTGGTTTTTGATCAAATGCCGTATTTTGATTGCAGGCGGCTTCGGATGCAGTTTTTCAGAGGCTGTAAGCATTGGATTCATGGGAACAATTTTTCATATGATCGATTGTTCCCACTTTTTCAACGCCGAAGCGTTATTGTGCGGTGCTTTTGGTCTGCGTCATAGTGTAGCTGTCGAATATATGATAGAATGAATCAAATTAGATTTAAGTGAGATAAGGAAGCATGATCGCTGCCGGGAAATATATAAAACATGGAAAGCAAAGCCGGGTCTAAAACGGCATATCTCAAATACATCATTTCAGTGCTGCTGTTCGGATCGAACGGGATAGCGGCAAGCATGATGGATCTGTCAAGCGTCGAAGTCGTATTCTTCAGATCGACTATTGGCGCTGCTTTGCTTACTGCCATTTTCCTGCTGAAGGGAAACAGATTCGGGCTCGGCGAGCACAAAAGAGACGCGGCGTTCATCATTGGATCAGGCGTGTCGATGGCCGCAGGGTGGATGCTGTTGTTCGAGGCTTACGATCACATAGGAGTAAGCCTCAGCGTGCTGATCAACTACACCGGCCCCGCGATAGTCATAGCGCTTGCGCCGATACTGTTCAAAGAGAAACTCACTAAAGTGAAAGTGCTCGCATTCCTGTGCGCGGCAGCAGGAGTTTTCCTGATCACGGGCGAGGTGCTCAGTGACGGCCTGACCGCGTGGGGATTGACATGCGCCATCTTGTCGGCATTCTGCTACGCTGCGACAGTTTCTCTGAACAAGCTGTCGGTCAACATCACAGGGCTGAGGAACGCGACCCTGCAGCTGTTGGTGTGCGCCGCGTGCGTTGCCGTTTTTCTGCTCTTGAAGCAGGGGCCGCATATAGCCGTCACTGCTTCGGATATCATTCCGATACTGTGGCTGGGACTGCTCAACACAGGCATCGGCTGCTATCTGTATTTCTCATCCCTGAACAAACTGTCGGCGCAGACGATAGCGATCTGGGGCTATATAGAACCGATGTCGGCGGTCGTTCTGTCCGCATTTATCCTGCATGAGACGATGAGCGGACTCCAGTGGGCGGGGGCCGTCCTGATAATCGGAAGCGCCGTTATGGGAGAACTGCTGCCGGGAGGCCCGGGAGAAAGGGATCTGAAGCGTCAAAAGTCCGATACGTGATGCAAAAAAGTAATGAAACCTTTATAATAGAGAAAAGGTCAGGTATCCGGCGGGTACAAAGAGGAGATAGTCAATGAGTATGCTTATTTCCAGAATGATAGGCACACTGGCAGTGATACTGTTGCTCGCTTCCTTCGTAGGAGGAAGCGGCCTTTTCGATAAATTCCTCCAGAGCAAGAGGAGGATATATTATGGTATCATCGCCGGACTCATAGGCGGTCTTTTCGGCATGTACGGCAATATATCAGGAGTGGAATTCGAGGGAGCGCTGATCACTGTCAGAGATATGGGCCCGATGTTCGCGGGCTTCATGGGCGGTCCTGTCGGCGGCCTCATAGCGGGCCTGATCGCCGGCGCCCACCGCCTCTGGATCGGGGGCGTCACCGCGAAGGCGTGCATCATAGCCACATGCTGCATAGGAACTGTATGCGGCATACTCTCGAGCAAATATCACAGGAATCTGGTAGACCCGCGGATAGCTTTCATAACGGGAGTAGTCTCGGAGGTGTTCCATATCACTCTCCTTCTCATCATGGTGAAGCCTTTTCAAACAGCCCTCGCGATAGTCAAGGGGATCGCCGTTCCGTTCATACTCGTCAATGCGCTGGGGTTCACTCTTTTGATATTCATGCTGAGTTTCATGGAAAAGCAGCGGATGATGACGATAGAACAAGGCAGGATCCAGTCGGATCTGGAGACTGCGAGGGTCATCCAAAGATCGCTGCTTCCGCCTATCAATGAACAATATCCCGCGCGAGATGAATTCGGCATATGCGGACTGATGGAGCCGGCAAAAGAGGTCGGCGGAGATTTTTACGACTATTTCTTCCTTGGGAAGGACAAGCTTTGTCTTGTGGTCGCTGACGTATCGGGCAAAGGTATCCCGGCCGCTATGTTCATGGCGACTTCGAAGCAGACGCTGCAGAGCAGCATACGCGATATTCCCGATCTTGAAGAGGCTGTAAGGGTCGCGAACAACTCGATGTGCAGCGGCAATGACGCCGATATGTTCGTCACTGCGTGGATAGGCGTGGTGGATCTCGTAAGCGGAGAGGTCGAATTCATATCGGCAGGGCACAATCCCCCCGTGGTGATAAAAGGCGGCGAAGCCTCATTCATAGAGCAGAAGAGCGGATTCGTACTTGCGGGACTCGAAGATATCAAGTACAAAAAACAGAAGACCGGGATCGAGCCGGGCGACATACTGCTTCTCTACACCGACGGAGTCACTGAAGCGGAGAATGTCAAACACGAACTCTTCGGAGATGACAGGCTTTTGGAGAGCTGCAGTAAAGCCACAGAAAAAGACCCTGACGGCGTAATAAGTACCGTCAGGGAAGATATCGATTCTTATGTGGGCAGAGCCGATCAGTTCGATGATATCACGATGCTCTGCGTACAGCTGCGCTCCTGATCTGCTTACAGGAATATATACTTGCAGACGAACAGCACCGCGAGGACATACATCAGCGGTGTTATTTTCTTGGCTTTTCCGCAGAGCAGGTTGATGACCACATAGGAGATGCAGCCGATCGAGATGCCCTCGGAAATGCTGTAGAAGAGCGGCATCGCTATGATGCAGAGGTAAGCCGGCAGCGTGTCCGTCATTGTGTCCGGATCGAACTTCAGGTCCTTGATGCCTTCGAACATCAGGAAGCCGACCATGATCAGAGCGGGAGCCGTCGCGAATGAAGGGATCGCGGTGAAGAGGGGCGAGAACAGTGTCGAGAGCAGGAAGAGTACTCCTGTCGTGATCGCAGTAAGCCCCGTCCGGCCGCCTGCCGCGACGCCGGCGGATGATTCGACGAAAGTAGTCGTAGTGGATGTGCCGAGGATGGCTCCGCAAGCCGTTGCTATAGCGTCGGAGAGGAGCGCCGGCCTGATGGCGGGAAGGCGTCCGTTCTCGTCGAGCATGCCCGCCTTCGTGCTGACACCGATCAGCGTCCCTATCGTATCGAACATGTCGACGAAGAGGAAGGCGAAGATGACCGCTATGAAATTGAATATACCCACATTATGGAAATCTGTTTTGAAGCATTCACCGAATGTCTTGCTCAGGTCTGAGAAGTCGAAACTGATGAAAGCCGTCGGGATCAGGCTGAAGAATCCATGCGCCGGGTCGGGCGTGTACAGCCCGGTGATCTGGCAGAGGATGCCGAGCACCCATGTCGCGATGATGCCGAGAAGTATCGATCCTCTGATGTTTCTGATATACAGAACGGCTGTGAGGAACACTCCGATGACCGCCAGCAGCGCGCAGATCCCATGCGTGTGGAAGTCCTGCGTGAAGTTCGTTATCGACACGAGCGTCGACGCATCGACAGCAAGACCGGCGTTCTGCAGTCCTATGAATGCGATGAAGAGACCGATGCCGACGGACACTCCGCGTTTCAGCGGAAGCGGGATCGCATTGAAGATGGCTTCCCGCACGTTCGTGAGCGAGAGCAGTATGAAGATCACACCCTCGCAGAATACGGCGAGGAGGGCGACGTGCCACGATATCCCCATGCCGCCTACTACGGTGTATGCGAGGTAAGCGTTCAGCCCCATGCCTGCCGAGAGCGCGAAGGGGAGGTTTGCCCTGAATCCCATCAGGAAGCAGCCTATCACCGAGGCGAGAGCCGTTGCCAGCAGAACTGCGTTGGCGTTCATTCCGGCGTCACTGAGTATGCTCGGGTTGACAGCGAGGATATACGCCATCGTCATGAATGTCGTGACCCCCGCGGCGATCTCCGTCCTTACGGAGGTGTTGTTTTCTTCTAATTTGAATAATCTGTCCATCCTTGATACCTGTCTTTCTAAGATCTATGTGGCAAAGATCTGTTTGCCGGTTTCTATTATATCAGCGGAAGCACTTCTTGACAAAACGCGCGGAGGAGCGATTCGTTGGGGCAAAGGCTGGTAGGGACCTCCCGCTTCGGTCTCAGTTTTCGGTTTCGTTCTTGATCCGGGCAAGTCCATCTTTGAACGGCGGATAGACGATCCCTTTTTCGGTCACTACCGCGGTGATGTATTTCGCGTCGGTGACGTCGAAAGCCGGATTATAAGTCTTGACGCCCTCGGGTGCCATCCGCTCTTCGTACCACATGGCGGCGATCTCGTCGGGGTCCCTTTCCTCGATGACGATATCGGCGCCTGTTTCAGTTTCAAGATCTATCGTTGAGGTCGGCACGAACATGTAGAAGGGGATGCCGTATTCTTTCGCGAGTATGGCGACGGCTGAAGTCCCGATCTTGTTGGCGCCGTCTCCGTTGGCTGCCATCCTGTCGCAGCCGACGAGCACGGCGTCGACCTTACCGCTCTTCATGACTATGGAGGCCATGTTGTCGCAGATCAGCGTCACATCGACTCCGTTCTTTGCGAGCTCCCATGAAGTGAGGCGGGCGCCCTGGAGGAGCGGCCTTGTCTCATCAGAGAAAACTTTGAAGTCATATCCGCGCTCCTGTCCTAGATGGATGGGCGCGAGAGCTGTTCCGTATCCTGCTGTTGCGAGGACTCCTGCGTTGCAGTGCGTAAGCAGCCCCATTCCCGGCTCCAGAAGTGAAAGCCCGTATTCCGCCATGCCCATGCAGGCGTCGAAGTCTTCTTTTCTGATGGCTTCGGCTTCGGCGAGAGCTATTTCCGGGAGATCCGCGTCAATGGGATCGCCGGTGGCTTTTTCGGATCTGCTTACTGCATCGCGAATTACTGTATTGCGGATTACTGCATTACGGCTTACTGCATCGCGAAGGGCAGCCATCACGCGGTCCACTGCCCACTTGAGATTCACCGCCGTCGGGCGCGCAGAAATCAGATAGTCTGCGTCGCGTTCGATCTCCGCCATGATCTCAAATATGGAGTCTGATGCGGAGCCGGCGGAGGATTCGCGGGCGGATCTGCTTACTGCATCTTTTGCTGCTATATAAACACCATAACCTGCGGCCACGCCAATGGCCGGCGCGCCGCGGACTTTCAGTTTTTTGATCGCGTCGTACAGCGCTTCGACCGACTCGATCTTTATGAACTTTTCCTCGAGGGGGAGGAGAGTCTGATCGAGGATCTCGAGCGTTCCTTCATTCATTCTGACCGGTATGAGATCTGTTACTGACATGTTTGGCTCCTTGGCGGTTCTTTTGGATCTATCTGTTTACTATATTGCTGCGAATAACATTGCTGCGAATAACGCCTGCATTTCAATAATATGAGGATAAGTGTCGAGATGTCAATATCACAACTTGTCACCGTGCTCTAATATATGATTTGTGGGGGAAGATTCCGTTTGAGGTGGCAAATTCCGGAGATTTCCCGTGATCCTGCGGTTGGGATTTTGGTCGAAAATAGAGGAATGGGCTTTTTGTCAACCAAATCCGGATATTTGGGAAATGGTTGACATTTTCAACGATTTGATGGATTGCACGTTTTTCTATCGGTGCTTCTGTAGGATTTTGCAAGGGGAAGCGAAAAAAAGGCCGGGATATTTCCCGGTCCGATATAGATTTTCGATGTGGAACTCCGATGTCTCTCCGATGAAGATCTCCGTTGTGGATCATTGCTGTTCCAAGCATATCAGCTCTCGTTTTCGCCTTTGACTATGTTCAGGCCGCCGTAGATCTCACGAAGCTTCGGCTTCTCGATCTTGCCGGTCGGGTTCCTGGGGACATCGGCGAATATGTATTTCTTCGGTCTCTTGTATCTCGGTAGGTCGTGGCAGAACTCGGTGAGTTCGAATTCCGAGCATGTGTATCCCGGCTGCAGTTCGACGATCGCGCAGGCGATCTCGCCGAGACGCTTGTCCGGAAGGCCGATGACGGCGACGTCTTTGACCGCTTTGTGCTTGTGCAGGAAGTCCTCGACCTGGACCGGGTAGATGTTTTCGCCTCCGGAGATGATGACGTCCTTCTTCCTGTCTACGAGGAAAATGAAACCGTCCTCATCGAGCTGGGCCATGTCTCCTGTATAGAGCCAGCCGTCTTTCGAAAGAGTTTCCTCTGTTGCCTTCTTGTTGTGATAGTAGCATGTCATGACGCCGGGGCCTTTGACGGCGAGTTCGCCGACTACTCCCTGAGGCACTTCGTTTCTGTCTTCATCGACGATCTTCGTCTCCCAGCCGTAGCCCGGAACGCCGATGGCTCCGACCTTATGCGGGTTCTCTACTCCGAGGTGGACGCATCCCGGTCCGATGGACTCGGAGAGACCGTAGTTCGTATCATACTGATGATTCGGGAAGTAGTCGAACCAGTGCTTTACAAGGCTCTGCGGTACCGGCTGCGCTCCGATGTGCATCAGGCGCCACTGGTCGAGATCGTAATCTTCGAGCTTCAGTTCGCCGCGGTCGAGCGCGCCGAGTATATCCTGCGCCCACGGGACGAGAAGCCATACTATGGTGCAGTGCTCCTTGGATACCGCGTCGAGAATGAACTCCGGCTCTGTGCCCTTGAGCATGACGGCTTTGCTTCCTGAGAGGAGACTGCCGAACCAGTGCATCTTCGCGCCGGTATGGTACATCGGCGGGATGCACAGGAAGACGTCGTCCTTCTGCTGGCCGTGGTGCTTTTGCTCAACTATCGCCGAATGAGAAAGAGACTGGTGATTGTGCAGTATCGCCTTCGGGAATCCGGTCGTACCGGACGAGAAATATATCGCAGCGTCATCATCTTCGCAGATATCGATATCCGGGTTCGTGCTCGGATAGTCGGATACCAGCGTGTAGTAGTTCTCCGCGTAGTCTGGGCACTGTTCCCCAACGAAGAAGAGCAGACGGTGCTGGTTCAGGGTCTCTTCGACGCTCTGCAGTCTGTCTATGAATTCCGGTCCGAAGAACAGAACTTCGGTGTCCGAAAGATTGATACAGTATTCGATCTCCTCCGCCGTGTACCTGAAGTTCAGCGGCACGGCGACGGCTCCTGTCTTGAGGATGCCGAAATAGATGGGGAGCCATTCGAGGCAGTTCATCATGAGGATGCCGACCTTCTGGCCCTTGACCACCTTGCGGTGGATAAGCATATTGGCTACTCTGTTAGCCTTTTCGTTGAAGACGATCCATTCGATCTCGCGGCGGTAGGGCTGTCCTACAGTGGATTGAATAAGCGAATATTCCTTCCACGAAAGTTTTCTCGGATCTTCGATCGCCGGGTTCAGTTCGACCAGCGCCACATCCATCGGCCACTTTTCCGCGTTTCTCTCCAATAGTTTGGTAATAGGCATTTTTCCTTTTCTCCATTCATATTACTGGCGGTTTTCGGACAAGTCTGAAAACCGGTGCAATAGGGATTATATCATAACGAAGAAAAATATGAACAAAAAAAGAGCCGGCCCGCTTATTCGGGCCGGCTTTCAGTAGTTTCTGCTATTCGGATCCTGCTGCGGATCGGCTTATTACTCCATCCCGGCAGCGGCTCTTCCGGCATGGAAGGCCTTGATGTTCAGCTCGAGGGCTTTGGCCGGGACTGTCTCTTTCACGATCTCTTCCCAGTCGATACCGTCTTCGCCGAGCTTGTCGCAGATCGCTCCGAAGAGGACGACGTTCATGCATTTAGCGTTGCCGAGTTCGCGTGCGATGCCGTCAGCATCGACGACGATCGTCTCGAATTTTTCCTGCATGGCTTCGACGCAGCCTTCCGGATATTCCTCCAGACCGCTTGCAGTAGTCATCGAGTCACGCTTGTAGTCGTTGATGACGGCGACTCCGTCCGGCTTGAGGAAGTCAGCGTATCTGACTGCTTCCATCTGCTCAAGGGCGATCATTATGTCGGCCTGGCCTTTGCCGAAGACCGGTCCGTAGACCTTGTCGCCCCATCTGACCTGGGTCGTGACGCTGCCGCCGCGCTGGGCCATGCCGTGGACTTCGCTCTGCTTCACGTCGTAGCCGGCTTTGATCAGACCTCCGGTGAGGAGTCTGCTGATCAGGATGGCGCCCTGACCGCCTACGCCTGATATCAATATACTTTTAACATTACTCATTTTCAGCTTCCTCCTTCCCTAAAGTTCCTGTGTTTCGATAGCCTTGAACGGGCAGACCTGAGCGCAGACCGTGCAGCCTATGCACTGAGTCGGGTCGATCTCGGCCTTGCCGTCATGGAAGGCGACGGCCGGGCATCCGACTCCGAGGCATTTCTTGCAGCCTTTGCATGTGTCTGTGTTCACGACGCATTTCTGTGTCGGCTTCGGCGCGCGCTTGAGGAGAACGCACGGACGGCGGGTGATGATGCATGCCGGCTCTTCGCAGGCCTTTGCTTCCTCGACCGTCTTTGCCATAGCGTCGAGATCCTGCGGGTCAACGACGAAGGGCTTGTAGCCGTAAGCTTCCATTATCTTCTCCGGCATCAGTCTGACGCCTTCTTCGCCCATCAGCGTGTAGCCCGAGCCCGGGTTTTCCTGATGGCCGGTCATGCCGGTGATGCGGTTGTCGAGGATGACCGGGATCACCTTGCCTTTGTTGTAGATGATCTCTGCGGCTCCCGTCATGCCGCTGTGGAAGAACGTCGAGTCTCCCATGACTCCGAATATCTGCTTCGAATCGTCTCCCGCGATGTCGAAGGCTTTGCTCATTCCCATGCCGACTGTGAAGCCCGCGCCCATGTCGACGCATGTGTCCATGCAGCTGAGCGGGGGAGCCATGCCGAGGGTGTAGCATCCGATGTCGCCTGTGACGACGTTGTTCTTGTCTTTCGAAAGTGTGTAGAAGAAGCCTCTGTGCGGGCATCCCGGGCAGAGTGCGGGCGGCCTTGAGACGGCCTTTACGCTTACTTCTTTTGTTTCGGGCTGTATGCCGAGGACTCTCTCGCTGATCAGCTGCGGGTTCAGTTCGTACATCTTGCCTGTCAGTTCTTTTCCTATGCAGTCGATGCCTGCCGCCTTGATCGCGTCTTCCATGAACGGCTCGAGCTCTTCGATGACGTACAGTCTTTCGACCTTCGAAGCGAAGTCGCGGATGAGATCCATCGGAAGCGGCCATGTGAGACCGAGCTTGAGGAAGGATGTGTCCTCCGGGAAGGCTTCCTTAGCGTACTGATAAGCGACCGATGCGGAGATGACGCCGATCTTCGTGCCGTTCATCTCGACCTTGTTCAGCGGGCAGTCACAGCCGTACTTTTCAAGCTCCGCGAGATTGCGCTCGACCTTCGGGTGGTTCTGATAAGCGTTCGCCGGCGCGCATACATATTTCTTGATGTCGCGTGCATACGGCGTGATCTCGTGCTCTTCGCGCTCGCCGAATGTGACGAGGCTCTTGGAGTGGCTGATCCTGGTCGTCGTCCTGAAGAGGACCGGCATGTCGAACTTCTCCGAGATCTCGCATGCGTATTTGACGAAGTCCTTGCATTCCTGGCTGTCCGCCGGCTCGATGCAGGCGACCTTGGCCGCTCTTGCATAGTAGCGGTTGTCCTGCTCGTTCTGCGACGAGTGCATGCTCGGGTCATCGGCCGTGACTACGATGTAGCCGCCTTTGACTCCCATGTAAGCCGCCGTGAAGAAGGGGTCAGCCGCCACATTGAGTCCGACCATCTTCATGGCGCAGAGCGATCTTGCGCCTGCTACCGCCGCGCCGTAAGCAACTTCGGTCGCGACCTTTTCGTTCGGCGCCCATTCGCTGTAGATATCATCTTTGTAGAGCGCTGTGTTCTCGAGTATCTCCGTGCTCGGAGTTCCCGGGTAAGCAGCGCAGACCTGTACGCCTGCTTCGTAAGCTCCGCGGGCGATGGCCTCGTTTCCTGACAACAACTGCTGTTCCATATGCGATCCTCCTTTTATATATGAAATCTTTACATATCCTGATTTGACTGCCTGTGATTTGATTGCTTTTGTTTGGGCTGCTGCCTGCTGCTCGGACTGCCTGCTGATTGGGCTGTAGTCTGTTGCGTGGACTGCCTGCTGATTGGGCTGCAGTCTGTTGCGTGGACTGCATGCTGCTTGAGGGACCGGTATGCTTACAACTTTCGGTCCTGTTGTGCAAGTCCCATAAAGCATTCCCATAAAGCAATTATACAGCAATCGGGGAAATAAGCGACGGATTCTTTTGGATAATAGTCCTCTGTAATATGTCGCCGCGATGGATCGGCTTGCTGATCCGCCGTGCTGATCTGCCGCGATTTCCCAATGATCGGTTCGTTCGGTGAACGCATTCACTGAACGAATTCACTATACACTGCAGCTCTGTTGCTGTCAAGCGGTATTTGTGTTCGGCTCGTACTTGGCCGAGTAAGGAAACTGGTTGGATCGGGGTTTAGATGTGCTTACGCACGGAAAATGATTTGTGCCTGCAAACTGACATGTGCCCACAAACTGACATGTGCTCGCAAATTGACTTTCGGCTACAAACTGACTTTCGGCCACAAACTGATAAATGGGCAATTCGTGGGAACAATCAATATATAGAAGGATTGTTCCCATCATTTCAACGATTTCCGG
>CAMKAM010000039.1 GCA_946410475.1 uncultured Bacillota bacterium
TCTGCCAGCTCTTCATCGAGCCGGGCGATGTCATCCTGACAGAGGATCCGACATTCATCCACACTACAGATACTTTCAAGATGTGCGAAGCGAAAGTCGTAGCATGCGAATGCGACGACTACGGTCTCGTGATCGAGGACGTCGAAAAGAAGATCCAGGAATATGACGCAAAGATCGTCTACACTGTTCCGACATTCGGCAACCCGACAGGTCGCACACTTCCGGTAGAGAGAAGAAAAGCTCTGGCTGAACTGGGTAGCAAATACGACGTGATCATCCTCGAGGACGACCCGTACAGAGACGTACGCTACTCGGGTGAGGTAGTTCCGGCAATCTACAGCTTCGACAAGACAGGCAACACGATCATGGCCTGCAGCTTCTCGAAGATCTTCGCTCCGGGCTCGAGACTCGGCTACGCCGTAGCTGATCCTGAGATCATCTATGCTCTCAGAGATATCAAGATAGCTACGAACTCGCAGCCGCCGGGGATCAGTGAAGTCCTCCTCGCAGAGTACTTCCACCGCGGATACTATGAGAAGTATCTCGCTAAGATGGTCGACCTGTACAGACAGGGCAGAGATGCTATGATGGAGACTATGGACAAGTTCTTCCCCGAAGGCTTCAAGCGCACGACACCGGACGGCGGATACTATGTATGGGTAGAGTTCCCGAAGTCTGTCAGCACATCCAAGCTGAAGGAGCGCGCTCAGGAATACAAGTTCACATTCCTGTCCGGCGGCGACTGGTATCCTAACTCGGCTCCGGAAGACCACGACAACACAGCGAGATTCAACTTCACGACTCAGCCGGTCGAGGTCATCAAAGAGGGTATCGAGCTCATAGGAAAACTCGCATGTGAGATGGCAGCTGAGTAAGCAAAGTGATCACATAATAAGCATAAACGTTACGGAGGGACCGTTCCTTAAAGGGGCGGTCTCTCTTGATATTTCAACCCTTCGGTATTATTATTTAATTAGCGAAACAAGAAAGGGAAGAACTGAAAATGCTAGGACTGATAGATGTCGGCGGAGGTACGCGCGGAGCGTTCGGAGCCGGCGTTCTTGACAGATGTCTGGAGGAAGGCATCACATTCGATTATCTGATAGGAGTATCTGCCGGTGCGGCTAACGAGGCGTCGTTCCTGGCGGGACAGAAGGGAAGGAATCTCAGATTCTACGACGGGTACGCGTTCAGAAAGGAATACATGAGCATGAGGCTCATGCTGAAGACCCGCCAGTATCTGGATCTGGATTACATATACAGTACGCTTACTAACTCCGACGGGGAGGACCCACTCGACTACGATGCCATGATGGATCAGGACGTAGAGTGGGAGATCGTTGCCACCGACGCAGTCACCGGAAAGGCGGAATATTTTCCGAAACAGGCGCTGAAGAGGGACGAATACGACGTGATCAAAGCGTCGTGCGCTGTCCCGGGAGCCTGCCGCCCGTACTTCGTGGACGGTCTGCCGTACTTCGACGGAGGGATAGCCGATCCGATACCGTACGAGAGGGCGCTCGAGGCAGGCTGCGACAGGCTTGTAGTGATACTGACGAAGCCAAGGACGGAATTGAGGAAGGCGAAGAGCAAGGATTCCAGGATCGCACCGTTGATCAGGCGCAAGTACCCGAAGGTCGCGAAGAGGCTGGAGCTGAGATATCTCAAATACAACCTTGCGCTTGAAGAAGTCCTGAAAATGGAAGAAGAAGGTAAGGCTCTTGTCATCTCTCCTGATGATATGGTCGGCATGAAAACTCTGAAGCTCGACCATAAGCAGGTGAGGGCACTCTACAAGAGAGGCTATGACGGAGCAGAGAAAATAAAGGGATTCATCGAAAGCATCAACAGCGAAGAGAGCGGCGAAGAGAGCTTCGCCGAAGGAGGACAAAGATGAAGCACGTTTTGGTATGCGTAACAGGCCAAAGGTCCTGCGACAGACTGATCAGCTACGGCAAGGAACTGATCGAGGGCGACGGCGGCGACATGATGGTCGTCCACATCGCAGGCTACGACCTTTCTGAACTTGCAAGAGGCGATCTTGCGGAAAATCTGGAATACCTTCACAGGTGCGCGGTCGAGCATGAAGCGAATCTGACGATAATCCGTTCGGACAATGTCGTCGCGACTATGGTCAGCCTGATCAACAAGTTCGACATTACCCGTATCGTCATGGGCGAGACCAGAAAGGCGAAGGTCGAGGATAGCACGACAAGCGCGTTCGAAGAACTGCCGCACAAGGATGTGCAGATCATCGTAGTGCCTGAAGACGAGGAAGACGAAGATGAGGACTGATATCCTCGTCATAGGGGCCGGGGCGGCAGGTATGGCTGCCGCTGTATCTGCCTCACAGGCAGCTGCCGGCAGAAAACGCATAGCAGTGATCGAGAAGAACGACGGACCCGGGAAGAAGATATACGCCACCGGTAACGGCAGGTGCAATATCCTGAATTCGTCGTGTGAAGAAGCGGGATTTGTGCGTGATTTTTTCAGGCGCATCGGTCTTGAGATGAAAGAAGAGGATGAGGGGAGGATGTACCCGATGTCGGAACAGGCGTCCGACGTCGTTTTTGTATTGGAAAAAGCCCTTGAGGCGGCGGGAGTGGAAATGATCTTAGGAACTCCCGTGAGCACTATCGAAAGGGACGGCGAAGGCTTCGTCGTCACAGCTGAGAAGCTGCCGGAAAAGATATATGCGGGCAGCGTCATAATATCGACCGGCGGCAAGGCCGGTCCGATGTACGGATCGACGGGAGATGGATACAGACTCGCAAGATCCCTTGGCCACCATACGGGAAGGCTGGCTCCGGCGCTGACGGGAATAGAGACCAAGGAAGATATGAAGAGCCTCAAAGGGACGAGGGCACACGCGAAAGTCAGCCTCCTGAAGAGAGGCGAGCCCATCCATTCAGAGGAGGGGATCGTCCAGTTCGCGGAGTACGGACTTTCAGGGATATGCATCTTCGATCTCAGCAGATACGTGATACTGGATGATGAAACGGGATTCGAAGACCACGAAGTGGCAATGGATCTCTTCCCTGATATGGACACTGAAGAGCTAGAAGGACTGCTCGAGTGGAGAAAAGAAAACGTTCAGGGCATAGGCGCTGAGGATATAATGCGGACTATGGTGCCCGGGGCTCTGGCGGCTTACCTTACGGGTAAGGGCGGCAAGAGCGGTCAAAGCACGGACATCAGCGGTCTTGCGCGGCGCGCGAAGGACCTCAGGTTCACGGCCAGCGGCATGCGCGGCTGGAAGCAGGCACAGGTGACGAGGGGCGGCGTACTGATGGAGGAGATCGATCCTGACTCGATGGAGTCGAAGTTCGCTCCCGGGCTGTTCTTCGCCGGCGAGGTGATGGACTGCGACGGCCCGTGCGGCGGATACAATCTATATAACGCATGGCTGACAGGGATCAGGGCCGGTGAGACTGCGGCAGGATAGAGGAGAGCAGAAGTGTACAGGATACATCAGATAAAACTGAAAATAGGAAACGACAGGAAGATGATCCCGGATCTGATCAGGAAAAAGCTGAACAGGCGGGATCTTGTCCTGAAGGATATAACGATAGCAAGAGAGTCGATAGACGCCCGCGACAAGAAGAACATACGCAGGGTGTACACGGTCGACTTCAATGCCGACGCCGACCTCGATCTCGAGAAGGCGCCGGACCTCGAGTACAGATACGCAGAAGGCGGGATGCCGGAGAAGCGTCCGGTGATCGTAGGTCTCGGTCCGTGCGGGATGTTCTGCGCTCTCATCATGGCTCAGATGGGCATGGCGCCGATAGTCATAGAGCGCGGAAGGCCCATAGCAGACAGGATGAAGGACGTAGAGCGCGTGCGGCAGGGCGGCGCGCCGGATCCGGAGTCGAACGTGCAGTTCGGCGAAGGCGGAGCGGGAACGTTCTCCGACGGGAAACTGACGACGGGGATCAAGGACGTCAGGATCAGGAAGGTCCTCGAGGAGTTCGTACGTTTCGGCGCGGACAAAGAGATTCTTTATAAACAGAGACCTCATATCGGGACTGATATGCTGCGTCCGGTAGTGACGGCCATCAGGGAGGAAGCCGAAAGGCTCGGAGCCGAGGTCAGGTTCGGATGCCGCCTTGACGACATAACGACGGTGACCGGCGGATGCAGCTCGGACGAGCCCGGAGTGAAGCGCATCAGGAGCGTTATCCTCTCCGACGGGTCTGAGATATTCACAGACGACCTCGTGCTCGCGATGGGACACAGCGCAAGGGATACGTTCGCCATGCTCGAGAGGCGGGGCCTCGAGATGTCGAGGAAGCCGTTCTCGATCGGCGTCAGGATAGAGCATCCCCAAAGCGTCATAGACAGGGCGCAGTACGGAGACGCGGGACTAGCGCGCGTCCTCGGACCGGCTGAATACAAACTCTCATATCACATCCCGGACGGAAGGGGCGTATATACGTTCTGTATGTGCCCGGGCGGCGAGGTGATACTGGCTTCCTCGGCGGAGGGCGAAGTCGTCACGAACGGCATGAGTTACCACGCCAGGGACGGCAGGTTCGCCAACAGCGGCCTTCTCGTGGACGTGAGACCGGAGGACTTCGACAGGTATGCTTATGACGGGGAGAGAGCGCCCTCATGCATAGGCGGCCCGGGAAGCGTCCTTTCAGGAGCGGACTTTCAGAAGAGGTTCGAGACTGCGGCCTTCAGGATAGCCGGAGGATACAGCATACCGACGGCGACATGGGGAGAGTTCGAAGGCTCGGCGGTCGAAGCCTGTCTCCCGGATTTCTGTTCCGGCTCCATCAAAAAAGCCCTTCCGGTACTCGGAAGGAAGCTTTCGGGATTCGACGATCCCCGTGCCAGGATGTACGCTGTAGAAACAAGGAGCTCGTCCCCCGTGAGGTTCACAAGAGACGAGCGCTTCATGTCGAATATAAAGGGGATATACCCCGCAGGAGAGGGCGCAGGCCATGCCGGCGGCATCATGTCATCAGCAGTAGACGGCATAAAGATCGCCGAGTCTGTCGCTCTCAGATACAAATGATATCATTTGCGGAAGAGTTTCCACGTCATCGAGTCGGTGACATCTTTTGCCGACAGATCCATGGAGGCTGTGCCGCTCTCTTCATCTTCGGGATCGATCACGGCTTTGTATACGGATTCGCCTCTGCTGTTGACGAGGCGGATCTCATATTTTGATACCTGTTCCCACGATCCCTCGAAATCATATTTGCCGAAGGTGCCGACAGCCTCGCCGTCATCTGTGAGAGTGAGGTGGACCTCGTTCATCGTCTTCTCACCCTGGGCGTCCGTCTTGCCGTCGCTGTCACCTGCCGTCGACCACGACCCTATCGCGACGGAATCCTTCATGATGGGAATGCTCGCCGTTTCCTCTTCCTTGCCGCTGTGGACTATCGCCACGACGACGATTACGATGAGGAGGGACAGGATCGTTATCAATATCATCGCTTTTCTTGAAGTCATTTTTTCAGGAGGCTCCTTCCGGTCATTTCAGCCGGCACTTCTATATCCATAGCGTCGAGCATGGTCGGGGCTATGTCCGCCAGTTTTCCGCCGTCCTCGAGTTCGAACGGCGAATTCGAGATGTGATAGAAGGGCACGGGGTTCAGCGAGTGGCTCGTCACGACGTTGCCCTCGGCGTCGAGCATCTCGTCCGCGTTGCCGTGGTCCGCCGTAAGGAATATCTGGCCGTCCTTCTCGAGGACCTTCTGCCTGATCTTTTCGACGCATACGTCGAGGGCCTGCACAGCGTCGATCGCTGCCTGCATGACTCCGGTATGGCCGACCATGTCGGCGTTGGCGAAGTTGAGTATTATCATATCGTATTTCTCGGAGTCTATAGCCTCGAGCACTTTGTCTGTGACCTCGTAGGCGCTCATCTCCGGCTGCAGGTCGTATGTCGCGACCTTGGGCGAGGGTACGAGGATGCGGTCTTCGTTCTCGTTCGGAGCCTCGACGCCGCCGTTGAAGAAGAACGTGACGTGGGCGTACTTTTCAGTCTCTGCGATACGGAGCTGCTTCATGCCCAGTCCCGAGATGTACTCGCCGAGAGTGTTGTCATGATGCTCCGGCGGGTAAGCCACTATGACGTTCGGCATCTCCGCGTCGTACTGCGTCATGCAGACATAGCAGATATCCTCTGGTCTCTTTGTTCTCTCAAATCCGTCAAAGGCGTCGTCTACGAAAGCCCTCGTGATCTGTCTTGCCCTGTCGGGGCGGAAGTTGAACATGATCATGGCATCGTGGTCGCTTACTACGCGCTCTTTGCCGAGCGATACGGGGACGAGGAACTCGTCGTCTGTATCAGCCGCGTAGGAAGCGTCGACGGCAGCGTCCGCGCTTCCTGCGATCTCGCAGTCAGCGAGAGTCATCGCGTCGTAAGCCTTCTGCACGCGCTCCCATCTCTTGTCTCTGTCCATGGCGTAGTATCTTCCTGATATGACGCCTATCTTTCCGAGCCCGACCTCTGCCATATGCTCCTCGAGCTGGTCCAGATAGATCTTCGCGCACCTGGGTGGTACGTCTCTTCCGTCGAGGAAGCAGTGGACGTAGACTTCCTTCAGACCTTTTTTCTTCGCCATGTCTATGATCGCGAAGAGGTGGGTCAGATGCGAGTGGACGCCTCCGTCTGAGACGAGTCCGTGCACATGGAGGGCGGAGCCGTTCTTAAGGCAGTGATCCATCGCCTGGTTCAGAGCCGCATTCTCAAAGAACGCGCCTTCCTCTATCTCTTTCGTTATACGTGTGAGTTCCTGATAAACTATGCGGCCCGCGCCGATGTTCAGATGCCCGACTTCGGAGTTTCCCATCTGTCCTTCGGGGAGGCCTACGGCGAGCCCGCATGCCGCGAGCGTCGTTCCCGGATAGCTTTTGAAAATGGAATCGATGTTCGGTTTGACTGCCTGTGACACAGCGTTGCCCGGGCCGTCAGGCGCGATGCCGAATCCGTCGAGTATCATCAGCATCGTCGGTCTTTTGAATTCTTTCATATCATATCTCCTCTTGATAGTTTCCATCTTGACGAGGCTATTATACCATACCTGTGATATAATTGATTCTGCAAAAGGGATATTTGAGAAAAAGGGGAAGACCGCACCATGGATACCGTCAGATGGAACGATAGACAAAGAGAAGTACTCGAGACCAACGGAAAGAATATGCTCATCTCCGCAGCGGCAGGCAGCGGGAAAACGGCGGTGCTCGTCGAGAAGATCAGAAGGCTGATGATCGATGAAGGCATCGACGTTTCCGATTTCCTCATAGTGACTTTCACGAGGGCGGCTGCTTCCGAGATGAAGGAAAAGATCATAAAGTCGATCAACAAGGCGGCCCAGGCGGATCCTGAAAAAGCCGGCTTCCTCAGAAAACAGCTCGAAGGCATCGGAAAGGCGCAGATCAGTACATACGACAGCTTCGCGAAGGACATAGTCGCGAAGTATTTCTATGAGATTGGGATCGACCCCGGGCTTAGGATAGCGGACGAGCAGGAAGTGAAGATCCTGAAGTCCGAGGCTGCCGATGAGATGATGGAGCAGCTTTATGAAGAAGCCGATCCGGACGTGATGCGCTTCATGGATGCTTACCAGAGCGCGAAGGGCGACAAGGGCATGAAGGAAGCGGTCTGGGACCTTTACGACCGGCTTCGCAAGATGCCAGAGGGCATAGGCTGGCTCGAACAGGCGATAGAAAAGGATCCGGAGGAATACAGGCAGGCCGTGATGGAGGAAGCCGTGCGCGGAGTAAAGAAAGCGCTTGCTTACTTCGAGAGGGTTTGCGACATCTTCCGCGACGGCGGATACACGAAGATGCTTGAGAAAGCGGAGGAGGACGCTTCATATATCAGGGCGCTCATTTCATCTGAAAGGGATTCTCTCGCCATGGGCATCGCAGGTTTCAAGCCTGTACGTATGGTCTACGGCAAGGACAAAGAGTCGGCCGAGGACGACGGCACGAAGGCCCTCGTCGATGATCTCAGGGGAAAAGGCAAGGATATCCTGAAATCACTGGACGGGATGCTGCAGGATCTTGACGCAAGGATAGAAGATGTGAAGCGGACGCTGCCGTATCAGCAGACGCTTCTTGAGATACTGAAAAAATACGAAGAGATATTCACATCGATGAAACTCGATAGGGGCGTCATGGACTTCGATGATACTAACCATTATGCGCTGAAGATACTCGAAAACGACGACGTCGCAGCGGAGTACAGGGACAGATTCAAATACATATTCATCGATGAGTATCAGGACAGCAACTACATGCAGGAAGCGTTGATCGCGAGGGTGAAGCGTGAGAACAACGTCTTCATGGTAGGAGATATCAAACAGAGCATCTACGGGTTCAGACACGCTGAACCGGACATATTCAAACAGCGCGGGATAGAGTATTCCGATGAAGCGAACGAGGACAGCGTGAAGATAGATCTGAACTCCAACTACAGGAGCAAGGGCGAGATAATCCGCAGCGTCAACGACGTCTTCAGTTCGCTGATGGACGGATACGACGACGATGCTGCCCTGGTCAAGGGGGATCCGTACGAGGGAGAACTGAAGTATCCGACGGAACTTCATATCATTGATATGAAGGGAGATGAAGATACGGACGGGACCGAAAACAGGAACCCGGCAGCGCAGGATAAAGCGGAGCTCGAAGCCGCCCTTGTCGCCGGGATAGTCGAGGACAGCATAGGGCTGCCGGTATATGATTCCGCTGCGGGAGCGGAAAGACCGCTTGAAAAGCGCGACATAGTGATACTTCTCAGAGCTGCGAAAGGCAAGGCGGAAAAGTATTACGAGGCCCTTCTTGACAGAGGTATAGAGGCATATATCGAGGATGACCTTGGGTACTATGAGACTGTCGAGGTAAGGACGGTCATCGACATGCTGAAGGTGATAGACAACAGATACCGCGACATACCTCTGCTGTCGGTGCTGAAATCCGGTCTGCGCGAATTCTCAAACGATGAGCTCGCTGAGATCAGGCTGTCTTCGCCGGAAGGGCTGTTCAGCGAAGCCTTCTTCGCATATCCGGATTCAGAGGATGCGAAGAGCGAAGAACTGAAAGAAAAGATAGCAGCATTCGCTTCCGACCTTGACAGGTGGGCGGACCTTGCTGCTTACACCCCGGTCTCGGAGTTCATATGGCGCCTGATGGACGAGAGCGGATACTACGTCTACGCGGGCAGCCTCCCTGCGGGCGCGCAGAGGATGGCGAACCTCGGGTCTCTGGTCGAGAAGGCTTCGGCGTTCGAGGACAGGAGCGACGGAACGTTAAGAGAATTCGTCGTATACGTCGACAGGATAGATCAGGAAAAACTGAACGCCGGTCAGAAGAGCCTCACGAACGAGAAAGACGATATCGTAAGGATAATGACTGTGCACAAGAGCAAGGGTCTCGAATTCCCGATGGTAATCGCGGCGGGACTGGGTTCGGAGATCAGGACGGGCCCGTCCGGAAACAAGCCCGTGATCGGGATGATGCACAAGGATGTCGGCTTTGCCCTGCCGCTGAGAGACAGAGAGAAGATGTACTCGAAGGATACTGTCGTGATGGACCTCATCAAAAGCCGCAAAGAGGAAGACGAACTTGAAGAGGAAGAGAGGATACTCTACGTCGCCTGCACCAGAGCGAAGGACAGACTGGTCCTCACAGGATGCGTCAAAGACTGGGAAGCCGAAGAGACGAAGCTCGCGAGCGGAATGACTATGAAAGGCACCTTCCTCCAGATGATACTCAGCTCGGAGAGCGGCGGCGAGATCCGGAAGATCATCCACAAGGCGGATGATATAGATCCCCTGAGCACGGCGAGGCCGGCAAGGGGCGGGAGAAAGAAAATGATAGAGGAACTGTTCGGCGGTGAGGGCGCAGGCGATGAGGCAGTCCGTGAGGAGATCGAGAGAAGGCTGTCATACGTCTATCCTTACGCAGAAAGTCTTGAGAAGAAGTCCAAGTATTCAGTAAGCGAACTGAACCGCGAACGGTCGGCCGCGCTGAAGGCGGACGTGGGACAGTTCCCTGCATATGATGAGAACGATGCCTATGACCTCGGATACAAGCCCGCTGCGAGGACCCTCAGAGTTCCTTCGTTCGCGGAGGATGGATCCGAAAAGGAGGGCGGTCTCAGCGGAGCTCAGTACGGTACGGTGATGCACTCCGTGATGGAACATGTCGATTTCGCTGTGGCCGTAAAGGCGGAGGGCGAAGGCCGCATAGATCTGATAAAAGAGAAGATCGAATGGATGGCGGAGAAGGGACTGCTGCTTCCTGAAGAGGCTGCAGCCGCAGATCCGAAAAAGATAGCCGGATTTTTCAGCACGGACATCGGACGCAGGGCAGGCGCGGCGGCAGGCGCAGGGAAGCTCAGCAAGGAAAAGCATTTCACCATAAAGCATACCCTTGAGGGACACGATCCGGGCAGCGCCGGTGAAGATGTCCTCGTACAGGGGATAATAGACTGCTTCTTCGAGGAGACTTTCCCGGACGGGGAGAGCGGGATCGTACTTGTCGACTACAAGACGAACGCGAAGACGGAAGGTATAGAAGAACTGTACGCGGAGCAGATCGCCCTGTATAAAGAAGCGATCGAGAAGGCAACGGGGAAGAAGGTACGGGAGAGCTATCTGTATCTCTTCAAAAGCGGACAGGCGGTCAGCATGATGTGAGAAGGGCGCGGCGGGACCCTGCCCGGATCACGAAAAAACAGACAACGAAAAAGGAGCACCGAAGTGCT
>CAMKAM010000040.1 GCA_946410475.1 uncultured Bacillota bacterium
CGTTACCGTCTTCACCCTGGACATCCTCAGTCTGAGTACCTGTGCCCGCTCCATCATCGACCGTATCAGCCAAAGCAAAACACGGCATGCCCAGACATATCACAAGCATCATGCAGATGATGATCCTTATTGACTTTTCTCTTACTCCTCTTCCAAACAATTGAACGATCTTCTCCTCTTTAGATCTATATTTCTTTCCCCGTCAGAAGCGTATATGCTTCCTTGTATTTTGCGATAGACTTGTCGATGACATCCTGCGGCAGTGTCCAGTTATGATCCTCTGTCGCGAGGAGCCAGTCGCGGATGAACTGCTTGTCATACGACGGCTGCGCTTTTCCCGGTTCGTACTGGTCAGCCGGCCAGAATCTCGAGCTGTCCGGTGTCAGGACTTCGTCGCCCAGTACGACTTCGCCGTTTTCGTCGAGTCCGAACTCGAACTTCGTGTCGGCGATGATGATGCCTTTCGTAAGCGCATAGTCAGCGCACTTTTTATACACGGCCAGAGTCAGATCGCGGATCTTCTCAGCGAGTTCCTGACCTCTGCCCGGAAAATCTCTTTCAAGGACCTCGATGCTCCTCTCGTACGAGATGTTCTCATCGTGGTCGCCGATCTCAGCCTTCGTGCTCGGTGTATAGATGGGCTCCGGCAGCTTGTCGGATTCAACGAGTCCCTCCGGCATCTTGATACCGCAGACCTCTGCGGTCTCCTGATAGCTCTTCCAGCCGCTGCCGCTGATATATCCTCTGACGATGCACTCTATCGGGAGCATCTCGAGTTTCTTGCACATAGTCGTTCTTCCTTCGAACTTTTCGTTGTTGAAGAACTCCGGCATCTCGGCAACGTCTGTCGTGATGACATGGTTCGGAACGATATCCTCTGTGAAATCGAACCAGAATTTTGCCATCTGTGTAAGGACCTTGCCTTTGTCGTCTATCAGATTGTTGAGTATGACGTCGAAAGCCGATATCCTGTCTGTTGCTACCAGGATCAGGCTGTCGCCGTTGTCATATATCTCGCGTACTTTTCCCTCTCTTACGGGGCTGAATTCTTTCATTTGTGTTCCCTCCGTATCCAATTCACTATCGTAATACAATATTCTATCGGATTTTTGTTGTCTGTTCAATACCCCGCAGATGCTTATCGTTCCACGGACCCATACTATCTACCTTATGGTAAGCATATGATACAGATAAAGATTGATCTGATGTTGACAGTTAAGTGAACATTTGATGATGCCTGATCATCATCCTTCACGAAGTCCCATCTCCTCAAGGCGGCTCTTTATCTTTGGAAAATCTATACTGCACTCTCCGTCCCATATCCCGACAGGGACCATGTCTTCAAATGTATAGTAGTCGATGATATCTTCTCCGTCCGCCTTATATACAAGTACGCGTTCTTTTTCCGCATCTATAGTCCAGTATTCCCTGACACCGGCCTGCATGTATTTGTTCAGTTTCAATGTCAGATCCCTTACCCTGGTCGAAGGAGAAAGAATCTCCATTACCAGATCAGGCGCCCCATATATATTCTTCTTTTTGATTTTGTCCTTGTCACAGATCACAGTTATATCCGGCTCTACCATCGTCTTGTCATCACAGTCCAGCTGCACATCTACAGGCAGACCGAACGGGACGCATTCGCCACCGTTGCTATCGACATATTCCATCAAACTCATTCCTATCATTAGAGATATGGTCTGATGCCCGGGCGAAGGCATGGCAAGATCATATATACAGCCATCGATCAGTTCACCTCTCCAGTCGTCCGGCATAGCATAATAGTCATCGAGCGTATACTCACCCTGCCGCTCCGCATTCTTTCTTTCATTTCTTACTTCGTCGTTACTTCGGCTGCTCACATAATACTCAAACGCCTCTTCAGCAACTTTTGACCCGACGGCAGTTCCTTCTCCGACCAGCACTCTTTCCAGCGCGAGCATCGTCTGATATCTCGGAGACTTGGTCGCTCCCGAGAATATCTTGTTTACAGTCGGAAGCGGCACACCGGAAAGATCCGATATCTCTTCGTTCGTGTATCCCAGTTCCTTTTTTCTCTTTCTCATTTGTTCTATATTCATGTATTCTTCCATCCTTTCATCGAAGAGATATTGATCGTCTTGTTCCGATTACCATATTTGGTCATTACTTGATAATTATATCATTTTTGGTTACACGAGTCAATCATCCATACTTATTCCACCCAAGCAGACCACTGACTCTCATTTGCATCATATCTATTTCGTAAGGCATACAATTCTCATATTGCAGTATGGTATAGATAATGATATATTTTTGACGAATAGGAAATGTGATACCTGAACGGAGGAGAAAATGACTGATTATACCAAGCTCTATGAAGAAAAAAAGATGACGCCGGAGCAGATGGCCGGGTTCGTTCAGTCCGGCGATAAGATCGCTTCCACTACCGCCATGGGCGAGCCGCCGAAGATCCTGGACGCGATATGCGACCGCGCGCTTGCGGAAGACCTGACAGATATAAAACTCTATAAACTCTGGATGGTCCCGATGGGCGGGAAATACACAAAGCCTGAACTTGCAGGCCATGTCGACCCGGTCAGCCTTTTTGCAGGCGGAAGCGAAGTCAGACAGATGATCGGCGAAGGAAGGGCTGACTATATCCCCTCTTACCTCTGCCAGCATCCTCACATTTTCAGGAACATCAAGCCGAGGATCGCAGTAGCGATGGCTTCCCCGATGGATGAAAGCGGATACTTCAGCTTCTCAACAGCCCCGCTCGAGGGACGCACGATCACTGAAGTAGCAGACATCGTCCTGCTCGAGGTCAGCCCACACATGCCGAGAGTTTTCGGAGACAATATGATCCACATCTCTCAGGTAACGGCTCTCTGCGAAACGGATACGAAGCCCGTTGAGGTCCCGCTTACTGAGCCCGGCGAGAATGATATCAAGATCGCCGAGAAGATCGTAGAGCGCATCCCCGACGGATCCTGCATCCAGTTCGGCATCGGCAAGGTGCCCGATGCGGTCGGTTCCCTGATGAAGGACAAGAAGGATCTCGGGATCCACACAGAGCTCTTCTGCTCCAGCATGCTGGAACTGATCAAGGCCGGAGCCGTCAACAACAGCAGGAAAAACATCAACAAAGGCAAGTCCGTCTTCACGTTCTGCGGAGGCACACGCGAGCTCTACGACTACATAGACAACAACCCTGCAGTCGAGGGCTACCAGTCGACATATATCAACGATCCGTACATCATCGCACAGAACGACAACGTCATGTCGATCAACGCTGCTCTCGAGATAGACATCTTCGGACAGGTCTGCTCCGAGTCGATCGGGCCGAAGAAGATCTCCGGAACAGGCGGACAGCTCGACTTCGTGCGCGGCGCGAACATGTCGAAGGGCGGCAAGAGCTTCATCGCCCTCCACTCGACTGCAAAAGGCGGCGCGATCTCCAAGATCAAACCGATCCTGACTCCGGGCGCCCACGTCACGGTCCCGATGAGCGAAGTCGACATGGTCGTCACCGAATACGGTCTCGCCGAACTCAAATACAGAACAGCTTCCGAGCGCGCCAAGGCGCTGATCCGGATCGCTCATCCGAGCGTCCGCGAAGAGCTGTCATTCGAAGCAAAGAAGTTCGGACTGATTATCTGATCGTCATTACAAAAACAATTCAGAGCAGACCCATTCAGGTCTGCTCTTTTCATGCATGTCCATATCGGATTATATGAAGATCATTTCCAGCTCAGCCTGTATACCCCTGAAGCCTTATACTTCGGATATACCTTGACATAGTACGTGACTGTCTTTTTCGTTCTCTTCTTCAGAGTACATGTTTTTTTGAATGAATCGGTGCTCCTCATGGCCTTCTTTCTTGCGCTGCGCCATGTCCCGTTAGATTTGTAATAGACCCTCATATACAATGTCCCGCAGTTGATCTTAGCATTGAACGTGATACTTATCTTCTTTTTAGCCGTTCTTATCCTAAACCACTGAGCATTCGTGTTTCCGGCCTTGATCACACCGATCCTTGTCAGTTCCTTCCTCAGTGCAGCCGCCCTGCTCCTCGACTTTCCGTATTTCTGGTTTGCGACTGCGGTATTCGTCCATTTAAGAGCGCCGATATGGCTCTCTTTCTCTTGATCCCACTTTACGGAGAACACATCGATCCTGATGAAATATACGACGTTCTTATCCACTCCAAACGATACGGTCCTCTGATAAGGATACTTGCTCGCTGCGCTGAAAAAGCTGCCGTCCGCCTTGCTCTCCTTAGATATCGTTTTTTTGTTCTTGTTACAGAGTTCGACATAGCCGAGCACTCCTTCACCGCTGAGTGTGATGTATCCCGACTTGGACGGCGCTACTTTGAAATAATATGTGCTTTCTTTAGGACTTTTGGCACCAAAATCGATCGTCGTCTCTTCCCCCTGAGTAAGCTGCATCGTCTTCGACTCAGGCATAACTACGACATCACCGGATTCCGCCTCGGTTTCCGTTCCGGTAACCTGCTCATCCTCTGCCGCCATCGCCGGTGCTGAAAACGATATCATCGTCATTGTCAGCGCGAACGAAAGCAGTAAGCAGACAGCTGTCCGGACTAAACTATTCGATCTCCAATTGGCGTAACTATGCATGTCCCCCTCCTTTGTCTTTCGGCTTACTATCATGCTTATTATACATCATTTCCCATCTCCAATCTATCACAGAAAAAGAGCAGACCAACCTGCGGTCTGCTCCTTTGATCATCATATCTGTTTGATACTAAAGTCTATTTCCACTTCAGTGTGTAAGCGCCGGAAGCCTTGTAGTCCGGATAAACTTCAACATAGTACGTTGCTTTTTTCTTCGTGTACTTCGTTATAGTTCCAGCGTCCTTATAGTGGCTGCCGCCTCTCATCGCAAACAACCTGCCCTTCAGCCATTTACCGTGTGAACCGTATGTTCTGTAGTGTACCCTGGCATAGATCGTACCGCAGTTGTTCTTAGCGTAGAACGAGATTTTAATCTTTTTCTTCGATGTCTTTATCTTGTACCACTGGTGCTTTGTTACTCCGGCCAGTACTACGCCTTTTCTGGTTTTGTTTTTCTTGAGTACAACAGCCTTTTTCTTGGACTTTCCGTATTTGATTTCTTTAACTGCGGAGTTCGTCCATTTGATCGATCCTATAAACGGTCTGTCGCTGTAGTTCGGATAAGCTGCTGTATCGGAAGTTCTTTCACCGGAAGCGCCTTTGACTCTGATGTAGTATGTCTTGCCCTTCTTGACTCCATAGCACAGTACTTTTTGGTAAGCATACGAACTGCCGGCCGAATAAAAGTCGTCCAACGACTTGCTTTCTCTCGAAGCAAGTTTCTTGCTCGCATTGCAGAGCGCTACATTATATCCGCTGATATAGTCACTCGTAACAGTGATATATCCAGTCTTTGTCGGTTTTATTTGGAAATAATAGTAACTATCATAGTTATATGTGGTGCCAAAATTGATTTTCGTATTAACACCCTGAATCAGCGCCATTGTCTTAGACGCCGGCATCGTAACAGCTCCTGCAGCAGACCTGTCAGCCGCCTTCGCAGGCTGCAAAGCCAGCGGCATCATCGTGAATACCAACGCTATCGCCAAAACGAAACAGAGCGAAACTCTTCTTATAGATTTAGCCATTCTTCTTTCCCTCCTTCATAATCTTCCAACCACTATCTATAATACCATATTTCTCTCATTTGCGCTCATATTCTATTTTAAAGCTAACGGACACCGTCATCACGACGCGGCTCGCTTTCCTTCCGATTTCCTATCCACTTTTTTCTGATTCAATTATTATGGATATCTTTCCAACGCCCTCAGCCTGCCGCCCCTCCGGTTTTCTATCCACTTCTCCCTCTTTCGTTGATTCTGGATAATATTCCAACACTCTCAGCCCTCTACCCCCTCAAATACCTATCCACTTTTCCTCCATTCAAAAAAGTGGATATCATTCCCCACCGATCACGAAAAAAGCAGGAAGCCGTAGCTCCCTGCTCTCATTTTTTTCATTATCCTACCGGTCTTCTCGGAAGTACGGCAGGCCCAGACTCTCGGGCGGCTGGTTCTCCTTCTTGTTCCTCATGCCGGTCACGATCAGGACGATGATCGTTACTACATACGGAAGCATCTTGTACAGCTCCTTGACAGCCATGTTGCCGCCCGTAGGAACATACAGATAGAGGATGTACAGACCGCCGAACAGCATCGAAGCGAATATCGCGATATTCGGTCTCCAGATCGTGAAGATAACGAGCGCGATCGCCAGCCATCCTCTGTCACCGAACGCGTCGTTCGACCAGACGCCGCTCGCATAGTCCATTACGTAGTACAGTCCGCCAAGTCCCGCTATCATGCAGCCTATGCAGACTGAGAAATATTTATACTTCGTGATATTGATGCCTGCAGCATCAGCCGTCGCCGGATTCTCGCCAATAGCGCGGATCTGCAGGCCGACCCTCGTCCTCTTCAGGACGTAAGCCGTCACGATCGCGATTATGATCGCTGCGTAAGCAAGGAATCCATACGAGAAGAAGATCTTTCCGATCCAGCCCATATCATTCGCGAACGGCAGAGCCTTACTGAAGCAGTGGCTCGTCGCCGAAAGCGAGATCGACGGCACTTCGCTTCCCGTCAATTTGATGAGAGAACCGCCGAAGAAGTTACCGAATCCTACGCCGAACGTCGTCATAGCAAGACCCGTAACGTTCTGGTTCGCTCTCAGAGTAACAGTAAGGAAGCAGAACAGGAGTCCCATCAGAAGCGAACCTATAAGGCACGCCAGCAAAGGTATCATTATCGCAATGAACGGATTCACGTTCCCGCCGCAGCTCTGCTCATAGATGAACGAACCGATGACTCCGCTGATAGCTCCAACATACATTACTCCCGGTATTCCCAGGTTGAGGCTTCCGGCCTTTTCGGACAGTGTCTCGCCCGTGCAGCCGAGCAGCAGAGGGATACTCTGCGCTATCGCTCTCGGAATGAAGGAAACAAGATCAAACATTATCCGATCCCTCCTTTCTATCTTCCTCAGCATCTTTTTTGCCGATATTAATCTTGTAGTTTATAAAGAACTCACTTCCTATGATGAAGAAGATGATTATTCCCGTAATGATATCTCCGAACGAATGGTTCAGCTGGTAGATCGCGCTGATCTCGCTCGCGCCCCTCGAAAGGAATGCCAGCAGCAAACTCGAAAGCACCATCGCGACCGGATTGAACTGAGCAAGCCACGCCACCATGACTCCGAGGAAGCCCATGCCTCCCGAGAGAGTCGTTGTGATCGTATGGTCTGTTCCGGATACCATCATCCATCCGACGAGTCCGCAGATCCCGCCCGACAGGATCAGAGTCCTGATGATGACTTTGTCGACCTTTATGCCGACGTATCTGGCGGTGTTCTGGCTCTCTCCGACTACTGATATCTCATACCCGTGCTTACTGTATTTCAGGTAAACGTGCATAGCAGCCGTTACGATCACGGCCATCACGATGACCAGCAGATACTGCTTGTGCGCTATGACGGGCAGCCATCCGCTCATGGAGCTCTGGTTGATGATGCCGACCTTTCCGGAACCCTTCGGCACTTCCCAGATGATGATGAAGTAAGCCGTCAGCTGTATCGCTACGTAGTTCATCATCAGAGTGAACAGCGTCTCATTCGTGTTCCATCTCGCCTTGAAGAACGCGGGGATCATAGCCCAGATGGCGCCGGCACCTACGGCTCCTATCAGCATCAGGAGCATCAGGATCGGTCCGGGCAGCGTATTCCCCAGATAGATCATTATAGCAGCTGTCGTAAGGGCACCTATCATTATCTGTCCCTCGCCGCCGAGGTTCCAGAACTTCATCTTGAACGCCGGCGTCAGTCCGAGCGATACCACGAGCAGGAGAGACAGTTCCTTGAACAGGACCCATATCTTCCTCTCGCTTCCAAACGCTCCGTTGAACATCGTTCCGTATACGCCTAACGGATCGAGCCCCGTCGTCAGAGTCGTGACGATACCGCAGATAATGAGAGCGATCAGGATCGCTCCGATCCTTATTGCCCACGCCTGCTTCCTGGAAATGTCGCCTCTTTTACTGATATGCATCAAGCGTCACCTCCCAGTCTCGTCATCATCATGCCTATTGAATTCTTGTCGGCTTCCCTTCCGTCGACTATGCCGCTGACCTGACCATCGCACAGGACCAAGATCCTGTCGCACAGCTCGAGCAGAACGTCGAGGTCTTCACCGACATATACTACGGCTACGCCGTTCTCCTTCTGTTTGTTGATGAGGTCGTATATCGTGTACGAGGAGTTGATGTCCAGACCTCTGACCGCGTAAGCAGACAGGAGCACCGTCGGCGATGAAGCTATCTCCCTTCCGACCAGGACCTTCTGTACGTTTCCTCCGGACAGTTTGCTTACAGGAGTATTGATGCCTGCCGTGCTGACTTCAAGTTCCTCTACGACCTTCTCAGCCAGCTTTCTCGGCGTCTTCCTGTCGGTGAATACGCTTCTGCCCTTTCTGAAAGAACGGAGCATCATGTTGTCCGTAAGGTCCATGCTTCCGACAAGACCCATTCCGAGTCTGTCCTCAGGCACGAAGGAGAGCGAAACGCCCTTCGCCGCGATCTCGAGAGGATCCTTTCCGACCAGATTCTCCTTACTGCCGTCGTCTTCGATATACTCTATCGTTCCCGATTCTATCGGCTGCAGACCGGCTATGGCCTCAAGCAGTTCCTTCTGCCCGCAGCCCGATATGCCCGCTATACCGAGGATCTCTCCCTGGCATACGTAAAACGAAACGTCGTCCAGCTTCAGGACTCCGTCTGACGAACGTACCGTAAGCCCCTCGATCCTGACTCTCGGTCTGGGATCGACCGGCTCCGGTCTTTCTATGTTCAATGCGACTTCGTGACCGACCATCATGTTGGTCATCTCCTGCGCATTGGTTTCCTTCGTTATCAGCTGTCCGATGAACTGTCCTTTTCTGAGGATCGCCACCTTGTCTGAGATCTCCTCCACTTCGTGGAGTTTGTGGGTGATTATGACGATCGCCTTGCCGTCATATTTCATGTTCCTCATGACCTTGAACAGCTTTTCCGTCTCCTGCGGCGTCAGTACTGCCGTAGGCTCGTCGAGGATCAGAATGTCCGCGCCGCGGTAGAGCACCTTGACGATCTCGACGGTCTGCTTCTGCGATACGGACATGTTGTAGACCTTCTGGTTCGGGTCGACGTCGAATCCGTATGTCGAGCAGATCTGATTGATCTTTGCCGCTGCCTTTTTAAGATCCAGTTTGCCCTCTTCCTTCAGACCGAGAACAATATTCTCCGCAGCAGTAAAAACGTCCACGAGCTTGAAATGCTGGTGTATCATTCCAATACCGTGGTCGAAAGCTTCCTTCGGAGATTTGATGAGTACAGGTTCTCCGTCGATATATATCTGTCCCCCGTCGGGATAGTATATTCCCGACAGCATGTTCATAAGGGTCGTCTTGCCGCTGCCGTTCTCACCGAGCAGTGAGAGTATCTCTCCCCTGTAGATGTCGAGGTTGACACCGTCATTAGCAACGACCTTGCCGAACACCTTTCTGATATCTCGCATCTGAACAGCAGGGATATCCTTGTTCATATCTATTCAGCCTTTCCTTTTTGCGCGTGTTCTTACGCTTTCAAATAAGCCGAACCGGCCCCGGATGATCCGGGGCCGATCCAACGGTGTATGTTATTACATTTTTTCGTCGAGCAGTTTGATGCCGTCGATCTTGAGATCGAAGTACGGAGCCGAACGGAACTCGGACTCATGGAAGAATCCGTCTTTGATGACTTCCGTGTCGCCTTCATAAGCTTCGTCTGTGTCAACGTCAGCCTTGTACGAATCTACTGTTTTGCCGTCCACTGTGAATGTGGATGTGTCGAATACGTGGAGGTCGCCCGACTCGAGCTGCTTCTGTACTTCAGCGATCTTATCAGCTGTGCCTTCTGCAGCCGCCTTCTCGTTGACTTCTGTCAGGAGAACGGACTTCGTCTTGAGCGTTCCTGTCCAGTCAGTATCGATAGCTTCGCCGGCTTCAGCAGCCTTGATAGCATACTCGTAGTACGGCGTCCAGTCGATCCTGGAGGATACGATGAATGTGTTCGGGCAGGATTCCTGTGTGCTTCCGTTGTAGGAAACGTCCGGAACGTTTCTCTTTTCGCAAGCTGTCGGAGCACCCATGGAGTCAGCGTGCTGGCTGATGAGGACGCAGCCGTCGTCCATCAGCTTGTTGGCGCCTTCTTTTTCAGCAGTCTCGTCATACCACGATCCTGTGAATGTGACTTCCATCGTAGCCGATTCGCACTGCGATCTTGCGCCGAGGAAGAACGATGTGTAGCCGGAGATTACCTCAGCGTATGTGAACGCTCCGACATAACCGATCTTGGCCTGATCAGCAGTGATGTCGCCGTTCTCGATCATCTCGTTCAGCTTCATGCCTGCAGCAACGCCTGCGAGGTAACGACCTTCATAGATCGAAGCGAACGCATTGTGATAGTTGTCGAGTCCCTCTGTGTGGGCCTTCGTACCTGTCGAGTGGCAGAACTGTACATCCGGGAATTCCTTTGCGGCCTGGATCAGATAATCCTCAT
>CAMKAM010000041.1 GCA_946410475.1 uncultured Bacillota bacterium
AGCCCACTTCTTTTATGTACTTTCCATATATACGAGATTGTTCACAAAAAATCCCTCATCCCCTTTTTCAACTACTACGGTCCGGGCAAAACAACCACCTGACCATCCACGATCATCAAATCAAACAATTATCGAATCAAAAGAGGGAGCCGCTCCGGGCTCCCCCCCCATCATCATTCAGATCATCATCGTTCAAATCATCCCGGTTCAGATCATCATCATTCAAATCATCCAGGACCAGACCATAATGGTTCAGACCATCATTGCACAAATAACATGATCCAAACCGTGACCCATCTTCTCAGGCGATCAGTCTGTCCTTACTACTCATCCAGCGGATCGATCCAGTCCTGTCTGACAGGATTGAAGATGTCCATTATAACGACATCGCTCTCTTCCCACATCCACAGTTCGTGCTCGACGTTCGACGGCGCATAGCATATGCCGCCCTTCGTGAGATGGAACTCTTCGCCGCCGCACTTCACGTCGCATTCGCCTTCGAGGACGATCGAGTACTGTTCGTGCGGATGGCTGTGCACCGGAACATGCTCTCCGGCGGGAAGCACATTTCTTCCCATCAGGATATTGTCTCCCCAGAACACCGTCCTGTACATGCGTGCGGGACCGTCGACCTGATATCCTATATCTGTATCTTCGATCAGATTCACATGTGATTTCATATCTGCCATTTTCATTCCTCCGTATTATCGGACCATCAATTTCCGCCGATCCCATGCTGCCCGGTCCAGCTCTATGAATCTGCCTTATTCGAAGCAGTAGCCCTTGATATAGGCCTGCTTGATCGCATCGTGGATCCTTCCGTCCTTGACTGCGGAGCCGATCACGATGACCTTGTCGAATGCTTCCCTGAAGCTGTCTATCATCGGAGCGTTCGGTCTGCTTCCTACGGACAGGCATACGAGGTCAGCCTCGATGTTCTTCATCTCGCCTGTGGCCATATCCTCAACGACAACGCCGTCATCAGTGATCTCCTTGAGGGCGTGTCCGAGCAGGATCTCCGGCTCGTGAACGTTGACACGGCTCATCAGGTCGTTCGTGATGATCGGATATACGCCCTTGCATACTTCGTCGAGCATATCGACCATCGTGACTTCGATGCCGTCGTCCTGGAGCATCTCTACACATTCCACGCCGGTGTTTCCGCTTCCTACTACGACTGCCTTCTTGTCGGCCTTCACCTTCCTGAGGAGTACGTCTTCCGGTGTGCATACGCTGGGTTTGTCAGCGCCCGGTACCGGCGGGATGATCCAGTCGGCACCCGTGCATACGAATACTCCTACCGGGTCGATGTCTGCTTTTACCATCTCCGGAGTCGCTTCCACGCCGAGTTTGATCTCGACGCCGCGCTGTTTGATCTCATGCTCCATCGTCTCTGTGAGATGAGTGATTATCTCTTTGAATCTCGGTTTGTCCGCGAGGTTCATGCGGCCGCCGAGCTTGTCGTCCTTTTCGTAAAGCGTTACTTTGAATCCTCTGTCAGCAAGGATCTTAGCTGCTTCCATACCGCCGCAGCCGCCGCCGATAACAGCTACCGGACGGCCCTCGCCCGTCTTCGGCGGTACTGCGTCATACTGGTACTCGCGTCCGATCCTCGGGTTGACCGTGCACTCTACCGGCATGCTCTTCCAGATGACTCTCTCACGGCAGTACATGCAGCCGATGCACTGACGGATGTCTTCCGGACGGCCTTCCTTCGCCTTCTTCATGAACTCCGGATCCGCATACTGCGAACGGGCCAGAGCGACGAGGTCGCATACTCCCTCTTCAAGCAGCTCTTCTGCAAAGTCCGGGCTCTTTATCGTGTTAGTCGCGATGACCGGGATGTTCATTGCTTCCTTGAACGCCTTCGCTACATGCTTCTTCCATCCGGGCTGGTACGAATACGGCTCGCAGTTCGCATTCGGGTTGACTGCCGATCCGTTCGAGATGCTGATGTAGTGGATGCCCTGCTCTTCGAGGTGCTTGGCGATCTGGATGCCGTCCTCGAGACCGAGCATATCGTCGAGCCAGTCGCTCATCTCGTCGCCGCACATACGGGCGCCGATCACGATGTTCGGAGCGAGCTCCTTCTTCAGCATGGCGATTATCTCATCGATGAAGCGCATGCGGTTCTCGAAGCTTCCGCCGTACTCATCAGTCCTCTTGTTGTAATGCGGATTCCAGAACTCCGCGAGGAGATATCCGTGAGCTCCGTGCAGTTCCACGCCGTCGTAACCCGCCTTGACGCAGCGGACAGCGGCCTCGACGAACTTCTTCTGTACGTCGTGGATCTCGTCTATAGTAAGCGCATGGGGGATCACTCCGCCCGGAGCTGCCGGCACGTCGCTCGGTGCCCAGGGCTGCCTTCCGCCGATGAACTTCGGTCCTACCGTCGCGCCGCCGTGATAGAGCTGCACGATGACCTTGGCGTCATATTTGTGGATCGCTTCAGTAAGCGTCTCCAGCGACGATATAGCATGATCTTCCGAAATGTAGAAGCTGTTCTCGCCCGTCGAGCTGTGATCGCGCTCGACGCTGGAAGCCTCTGTAAAGATCAGTCCGATTCCGCCCTTCGCTCTCTCTTCATAATATTTGACCATCCTCTCTCCCGGATAGCCCGTCGGCTCGCAGAGAGATACATGAGCCGGAGCGAGTACGGCCCTGTTCTTCACCATCATCGGTCCGATCTGCACGCTTTCGAATAGCTTTTTGTACTCCATTTTATGATCCTCCCTTTACTATTCTGCTGAGTCAGCGCTTAAGCGCCGCCATTGGATTATATCACATAAGTGCGTGGCTGTTTTGCCCATAGCGTAAGCCATCACTTCCTTTTGCTCCGCATCCTGTCACTTTTTCCGCCATCAGCGGCAAATGCCCTGCGCCGGAGAAAAAAACATCATTATGGAAAAGGAATGCGCCGTCAAAAAATTATTTTTCGATCAGGCTGATCACAAGACCTCCGCGGCCAGTGTCCCTTGTTCCGACGCCCTCGCCGGTCTTCACTACCTTTCCCAGTTCCTCTGCAGACGCCGCATCGCACCTGACCGCGCCCAATCCTATCAGAGTCCCGAGGCCTGATGGCGTCACCATCTCCATATCTATATCTTCAGTCACGAACTCGTAGTCGCACTGCTTTTTCATAGCTGCGACAGCGGGCACCGGTACCGGTATCTCGCCATGGCTGCAGATGATGGCTCCCTGTCCGTCATGGAGCGGCGATACATATATCTCCTCCGCCTCAAGCATCGATACCGCAGCGGCGGTACCGACTATATTCATGATCGCGCGGTCGCGGCCGACTTCATGGAAGTGCACCGTCTCAAGATCCGCTCCGTGCACCTCAGCCTCCGCCAGCGCGATCGCCTTGTAGATCGCAACGGCCTTCTCCTTGACCGCGCCGTCTATATCCGCTTCATTTATCATAGCCTCGATCTGTTTGAACGAGCGCTGGTGATCGTGGTGGTGATGGTGACCGTGTCCATGGTCATGTTCATGGTCATGTTCATGATGATGCTCATGCCCATGCTCGTGATTATGATCGCAACAGCACGATCCCATATCTATCTTCATGACCGTCTTCTCTATTTCCGCCTCATCAGCGCCGAGCTCCGTCAGCGCCATGAGCACCATGTCTCCGCTTACTCCGTTAGTGCAGTCGATGTACAATGCTTTCATATCCGCCTTCCTTTCTGCCGGCTTTGCTGCGCCGTATCCTCGCGCCGTGTACCTGCGCCTTCCTCAGCCCGTGATCTTATGGGCAAGGCACGCGGCGCCGTAGCCGTTATCGATATTCACTATTCCCACGCCGTTGGCGCAGCTGTTCAGCATCGAAAGCAGCGCCGATATCCCTTCGAGATTCGCGCCGTATCCTATGCTCGTCGGCACCGCGATCACGGGGGCTTCCACCAGCCCGCCGACCACTGAAGCCAGAGCTCCTTCCATTCCGGCGACGACGATCACGACCTCCGCCTCGAGTATGTCTGGCAGTCTGTCGAACAGTCTGTATATCCCTGCGACGCCGACGTCGTATATTCTGCTTACTTCGTTGCCCAAAAGCTCCGCGACGACCGCCGCTTCCTCGGCCACCGGGATGTCAGCCGTGCCTGCCGTCACCACTGCGACCAGCGGCCCTTCGGGCTCCGTGCCGTTCACCGAGATGATGCGGGCTTCCTCATGATATACAGCGTCGGGAACGAGCTTGATCACCGCCTCATAGTCAGCCGCCGTCGCCCGCGTCGCCATGATCGCGTCTCCGTCCGCCGAAAGCTCCATCATGATCTCGGCTATCTGCTCCGGCTTTTTCCCCGGGCAGAATATCGCCTCCGGCGCGCCTGTCCTTTCCTTTCTCATCAGATCGAGATTCGCGAATCCCATCCGTTTCATCAATTCTTTGTCCATCTTTCCTCCGGGTCAACGTCTATGCTTCTCATCAAAGTTCTTCAGAAAACTCAGCCTGTGGATCGGGCAGACGCCGTGCTCTCTGATCCCGTCGTAATGAGCCTTCGTCCCGTACCCCTTGTTCTTCTCGAACGCATACCACGGGTATTCCTCAGCGTATTTCACCATCATAGCGTCACGCGTCACCTTCGCCAGGATCGACGCCGCCGCGATAGATACCGAGCTTGCGTCGCCCTTGATGATCGAAGTCTGCGGCTGCTCGATCCCGTCCAGCCTGACAGCGTCGATCAGGATATGCTCGATGCCGCTGCCCGTTTTTTTTCTGAGCATCTTGTCGGCTTCCTCGATCGCTGTCCTCATCGCGCCCTTCGTCGCCTCGAGGATGTTGAGCCTGTCGATGGCCTTCTCGTCCGCCTTGCCGACCCCGTAAGCCAGCGCGTTCTCCTTTATGACAGGGATCATCGCGTTCCTGCGTTTCTCAGTAAGCTTCTTCGAATCGTCAAGTCCGGGCACGTCAAAATCAGGCCTCAGCACGACGCACGCGGCGACCACCGGTCCGGCCAGAGGCCCCCGGCCCACTTCGTCCACGCCTGCGACGAACTGCAGACCCTTCGCCTGCAGATCTTCCTCGAAACGCCTCATCTCCTTCAGGCGCTCCAGCATCAAAGCTTCACGTTCGGCTTTCTTCATCTTCTGTATCTTCTTCTGTATCTTCCGTCTCCGATATAACTCCGGTCCTTGATCCGGCCTTTACTCCGGCATCTCGAGCGTGATCCGCCCGATCTTTCCGGCGCGGAACTCGTCGAGCACCGTCCGCGCGCATCTCTCGTAATCGATCCGCTTACCGCTCATGATGAAGCCTCTCTTCTGTGCGATAGCTTCCATATTCACGAGCGCGTCCTCATCGATCTCATCGAGTCCGTACCTTGCCGCCAGCATGTCCGGGTAACGCTGCCCCAGCACGCGGATCAGCTCCAGCGCAAGGCTCTCCATATCCATGATCTCATCCTTGATCGATCCGCAGAAAGCAAGGTCCAGTCCGATGCTCTGGTCCTCGAACTTCGGCCAGAGTATTCCCGGAGTGTCGAGCAGCTGCATCCCGTTCGAAAGAGTAAGCCACTGCTTGCCCTTCGTCACGCCCGGTCTGTCACCGACCTTCGTGCTCTTCCTGCCCGTCATCCTGTTTATGAACGACGACTTCCCAACGTTCGGGACTCCCAGCACCATCAGCCTCAAAGGCCTGTTCAGCCTGTCCGTCTTCGCCTTCTCGTCTCTGAGTTTGTCGAGGACTTTTATAAGGTTCTTCGAACCGGCTCCCGTCATCGCGTTCATCAGGACCACAGCCTTCGTTGCTCCGTTTCCTTCTTTCAGGAGAGCATCTCTCCACGCATCATTTGCTTTCTCATCCGACAGATCGCTCTTGTTCAGTATAACGATCTTCGGCTTGTCTCCTACGAGCTCCCCTATTATCGGATTCCTGCTCGCCCTCGGGATCCTTGCATCCAAAAGTTCCACGACAACATCGACCGTCTTCAGATTGGCGGCTATCAGTTCCCGTGTCTTTTTCATGTGTCCCGGATACCAGTTAATATTCTCTATCATGCGGTTATTTTACCATAATTCATTCGTCAATTCATTCATTACGAAAAAACTGCCGCATGCGCAGCAGTTTTTGTTTTCGTTTCGCTTTTTAGCCTATCAGACTATTCAGCCGGTGTCTCAGCAGGTGCTTCTTCAGCAGCTTCTGCAGCCTCGGCCTCAGCAGCAGCGGCAGCCTCAGCAGCCTGCTTTGCTTCTTCCTCAGCCTTGAGCTTTGCCTCAGCCTCTGCTCTCTTAGCCTCTTCAGCGGCCTTCTCTGCCTTGATCTGCTCGTCCGTAAGGACCTTAGCCTTGATCTTAGCGGATTTACCTGTACGCTGACGCATGTAGTTCAGCTTGGCTCTTCTGACATCGCCTCTCTTCACGAGCTCGATCTTTTCGATCAGCGGTGAATGCAGCGGGAATGTCTTCTCAACACCTACACCTGAAGCGATCCTTCTGACCGTGAACGTCTCGTTGATGCCGCCGTTCTGTCTCTTGAGCACGAAGCCCTCGAAGATCTGGATCCTTTCTCTCTGACCTTCCTTGATCTTGATGTGGACCTTGACGGTATCACCAACGTGGAAAACAGGGATATCTGTCTTCTTGTATTCTTCGGTGATAGTATCCAGAATGTTCATACTTGCTCCTCCTTCCCTCATAGACGTTCTTGGATCGCACTTTCTTTTCTTCGTCCAGAGGACCGTCCGTAGTAACTCAAATACTATACCACAGACGGTCCTTTGATTGCAAGCACTTTATTTATGTTTTATCCCCCGGGATCACCGGCCGCGCGCCGCGCTTTTCCTATTTGTATTTCGCGTAATCCTCAGCGATCTGCTTGTAGTAATTTATCACTACCAGCACGTCGAGATTGAACAGGATGCTGTCGAAGCCCTGCTCCGTCCTCAGATCGATGTCGGCTGGATTTCCTGTGAATATTATGCAGATCTTGCCGTTCTTCTTGCAGGCGTCGAGCACTCTCTGGATCGCTTCCTTGAACTCCGGTCTGTCGAACTGACCGTCGATGCCCATCGCGAACGAAAGGTCATAGGGTCCTATCATTATGCCGTCGACGCCGTCCATGGCCGTGATCTCCTCGATGTTCTCAAGGCAGCCCATCGTCTCGCACTGAGGAATAAGCAGAGTCTGCTCGCTGGCTATCTTCATGTAGCCTGTCAGTCCGTCCGCATAGTCCTCATTGAATCCCCAATCGGCGTCACGCGTCATGCAGTATCCTCTCTCACCGTTCGGGCCGAACTTCGCCCACTTGATGAGATCCTTTACCTGATCCACTGTCTCCACGCACGGTACGACGATGCCCATCGCGCCTGCGTCCAGAGCTCTCAGCACCGAGCTTCTCGTAACATCCGGGACTCTCACGATCGGTGTGATGTCCGCGGCCTTAGCCGCGATCATGTAAGCATTCACCTCGTCAACTGTTACCGGGCAGTGTTCCTGATCTATCATTACATAATCAAGACCGGTCGCGCCTATCGCCTCGACGGCTGACATGCTCTTCATATGAGTTATCGTTCCGATGGTCGGCTTTCCGGCCCTGAAATCATCGAGTATCTTATTCTTCATCGTCTTCCTCCATTTTTATATCAATAGATCTTTCGATCATCCTCGGCTTTTTACTTCTTCCGGAGGGCGTTCTTTTCATAAGCCGCGTTCCACACTCCTATGATATCGCCCATGCCGGAAACATCGCTCTGCATGCGCTCTCTGGCCTCATTGCTAAGGCCAAGCTGTATCGCGTTCAGCATCCCCATATGATGCCTTGTCGACGCAGTCATGATCGGCTCGAGTATCTCCATAGGCGCCATCCTGTAGAGGAAATATCTGTAGTGGAGTATCCTCGGCTTGATCTGTGAATATATCTCCGATATGAACTCGTTCTTCGCCGCGTCCACCACGATCTGATGGAAGGCGTGGTCATAATTCACAAGACCCTCTATATCCCAGTCAAGACACGCTCTCTTGAATCCGAGATAGTTGTTCTGAAGAGCGTCGAGCTGTTCGGGTTCGATCCTTTCAGCCGCCCAGTAAGCAGCCTGTCCCTCGACAGGCACCCTGACCTCCATCAGCTGCCTGCACTCGTCCTTTTTCAGAGATGCGACTCTGAAACACCTTCCGTCATTCCTGACTACGAGTCCGGCGCCGGCAAGCATCTGCAGTGCATTCCTTATCGGCGTCCTGCTGCTCTCGAGTTCCTTTGCCAGACGAAACTCGGCCAGGATGCAGCCCGGCTCGTACTCCAGCCGTATTATCTTCCTGTAGAGAGCTTCATATATCGCATCCTGAAGATGGATGAACGGTTTTTCTTCAAATATCGCGTCTATCTCTTTTTTTATAGTATCCGCCTTCATAGTATCCGCACCGTGTCCTTTCAGACCCTTTCACATTTGTATTGATTTTACCACTTATGGTCATGATGTGAAACGGTTTGGCACAAAGATAGCGCAAATCGTTCGTTCCTTGATACGATGATACTCTCTACCGTTTTCCGGTGTCAAAATAAGGGCATGCGGCGCCCGGCCCGCATTCACGATGCTCTTTTTTACGACCAATATCGCCTGTAACGAATGAAACAGCACTAAAAAAGAACCGGCCGCAGATGCAGTCGATCCTCCATATACGATATTGTTCCTGACCGGAGTCTCTCTTTAGAGTCCCGGCATCCTTACGATAGCTGCCACCGGGCCGGAAGCTGTAGCCGGCTGGATGATGACGCCTGTTCTCGGGCTCGATGCGTGGATGATCTTGCCGTTTCCGTAGAACAGAGCTACGTGGTGGATGTTCGATGTGCTGCCGCTGTGCGAGTAGAATACGATGTCACCCGGCTGAGCATCTCTGAGGTTTCTGCCGATGCTGTATTTCCTGAGTTCCTGATACTCGCTCTGAGCGGATCCTCTTGTGAATCTCTTTGTGTGAAGAGCCTTGACCTGCGGGCTCTTGTTGTATACCCAGTATACATATCCGCTGCAGTCGAACGATCTGGGACCTGCTGTTCCGTGTACGTAAGCACAACCCTTCTTCGATCTGGCTACCTTTCTTACTACCGCTGCCGGAGTCTTGGAGAATCCCTTTGTCTGCGGAGTGAGTTTCTTAGGAGTCTTGCCGGATACGACATCAGATTTTTCGCTGTAGATCTTCTTGCCCTTCTTGATATCATAGGAAGCTACTGCGTAGTAGTACTTCTTGTTGGGCTTGAGCTTCTTGACTGTGTAGGAAGTCTTCTTTCCACTCTTTACAGTCTTGATCTTTGTGAACTTGTCGCGCTTCTTGTTGTAAGCATATACGACGTAGCCGTTCGATCCGGAAACTCTCTTCCATTTGATCTTCAGGCTGATCCTGGATACGAGCTGTGTCCTTACGCCATGTACAGTCACTACTTCCTTTTCGACCTGAGCGCTCTGTGTGCTTTCCGCGCTTTCCGTGCTCTCTGTGCTTTCAACGCTCTCAGTGTTCTGAGCAGCCGCATCCTCTGTGGCGCCCTCCTCAGCGGCAAACGCAAAAGAAGGCACAGCCAGTGCCGTTGCCATCATCATTACAGCTACTAATATAGTTATTACTTTTTTCTTGATAATCATCTCAAAATCTCCCAAACCGGATCGTTTTCCTTGCATGAGAGATTATCATCTGAATAAAGGGGAATCAACGAAACAGCGTCATTGTTCACCAACATTCACATGAATTTCACACATTTATCACATAAAAAAGTCAGAAAATTAAAGCAAAACAATCGTTTGAAAACCACCGTTTCCGCACAATACAACAAAATACAAGAATAGTTGGGACGGGCTATTTGCCCTTCGTTCCGTGACGGTTCTGATCCGTCAGGACTACAAGAAGGTAAATGAATGCGATCACGCAAAGTCCGATGGTCTCGACCATCAGGCCGCGGCTGAACAGCACTGCGGCTGTGCCCATTATGGCAGCAACACCGTACATACAGAGGACTGTACGTCTCTGTCCCATGCCCGTCTTCATCAGCCTGTGATGCAGATGCTCTTTGTCGGCTTCCATGATCGGCCTGTGATGCAGCAGGCGCCTTACGATAGCGAACATCGTATCGAAGATCGGGAGCGAAAGAGCCAGGGCCGGTATCAAAAGCGCGAAAACAGTAGCGCCCTTTACCGGCGGGCCCATGATGGAGAACACGGCCAGCATGAAGCCTAGCGACTGCGATCCGCAGTCACCCATGAACGTCTTTGCCGGATAGAAATTATACGGCAGGAAGCCGATGCATGCTCCCGCCATCGCGAGCATGGTCACGCAAGCGATATGATAGTTGCCGTGTATGTAAGCGACGTAAGCGATGCAGCAGGTGGATATCGCTACTATCCCTGCAGCCAGTCCGTCGAGCCCGTCTATAAGATTGATCGTGTTCGTTATACCGATGATCCAGAGTACGGTGAATATCAAAGATACGAAACCTTCGAACGACATTACCTGGTTTCCTATGAATCCTCCGAATGAACTGACATTGACACCGAAGAGGAATACCGTCAGCGCGGCAGCGATCTGCCCGGTCAGCTTGACCGCAGGTCTCATCCCCCTGACGTCATCTATGAGTCCGACGAT
>CAMKAM010000042.1 GCA_946410475.1 uncultured Bacillota bacterium
AGATGATCGCTTCGCCTGTCGTTGCCGAGGGGGAAGCCGATATAGTCGTCGCGATGAACCTCGCGTCGATGAACAAGTTCGAAAGCTATGTCAAAGAGGGCGGACTGCTGGTGCTCGACAGCGACCGCATCGACGTGGATCCGGAAAGGACGGATATCACAGTGGTCAAGGTGCCGGCGGACAGCATAGCAAAAGAGCTTGGCAATCCCAAGGTCATGAACATGGTCGTCCTCGGCGCGATGCTGAAGGCCCGTCCGATCTTCGATGCTGATATCGTCATCGCGAACCTCGCCGAAGTCCTAGGACCGAAGAAGGCGAACCTCGTTGAGCTGAACAAGAAAGCTGTCGAGATGGGCGCGGCGCAGGCAGTGGACTGATTCGAACATAAAAAGCGACTTTTGGGCTCTGTTTTTTTCGAATAGAGACATGTCCACGCTCGGATTTCGCTGTTTTGCCGTAAAACTGTCTTTTTGCCGACACTTTACGGAGAATGGTGTAAAATAATTGCATAGAAATATAGTAGCGATCAAGAAGCAATAAGCAAAAAAAGGAGAGATTATGAGTAAGAAACCTGATTTTGATAAGCTGGTAAACAATACCCGTATAAACAACGTCGACACATCAGCGCTGAATATACTGTTCAGCCTGTTCGACAAACCCGAAGTCATCAGTTTTGCTGCCGGACTGCCGACGCCGGAGCTTTTCCCGAAAGAAGAACTTGTAAAGATCGCGCCGAAGGTGTTTATCGAAGACGGCGCGAAGTCCCTTCAGTACGGCGCAGCGGAAGGATATGCTCCGCTCCGTGAGAAGATCCTTGCCCGTACGAAGAACCTGTACGGCGTCGAGAAAACACTGGATGAGATCCTTCTTGCCAGCGGATCGCAGCAGGCTATGGACCTCTTCTGCAAGGCTGTTATCGAGGAAGGCGACGTAATATTCGTTGAGACGCCGACATACATGGGCGCTCTGAACGCTTTCCAGCAGTACTTCCCGAAGTTCGTCAGCCTTGAGATGGACGATGAGGGCATAAGCATCGAGGACCTGAAAGCAAAGATGAAGGAATATCCGAATGCAAAATGCCTCTACACTATCCCGACGTTCCAGAACCCGACAGGCAAACGCATGAGCCTTGCCCGCCGCAAGGAACTGCTCGAGGCAGTTGCTGACACAGACCTGCTGATCCTCGAGGACAACCCGTACGGCGAACTCCGTTATTCCGGAGAAGAGCTGCCGACGCTGCTCGCGCTCGACGACTGCGACCGCGTAGTATACATGGGAACATTCTCCAAGATCTTCGTTCCGGGCACAAGGATCGGCTGGATCCTCGGACCGAAGGAACTGCTTGCGAGGATGAAGAAATTTGAGTCCGCAGGAGAGCTGCAGGGCAATACGATCACACAGCACCTGGCCAACGCGTATATGGAAGAGTTCGATCTCGAAGCGCACATCGTAGAGATCAAAGACTGCTACCGCAAACGCAGAGATGCTATGCTCGAGGCGCTTGAGAAATACATGCCGGAAGGCTGCACATGGACACATCCGGACGGCGGACTGTTCCTGTGGGTAACGATGCCTGAGAATGCTAACACGAACGATGCGTTCGATTATTGCGTAGCAGAGGGCGCGGCTTACTGCCCGGGCGAGGGATTCTTCGCTAACGACGTCAAATACAACTACCTGCGTATGAACTTCAGCCCGCACACTGAAGAAGTCATCGACAGAGGCGTCAAGATGATCGGCGACGGTCTCAAGAAATATCTTGCAACGCTGTAGGAATGAAAAACTGGAGATATGAAATGGAAACGGCGTCTTTGAAAGGCGTCGTTTTCTTTATTTGCTTACTCGGCGCGGAAAATTGCAAGACGGATGATTGGATGGTACAATCTGAATGATCGGATAAGCGATCGATGTGAAGATCAGGAAGGGGAAACCGGAATGAGTGAGAGTCTTACCAGCAGACAAAAGCAGGCGCAGGAGATGCGCGACAGGATCAGGAACGTCGCTCTGGCGCTTTTCAACAAGCGGGGTTTCGACGAAGTCTCGATGGCTTCGATCGCGCGGGAAGCAGGCTGCTCCGTCGGAAACATATACAATTATTTCAAGAGCAAAGAGGAACTGGCGGCAGCGATCACGGAGAACGTCGACGCCGCTTACCTTGAGATAGAAAAGGAATATGCCGCCGACACGGAGGGAACGGCTTTGGGCCACCTCCTCGATTTCGTCGGAAGGACGCTGCGCACCAGCATCGAGGATCCCATCCTGTATCCGAGCTTTATATACGCTACGAAGAATCCGCAGAGCGGGCTTTTGGATATCAAGCCGGAGCGCGTGTATTTCAGGATGCTGAAAGACCTCGTCATGCAGTGTCAGGAAGAAGGATCTTTGAGCCGGGATATGGATCCGGATGAGATGGTCAGGCGGCTCGTCGTGATCCACAGAGGGCTCCTGATAGAGCACAGGCTGGAAAAGGACGGCGCTTTCGACCTTGAAAGTGAAGGGCGCGATATAGTAAGCGCAATGATCCGCGGGATCAACGGATAGGAAAGTGAAGGGAAATATCGGCAAGTACATATCGTTCTGTGTGCTGGCCCTGCTCCTCGGACTCGGAGCGGGGGCTGCAGTATGGGGCATATTGAGAGTGATGGATCTGGGCATCGACTTCGTATGGGAGGAGCTGCCCGGTCTTTTGGGATGCGGCCGGAAGTTTGCTTACTACCTCGCGGTCTGCGTCATAGGAGGAGTCCTGATAGGGCTCTGGAGAAAAAAGTTCGGACCGCTTCCTGATGATATGGAGCATGTGCTCGGGCGGGTGAAGAAGACAGGATCTTATCCTTACGACCGCCTGCACATCATTATCGTCGCGGCCCTCCTGCCACTGATAGCGGGCGGCGCGCTTGGTCCGGAGGCGGGCCTGAGCGGAGTCATCGCAGGGCTCTGCTGCATGATAGGGGACAATCTGAAATACAAGGCGGACCGTGTGGCGGCGCTCGCGGAGACGGGGTTCATCGCAGCGGTGACCGTTATTTTCGGCGCGCCGTTTTTCGGCATAGCCCACAGCCTGGAGCCTGACGACAGGTCGGAGACTTACAGGCAGCGTCTCGTAAGCAAAAAACACCGGATCATCGTTTACTGCTTCAGCGCAGCGGGTGCGATGACGGCTTTCAAGGGACTCGGAGCCCTGACCGGGCAGACCGGCGGGATCGGAAGGTTCGCCTTTGAGCACGCGGTCGGTATTGATCAGTGGAAATGGGCGGTGCCATTGATAGCGATAGGGATACTGTTCGCGCTGTATTACAAGCTGATGGCGCAGCTGTTCGCACGCATCGCGAAAAAGTTCGAAAAGCATGACATGCTCCTCTGCGTCGCAGCGGGAGTAATAGTTGCGGTAAGCGGATATCTCGTTCCCCTGTCGATGTTCTCAGGGGAAAAACAGCTCGGGGATATGATCGCGGGGTGGCAGGGCTATACGGCAGCCGCTCTCGTCCTTTCCGCTTTCGTAAAGATATTCCTCGTCAACGCCTGCATAGGGCTCGGATGGCGGGGAGGAAGCATATTCCCCATGATATTCTCGGGAGCGATGATGGGATACGCGTTCGCGCTTATTACCGGAATGGACGGAGCCTTCGCCGCCGCGGTGATGATCGCTTCCTTCTATTCATATATCCTCAGAAAGCCCGTCGCGGTGATAGCGATACTCTTCCTTTGCCTCCCTGTCAGTTACATCCTGCCGACAGGGGTCGCGGCCTTCGTCGCGGCGAAGGTGCCTGCGAGATCATCTGAGCAGGAGTGAGACCGCAAGATCCAAAGCGAAAAGCAGTACGATCGCCAGCGCAACGATGCGGGCGGTCTTTTTTCCGCCGCGGTCTGTGATAAAAGAGTGGATCTTTTCGAACAGGGGCTGCAGGATATAAAGGAAAAGCACTCCGCCTATGCCGAACCTTATGGACGGCGAAAGCGCGATACGCCCCTGGAAGTTGATCTTGTAATCGAGATATGTCTGCCACGGCCAGCTGCCGTTTACTGCCTCGAGTATATATGAGGTGGCGAGCTCGAGAGTCGTGGCGATCAGCATACTGAGTATGAAGACCAGAGGTATCCGGACCAGCCTTTCCTTCAGCGGCCGGTCCTTTATCAGAGGATAGACGAGCAGGATGAAGGCGAGGGCCCCGAACCCGTACACCGGGCAGTAAGGTCCGAACAGGACGCCCCTGTTCGTGAAGCCCCAGTGATATATGAAGACTTCGAGGAATACCTCGTAGCACCAGCCGAAGACAGCGTACAGCGCGAAGAACAGCACTGCCGCGTCCGGTGACGGAAAGTTTGATCTAAAGGTTTTCTTTTCAGTCATTCTTATCCCCCCTCTGACCGCAATACTATTATATTTTGATACGGCGGCCCGGGCAAGCCGCCGATTTGACAGCCGGTCAGATCAAGAGGATAATATCATGCATGGCTGATAATAGCGGAGCAGACAAGGAAGATAAAAGGATATATACGATGAGCAGTGAAAAGCCGGCTAAGGCAGTGGTGCGCATGGGCGTGCCTCTGATAGCCGGTATGTTCATTATGGTGCTGTACAATCTGGTGGACACGTTTTTCATCGGATTGATGCGCGACGACTACCAGCTTGCCGCTGTGAATCTGGCTTATCCGGTGATGATGGTGACCATAGCGCTGTCGAACATGGTCGGGACAGGCGCCTCGACGCTGATCGCAAGGAGCATGGGCGCAGGCGATATGGAGAAGGCAAGGCATACCCTCACGACCGGGATAGTGCTGACTGTGTGCACGGGCGTGATAGTTGCTGCGGCAGGGCTGCTCCTCCTGGACCCTATAGTAAGCGGACTGGGAGCGAAGTCGAATACGAATCTGTACACAGCGCAGTATGTGAGGATCATCCTGATCGGTACGGTCTTCACCATGGGGAATTATACGTTCAGTCAGCTGCTGCGGGGCGAGGGCTCCGCGGGGTCGTCGATCCTCGGGATGGTGATCGGCACCGTTGCGAACATCATTCTCGATCCTGTATTCATATTCGGCCTCGGTCTCGAGATAAGAGGCGCGGCTATAGCGACCATCCTGGGCAATGCCTGCGGGATGGCTGTGACCCTGTCGGTATATGCGAGGGGCAGGGCGATACTGAGCCCCGCCAAGAAGTATCTGGTCCCTAAAGCGGATATAGTGAGCGAGATCTACCGCATCGGCGTGCCCGCCGCGATGGAGACGCTGCTTACTTCGGCCGCGTTCATCGTCAACAACAACCTTGCGGTCGCCTACGGCGAACTGACGGTGGCGGCCATGGGCATAGCGCAGAAGCTGATGTCGCTCGGAAACTACATCTACCAGGGATTCGCCGCGGGAGTGCAGCCTATAATGGGATACAACTACGGGGCGAAGGACCACAGGCGCATGCTCGATATACTGAAGGCAGGCCTCCTTATAGTCAGCGGGACGGAGATAGCTGTGATGCTGATATACGGGATCTTCGCGCCGCTTCTGATAGGAATATTCACCGGATCCGCCGTGGTGGTGGATACGGGCGCGCGCGTCCTTCGCGCGATCATGTTCATCCTGCCGTTCGTGGGCGCAACGTCAATGAGCAGGATGTCGTTCCAGGCGATGGGAAAACCCATGTACGCCTTCTGTATAACGCTGGTAAGGCAGCTGGTGCTGTACATACCTCTTCTCCTCATGATGAACAGGATGTGGGGCTTCGGCGGTCTCATCTGGGCTCAGCCAGTGACCGAAGTCATAATGATGATCATCTCGGTGAGGCTCCTTGTCGGAACGATCAGGAAGGAAGCGGAGGGGATCTGAGCCTGCCGGCGGCCGGAAGGCCGCTTTTTTTGTATTTTTCAAATTGCCATGGGAAAAACTTCCTCAAATGTATCTTTATACGCGAGAGAAGTATATGCGATCGAAGTATATACGAAGGTTGGGTTTTTTTACATAGAGGAGGACGAAATGAAGAAGTATGCGAAACGACCTCTGGCCATAATAATGAGCATTATGATCGTGATGCTCTATATGGTCCCGGGATCGGTATTCGCTGAAAGCAAAGCGGCTTCGGGCGATGTCTATCAGCTCGTTGATGCTATCGGCGAAGGCGAATATCTGATCGTCAACAGCAATTCTTCAGGGAGTCATAAGGCAGTGAAGAATCCCGGAGGCACCTCGGGCGGCGCTTCTATGGGAGCGGAAACGGTAACTGTCGAAGATGTAGATTCGGTCCCGAGCATCGTCGATCCTGCGGATGATATCATCTGGAAGGCTGAAGCGAACGGGAACGGGGTCACCCTGAAGAACGGAACGGATTATCTTGAGGGAAAAAGCGGAAGAGTGAGGATCTACTCTTCTCAGCAATATCCCGAACGGTATTGGACATACAGCGGTCACACGCTGAAGTTCAATGATTCCTACTCGCTGTATTACAGCGACAGTTCATTCACCGGATCGACAAGCAGTTCCGGGAACGTTTATATCTACAAAAAAGCAGAGGCAGGTCCTGCTGCGGTGACGGGCGTCACCCTTGACAAGACGAAGCTTACCCTCAAAGCGGGAAGCACGGCGCAGCTCAAGGCGACGGTCGCTCCTTCGAATGCGTCGAACAAGAAAGTCGAGTGGTCGACAGACGATGAGGATGTCGCTACAGTCGAAAGCGGCACGGTGACCGCGGTCGGAAACGGAACTGCGACGATCACCGCGACTACTGAAGAAGGCGGCTTCACAGCGACGTGTCAGGTCACAGTCAAAGAATCGGCTTTGGAAAAGTATGTGCTTACTGATGCGCCTGAGGAAGGCAAGGAATACCTTATCGTAAGCACAAATGAGGCAGGCTCTGCTTACGCGCTCACCAACCCGGGCGGGACTTCTTCCGGCGCGGCTATGGAGAGCACTCCTGTAACGATACTTGAAAAGGCAGGCGACGTTGAAGACAGATACATCTCGGTCGACACAGAAGATACCAGTGTCGTATGGATGGTGACATCCGACAGCGGGGGTCTTTTCCTTTCCAACGGCACGGATTACCTTGAAGGAAAAGGCGGAGATGTAAAGATCTTCGATTCCATCCAGTATGCGGACAGAGGATGGGAATATACAGACAGCCAGCTCAAACACAAGGGCGGGCAGAACACTTATGTCGTTTATTATGACAACGGCTTTAAAGCAACATATGATGAAACGTCCGAGAAGGTATACTTCTTTGAGAAGTATACAGGAGGGCAGAATGTTGATCCGGTTCCTTCGGGCGGCGCGGTCAATGTCGGCGTCACATCTGACGTCCACGGCAATGTCTCCGGCCTTGAGGACTGGATGCGTGCGGTGCAAAGAGATTACGATCCCGATCTCGACAGCATGCTCTACTGCGGCGACTATTCCTATAAGATGAACGATCTCGATGCGTTCGTAGCTGAATTCAAGCAGATCGTCCAGGTCACGAACGATGTGATCGGCAAAGACAAAGGCATCTACACGAGCGGTAACCACGAGTACTATATCAACAGCCATGAGATCCCTCTCGATGAAAGATTCACAAGCACTCAGGGATTCGTCAGACTGGGCGAAGCTCTGGTAAAAGATAACTACAGAGTCTTCTGCATGGGAGCGGCAAGCTGGGGCAACAACGCGGTCGGTGATTATCCGCAGTCAGACATAGATGCTCTGGCGGAGTATCTCGACAGTGCTCCTTCAGATATCCCCATACTCATTCCTGCGCACTTCCCGCTCCACTTTGTCAGCGGGAGAACGGTGAACAACGCAGATAAAGTGATCGAAGTACTCAATGAGCATCCGAACGCGATATTCTTCTGGGGACACAACCACTCGCAGCGTGATCCGCATTACGGTCAGATCATAAAACCGGGCGGCACGATCGAATATGCTTCGGGGAAATCTTCGGAGATCAACTTTACGTACGCATGCGCCGGAGGCATGTATCAGGACAGCCAGACAAACTACTCCGGCGTCGTATTGAGCATCTCTCCTGAAGGCGATGAGGTCACATTCCAGTACTACAGAGCGTCGACGGGCGCGCCGATCGGTGACAGCACGACGCTTGAGATAGAAGGAACGAATACGGAAAAGCACACCATAACCGCTTCTGCGGGAACGGGCGGCAGCATAGCGCCGGACGGTGATGTCCAGGTCGCCGAAGGCAAGAGCAAGACGTTCGGATTCACGCCGGACGCAGGATATGAGATCGACAAAGTAACGGTCGACGGCGAGGAGGTCACAGTTGAGGGAAGCAGCTACACATTCAGCAATGTGACGGAAAATCATACGATCGATGTGACGTTCAAAGAAGCTGACGTTACGGAGTATGTGCTTACTGACTCTGTCAAGAACAACAAGTCATACCTCATCGTGTCGAACGGATATGCGCTTCTCAATGATAACGGCGTCATCGGCAAGATACCGGTACAGGTATCTTGCCGATGACGGAAAGACTGCGTACATCAACACAGGCGATACGCAGAAGGATATCTTCTGGACGCTCCATGACTCGGATACGAGCCAGACGAGCGGAGACTACACTATTGAAAACAACGGCTACAAGCTGAGCAGGGTGAGCCAGGGAGCGGACAACCCCTCGGAGATCACCACGGAAGAAAAAATCAGTGAGACTTCCGGACTGCCGTACTTCCAGTGGAGCTACGACGCGGAGAACGAGCAGCTGATCAATCTGGGCGGACAGAACGGTGACACTGAATTCTATTTCCTCTACAACACAGCGGAGGGCAAGTTCTACACCTCGACTACAGAAGGAAAAACAGGGCTGTTCGTTCCGGCAGGGGCGATAGAGTGGTCCGAACCGGAATACGAATGGTCGGATGACAACAGCGAGTGCACAGCCACGAGGACAGGAAGCGACGGCAGCGTCGAAGAAGAAACGAAGGCGTCTGAAGTCGTGACTGAACCTGCGACCTGCGAAGCGGCCGGTAAGAAAACATATACAGTTACATTCGAAAACGAAGCATTCAAGACCCAGACAAAGGAGGAGACTCTCGATGCCACGGGTCACGACTGGGATACGGAGAATATAAAGTGGACATGGACATCTGCCGGAGAGGACGGATATACCGCGACTGCAGAGTTCACATGTAAGAACGACGAAAGCCACAAGAAGGTCCTGGAGGCAGTAGTGTCGAGCGATACGACGGAGCCGACGTTCGAAGCAAGCGGAAAGACCGTGTATAACGCGGCGGTAACGCTCAATGGCAAGGTATACAGGACTGGCGAAGCGGATGCTAAAGCGATTGTGATCCCTGCTTTGGAATACGAGTGGGCCGAACCGGAATACGAGTGGGCGGATGACAACAACAGCGTCACCGCTACCTGCAAGAGCACTAACGCTCCGGACCATCAGGTAACAGAGATCGTAGACACGACGAGCAGAGTCACGAAGCCTGCGACCTGCGAAACAGCAGGAAAGATGACTTATACGGCAGACTTTGAACATGCCGTTTTCGAAACTCAGACAAAAGAAGTCGTCATCCCGGCGCTCGGACACAAATACGGGCTCAGTGATTTCGAGTGGGCGGATGATCTCAGCACAGCCGTTGCCGTATTCACCTGCGAGCACGACAGTACGCATGTCAGGAGAGTGGACGCATCAGTCACCCCGTTCATCACTCCGCCGACATGCACGACACCGGGGACGAAGGCGTGTATCGCTGTTGTCGACGCGCTTTCGAGCCCTGACGGGAAGAGGCATACCGCGGGAGAATCCATTGAGATACCTGCGAAGGGACATGCTTACGAGAACTTCTCGTGGACATGGCAGCCTGATTATTCAGGAGCCACTCTGACAATGCGTTGCCCGGTCTGCGGCGATCTCAGGCTGGTAGACGGCACAGTGACCTCGCGAGTCACTGAACCCACATGCACGACAGAAGGAAAACACAGCTATACTGCGAGAGCGGTATTCGAAGGCAGTGAATACATCTATACAAAGGAGATCACGATCCCGGCACTCGGCCACGACTGGGACGAAGGCGTGGTGAAGACCGAGCCCACCTGTACGGAAAAGGGTACGATGGAGTACACGTGCAAGAACGATCCGGGTCACAAGAAGACTGAGGCTATCGACGCGCTCGGGCATAAGGCGGCTGATCCTGTGAAGGAGAGCGTGGTCGCGGCGACATGCGAGAAAGCCGGATCGTACGATGAAGTGGTCTACTGCAAGACATGCGGCGAGGAACTCACAAGGGCGCATAAGA
>CAMKAM010000043.1 GCA_946410475.1 uncultured Bacillota bacterium
CTCTTCATTGTAAGCGATTCCGCCGCCCGTTCCCCCGAGCGTGAAGGCAGGTCTTACGATGACCGGGTATCCGAGTACATTGTTCGCGTAGTTGACGACCGATTCGATGTCATAGAATACATCCGACTCTATGACAGGCTCGCCTATCTTGATGAGCATCTCCTTGAAGAGTTCTCTGTCTTCTGCCTTGTCTATTGTCTCCGGATCCGCGCCGAGCAGTTTGACTCCTTCCTGCTCGAGGAAGCCTTCTTTTGCAAGCTGCATGGAAAGCGTCAGTCCCATCTGTCCACCCATCGTGGAGAGGATGCTGTCCGGTTTTTCCTGCTTGATTATCTTCTTGAGTACAGGAATGTTAAGCGGCTCGATATATACTCTGTCGGCCATCGTCTTGTCCGTCATGATCGTGGCCGGATTGGAATTGACGAGTACTACCTCGAGTCCTTCCTGTTTCAGTGCTCTGCACACCTGTGTACCTGCGTAGTCGAACTCAGCGGCCTGACCGATGATGATCGGACCAGATCCGATTACCAGTACTTTTTTTACATCGTTACGAAGCGGCATTATTTCTCTCCTTTGTATTTGATCATGTTGCTGACGAAGTTATCGAAAAGGTACTGCGTATCGTGCGGTCCCGCGCAGGCTTCCGGGTGGAACTGCACGGTGAACGTAGCGGGCCTGTTGTAGATGACGCCCTCGCAGCTCTTGTCATTGGCGTTGTAGTGGCTTACTTTGCCTATATCCTCTGTGATCGAGTCGCTCACTACAGCATAACCGTGGTTCTGCGTCGTTACGAAGATCCTGTTCTTGTTGAGGTCGAATACCGGCTGGTTGCCGCCTCTGTGGCCGAACTTGAGTTTCTCCGTCTTCGCGCCGTTTGCCAGAGCCATCAGCTGGTGACCGAGGCAGATGCCGAGGACAGGATATTCACTCTTGTCGAGGATCTCTTTCAGATTCGCGATGATCTCTTTGTTCTCCTCCGGATCTCCCGGGCCGTTCGACAGCATGATGCCGTCCGGATCGATCTTTCTGATCTGCTCCAGCGTCGTATCATGCGGCATGACGATGACTTCGCATCCTCTCTGGTTCAGACTGCGAAGTATGTTCTTTTTGTATCCGTAATCCATGAGAACGACTTTGCATACCGGCTCGTCGATCGTGAACGTCATCGGCTCGTCGTACGATACGCTTGCGACAGCGTCCTTGATCGAGAAGGCATTGATTTCCTTGAGAAGGGCGTCCATATCCTCCGGCCACTCCGTCGTGATGGCGCCGTTCATGACTCCTGTCTCTCTGATCTTCTTGGTCAGAGCTCTCGTATCGATATCGTAGATACCGATGATCTCGTTCTCTTCGAGGTAGCTTTCGAGCGTCCTTTCGCATCTGAAGTTCGAAGGCTCGAAGCAGACCTCCCTTACGATGTATCCCGAGACCCATACTCTGCTGGACTCCTTGTCTTCGCTGTTGACGCCGTAGTTTCCGATCAGCGGGAACGTCTGTGTTACCAGCTGTCCGTAGTAGCTCGGGTCAGTAAGCGTCTCCTGATATCCCGTCATTCCCGTGGTAAATACCACTTCACCTATCGTCGTTCCGGCAACGCCCATGTTGCGTCCTTTGAACACGGTGCCGTCGGCGAGGATAAGGTAAGCGGGTCTGATGTCTTTGTATGCTTTTTCCACGTCATTCTCCTTTCATTATCTCATTCCAAAAAATTATACAGCAGCGCTGTTTTTTCGTCAATGAAAAATATTTCTATTTTATGCATATTTATTCAAAATATGCATTTCAATCTTCTTAGGTTTTCGGCGGCCTCTCACCATGGAACTGGTAGTAGCAGACCTCGATGTTGCCGTTGTAGAGTTTTCTCCTCCTGTCGGCCTTCCTGCCCCATGTCAGCTTCTCGACGTCCCTGTCCGGAGTTATGACAAAGAGCGACCATCCCGGGTCATCTTCGTGCATCCGTTTCAGCGAGTCCCATATCACCTGAGGATGCTCGTACTCTTCCGTCCTGCCCCGGTCTCTTCTGCCGCGGCCGTTTCCACGTCTTTCATCCCGCTCTGCGCGTCTATCTTTGTCTGATCCGCGGCCGCCTTTGCCGCTTATCCTCTCACCGTAAGGCGGGTTGACTATTATGATCCCGTTGTCGCCTTCCGGCCTGAGGTCGGTGATGTTTATCTGCTTGAATACGATGTCGTCGAAGACGCCGGCTTCCATGGCGTTCTCCTTCGCGGCTTCCATAGACCTCGGGTCTACGTCGCATGCATATATAGTAAGCTTCCTGTCCTCTATCTGTTCGAAAGCTTTCTTTCTCTCTTCCTTCCAGATCTCTCTGTCTATCAGCGGCCACTCCTCGCAGGCGAACTTTCTCGACAGTCCCGGAGCCATGTTCTTTCCTATCATCGCCGCCTCGATCGGTATCGTTCCCGATCCGCAGCACGGATCGAGCAGCACTCTGTCCGGATTCCAGAACGAAAGCGATATCAGAGCCGCGGCCATGGTCTCCTTCATCGGAGCGGGAACCGTCCTCTGTCGGTATCCTCTCTTGTGCAGAGGCTCTCCGCTCGTGTCGACGGTGATGGTCGCGCGGTCCTTTAACATCTGCACCTTAACTTTGAAGACCGCTCCCATCTCGGGCAGTTCGCTTACACCCAGACTTTCTGTCATGCGGTCGACTATAGCCTTCTTCACAGTGCTCTGGCATGCCGGCACGCTGTGGAGCGCCGACTTGACGCTCGAGCCTGTCACCGGGAAGGCTCCGTCGGGCGGGATCAGATATTCCCAATCCATGCCTTTGACGTTCTGGAAGAGTTCCTCGAACTCAGCCGCCTCGAATTCACCCATGCGAAGCAGGACCCTGTCCGCGCACCTCAGGTGGAGATTGCTCCTGACGATGGCCCTTTCATCTCCGATGTATGTTATCTTCCCGTCCTCGACTTTTTCTATGTCATACCCGAGCGCCTGTATCTCTCTCTTCACCACGGCCTCGAGTCCGAATGTTGTTGTCGCAATAAGTGTAAGTCGCATATCCTGTTCCTAAAAAAAGACTATCTCGTTTGAGATAGTCTCTGATATCAATTAAATGAATGATCTCTTTCGTCTGTTGATGTTTGCCCTTTCGAGGACTTCGATGTTGTCAAGAGCCTTGCCTGTTCCAACTGCAACACACGACATCGGGTCTTCTGCGATGTGGACACTGATGCCTGTTCTGTCTTCTATCCTCTTGTCGATGCCGTACATCAGAGCGCCGCCGCCTGTTACATAGATGCCGGACTTGCTGATGTCAGCTGCCAGTTCAGGGGGTGCCTTCTCCAAAACGGCATGAGCTGCTTCGCAGATCTGGTGGAGCGGCTCTTCGAGAGCTTCGAGCATCTCTCCGCTCGTCATCTCGACGTCACGCGGAAGACCTGTGACGAGGTCACGGCCGCTGCATGTCATCTTGACTTCTTCCTCTCTGGGGAATGCAGTACCGATGTTGATCTTCAGCTCTTCTGCAGTTCTGTCACCTATGTAGAGCTTGTGTTTCTTTCTCATGTATTTGACGATCGACTCGTCGAACTTGTCGCCTGCGACCTTGACGGATGTGCTGGTGACGATGCCGCCGAGCGCGATGATCGCGATGTCGGATGTACCGCCGCCGATGTCCATGACCATGTTGCCCTGCGGTCCCGCAACGTCGAGTCCTGCGCCGATAGCTGCAGCCAGCGGCTCTTCCATCAGGAATACGTCTTTTCCGCCTGCCTGAGTAGCTGCTTCTCTTGCAGCTCTCTTCTCGACTTCCGTAACTCCGCTCGGTACGCAGATCATGATACGCGGTCTGAAGAATTTGCCGGCTCCGCATGTCTTCTTGATGAAGTACTTGAGCATCCTCTCTGTAACATCATAGTCGGAGATGACGCCGTCTCTGAGCGGTCTCATAGCGATGATGTTAGCCGGAGTCCTTCCGAGCATCTGCCTTGCCTCTTCACCTACAGCAAGGATCTCGTTGCTCTCTTCGTCTACAGCAACTACCGAGGGCTCCTGAAGTACGATGCCCTTGTTCTTTATATAAACTATGACATTGGCTGTTCCCAGGTCAATTCCTACCTCTTCCGAAAATGCCATTCTGTCTCCTCCTTATATCTGTACCACTATCAGTATCATTTTTGTGTCCTGTTTTTCACTGATGAACATCCCGCGGCACCTTTTCCGGCCGTCCCGTGCTCATTCGCTGTACTATTATACAAAAAACGACTTCGTATTTCAACACGTTTATTCACCAACATCGACGCTTTTCAAAGCTCTTTTTCAGTCAGCGCTCATAAGATCCCGGCTGCTTACCGCCTCCCAAGCGACGCCGCGACGAACTCTCTGAACAGCGGATGCGCCCTGTTAGGTCTGCTCTTGAACTCGGGGTGGAACTGCACTCCGACGAAAAAACCGTTCGCGGGTATCTCGACCGCCTCAGCCAGCGTTCCGTCCGGGCTCGTTCCCGTCACATGCATGCCGGCTTCCTCAAGGCTGTCTCTGTAGTCGTTGTTCACTTCGTAACGATGACGGTGCCTCTCTGAGATCTCCGTCGCGCCGTAAGCCTTCTCCATCATCGACCCTTTGCGTATCATGCAGGGGTAAGCCCCCAGTCTCATAGTTCCGCCCTTCGGAATCTTGCCGCTCTGGTCCGGCATGAAGTCTATCACCTTGTGCGGCGTCTCCTCATCGAATTCTCCGGAGTTCGCGTCCGCGATCCCGAGCACGTCCCTCGCGTACTCTATGACAGCGATCTGAAGTCCGAGGCAGATGCCGAAATACGGAACGTCATTCTCTCGCGCATACCTTGCCGCCGCGATCTTGCCCTCGATGCCGCGCGAACCGAATCCACCCGGTACCAGTATGCCGTCAGCATCACCGAGTATCGACTCCGCCGTCTCGTCCGTTATATCCTCCGACTCGATCCACATGATGTCGACAGCGCAGCCGTTCTCGTAGCCGGCGTGCCTCAGCGCCTCGGCGACCGAAAGATATGCGTCGTGCAGTTTGACGTATTTTCCGACGATCGCGATTCTGACGGATTCAGTAAGCGAATCTATCCTGTCCGTCATCTCCTTCCATTCCGTCATGTCGCAGGTCCCGGCATCTATTCCGAGCTCCCTGCAGACGATCCATGAGAAACGTTTCTCCTCGAGCATCAGAGGCGCCTCATAAAGATTCGATACGGTCCTGTTCTCTATGACGCAGTCTTCTTTGACATTACAGAAGAGCGATATCTTTTTGATTATGTCTTCGTCGACCGGGACGTCAGACCTCAGGACTATTATGTCCGGAGATATCCCCATCGACTGGAGTTCCCTGACGGAATGCTGTGTCGGCTTACTCTTCAGTTCACCGCTGCTCTGTATGTACGGGACGAGAGTCACGTGGATGAAGAGGCAGTTCTCCCTTCCCGCCTCTATCGATATCTGTCTGATCGCTTCTATGAACGGCTGCGATTCGATATCCCCGATAGTTCCGCCGATCTCTGTGATGATGACATCGGCATCGGTGTGATCCCCGACATTATAGATATATTCCTTGATCTCGTTCGTGATGTGCGGGATTATCTGCACCGTGCTTCCCAGGTAGTCGCCCCTGCGCTCCTTGTTCAGGACGTTCCAGTAGACGCGGCCTGTGGTCAGGTTCGAATACTTGTTGAGATCCTCGTCTATGAACCTCTCATAATGTCCGAGGTCAAGGTCGGTCTCCGCCCCGTCGTCCGTGACATATACCTCGCCGTGCTGGTAGGGGCTCATCGTCCCCGGATCTATATTGACATAAGGGTCGAGTTTCTGTGACGCCACCTTCAGTCCTCTCGCCTTTAGGAGCCTTCCGAGCGACGCCGCAGTGATGCCCTTCCCGAGTCCTGAGACGACTCCTCCTGTCACGAATACATACTTCTTCATTTCTTCTCCACCTTCTTTCATATATCGGATCATCCAATTGAAAAGCGCCCCGTTTCAGGGGGGCACTTTACCGTTTGCTATTTCTTTCCGCCGGATGCGAAGTCGGCCATTATCTCTGATATCTTTATCTGCTGCGGGCAGACCGCCTCGCAGGCTCTGCACCCTATGCAGTTTCTCGGACGCTTCTCCTTCGGGAGCGCCGCCAGCGCCATCGGTGCTATGAAACCGCCCGGTGTGAATTTGTTCTCGTTATAGAGTCCGATGAGATGCGGGATCGGAAGTTCCTGCGGGCAGTGGCTGACGCAGTAGCTGCATGCCGTGCAGGGAACGATGTCCGAGAGCATATCGGACGCGACGCCGATCAGCTGCTCCTTCTCGCCGTCAGTAAGCGGCTTGTCCTCCTCGAATATCGCTATATTCTCCTTCAGCTGGTCGAAGTTCGAAGCGCCGGTCAGCACCATTTTGACTTCGTTAATGCTCTGCAAGAAGCGGAACGCCATAGCTGTCGCCGTCTCATCCGGTCTGATCGCTTTGATCTTCTCCGCGTATTCATCCGGCAACTTGTCTCCGAGCATGCCGCCCCTGAGAGGCTCCATGACCCATACCGGAAGACCGTACTCTTTGCACAGTTCGATCTTTTCCTTTGCGTCCTGGAAATCCCAGTCGACATAGTTCAGCTGGATCTGGCAGAACTCCATCCCCTCACCGTACTTTTCGAGGAAGCGCCTCATCACCTCGAGGCTGCCGTGCGTCGAGAATCCGAGATGGCGGATCCTGCCGTTTTCCTTCTGCTTCATCAGGTGGGCATATATCCCGTGTTCCTCGTTCAGATACTCGTCTATATTCAGCTCGCATACATTGTGGATGAGATAGAAATCGAAATAGTCGACCTTCAGCTTGCTCAGCTGCTCTTCGAATATCTCCACCACCTTCGGCATGTTTTTAAGATCGTAGCCGGGGAACTTCGTCGTGAGGTTGAAGCTCTCTCTCGGATACTTTGAAAGTGCCTCGCCGATCACGAGTTCGGAATTGCCGCCGTGGTAACCCCAGGCCGTATCGTAGTAGTTGATGCCGTGTTCCATCGCGTAAGCGACCATCTCTTCGGTCTGCTCCACGTCTATTTTAGAATCGTCACCGTCGATCACCGGGAGCCTCATGCAGCCCATGCCCAGCGCCGAAAGCTTTTCATCTTTGAAGTCTCTGTAAATCATGTCCCGATCCTTTCTTTTTGATAACCAAACAACATTATAATTTTATCACAAAATTCAAAAATCTGCTTCACTTTTCTTCTGCCGCTTCCAACATTATCGGCAATAGAAATACCCCGGTCCTTTCGGACCGGGGTGATTTGATTTCTGCTTATGCTCCGAGGAATCCGTTGATGATCCTCTGCTCTGCTTCTTCCTCTGTGAGGCCGAGCGTCCTGAGCTTCAGGATCTGCTCTCCGGCGACTTTGCCGATCGCCGCCTCGTGTATCAGTGCTGCGTCGAGGTCTCCCGCGAACAGCTCCGGCGCCGCGTTGACCTTGCCGTTTCCGACCAGGATGGCGTCGCACTCGGAGTGTCCCGCGCATCTGGCATTGCCGTTGATCTTGGAGTGATATTCCTGATATGAATCATCCTTGGCTACGGATCTCGAGATGAGATCTACAGCGGAGTCTTCACCGTCCATGGATACTTCGAAGTCAGTCATCGCGTACTGATCTCCGTCCGTCATGATGCTCTCGTGGATGATCAGCTTCGCCTCCTTGTCGAGCGTGCCGCGTGTCTTTCTGATCGAGTGGTCGACGCCGCCGAGCTGCAGAGTATTCATCTCAAGGATGGAACCCTCTTCAAGAGTGCACTCCGTGACCGGATCGATCTTTCTTTCACCCGTGCCTTCGCCCGTTCCGATGTGCTTTTCCTCATAGAGCACCTTGGAGTTCTTTCCGAGCATGAATCTGTGGATACCGCTGTGGAGCGACTCCTCCTCGCCGTCAGTATGAACGCCGCATCCCGCGACGATCGTGACGTCAGCGCCCTCCCCGATGTGGAAGTCGTTATATACGAGGTCTTCGACTCCGCTCCTGCTGATGCAGGCAGGGATGAATACCTTCTCGTCTTTCGTTCCCGGAGCGACATAGATGTCTATGCCCTTTCCGCCTTCCTTCGGCTCTATCTTGATGTTCTCTGTCGACTGTCTTCCCGCGCAGCCTCCGTTTTCCCTGATGTTGAATGCTGCGCCTTTGTATCCGTCTTCCGTGTAGTCGGAAACGAGTTTCAATAAAGTCTCTGTTATCTTGTCCATTATGCTCTCTCCTTTCCGACGGGGCAGTCACCGACGACTTCGCCATGCATCAGCTGCGGCAGAACTTCTTTGCCCGGGCCTGCGACCCTGACTGTTCCGCCATCGATGACGACGATCTGGTCGGCGATCTCAAGCAGTCTCTCCTGGTGAGAGATGACGAGCAGCACCTTGTCTTTCTCGCTCTTGAGTTCCTCGAACGCCTCGACGAGACCGTTGAAGCTCCAAAGGTCGATACCTGCCTCAGGCTCATCGAACACCAGAAGCTTCGCGTCTTTTCTCGCGAGCACTGTTGCGATCTCTATACGTTTTATCTCGCCGCCCGAAAGGCTGTCGTTGACCTCACGGTCGATGTAGTCCTGTGTGCAGAGCCCTACCTTGTTCATCACGCGGCAGACGTCCATCTCTTCGACTTTGCCGCCGTCAGCGAGTTCGATGAGGTCTCTGACCGTGATGCCCTTGAATCTGACGGGCTGCTGGAAGGCGTAAGCAACGCCTCTCTTAGCTCTCTGTGTTATATCCAGTCCCGCGAGCTCAGTTTCACCGAGTTTGATGCTTCCGCATGCAAGTTTCTCTACGCCTGAGATGACCTTCGCGAGAGTTGTTTTTCCGCTTCCGTTCGGCCCTGTGATGACTGTAAGCGTACCCTCCATGGCTTCGAAATCGATGCCCTTCAGGATCTCATTGCCGTCCTCGGCCGTCCATTTTACATTCTCCAGTTTAAGCATTTTGTCCTCCCAAAAAAATCATGCGGATTTATTATACCTTTTTTTCCGGAAATATAAACCCTAAAAGTCAAAAAAATAACGACCCGGGCACACGCCTTCGATTCGTATGCCCGGGGTATATACCTTCTACAGATCTATCTTGTAGATATGATTGTCACGGTATAACACCTTGTACTTGACCTTGACCTTTTTCTTCTTGTACTTGACTTTGCCCTTCTTGGTACGGACGACCTTTCCTTTCTTGTTCCTGACCTTGACCTTTTTCTTTACATATTTCGTCTTTGTCTTGTAATGCGAATGGTACTCGCCCGCGAAGAGTTCTTTTCCGACACGATATATACTCTCTATCTCGCGGCCGCTCCTTGCGGTCCTTATCGTGGCAAGATAATTGCCCTGGTAGTCATAAACAGAGATTATGTTGTATTCCTGCCCTTTCTTCTGCGGAGACTGAGCATGCAGTATCACCTTATCGGTGCACTCGATCGTCTGGCAAAGGTAGTCTTTGTAGGACTTTGCACGGATATATCCGATGACATTGTAATCTCCGTCGATCACTATGAAACTGCGGCGTTTTTTGACTCTTCCGATGAAATTGCCGGTGCTCTTATCATAAGCGATCGCTGCTATACCCTTGATCGATCTTGTCGAGCTTTTGCTCGTTCCGCGGATCTTGTCCGGGAAATTGAGTTTCTGATATCTTTTCAGTTTCAGAGTATAGGGATCTATCACTGCGACATATCTCGTCTGACCGCGTTTGTACGTAGTGACCAGCTCGTTTTTGTTGTAGTCATAAGTCGCGTCGTTACCGTGTCCGATCTTAAGCGGACCCGAGACCTTAACGACACGGCCGGTAGAAACTCTGATCTTTACGACTTTGCACTTTTGCTTAGCATTGCAGCACATGACATGGTAAGCATACGTCCCGTCGCTTGCCGCACCCTGGAAGGTATCATATCCATACATCTTCTGCTTTGCCAAAGCCCTGTACTCGCGCTTTACGATCACCCTTTTTTTCTTGATCCTTTTGAGCATCTTGCTGTAGGTGATATCGGCATTGACCGTCCTTCCTTCGACTTCGAAGATCTCCTGGTCAAGCGCGCTCGTGATGCTGGGTTTAGGTTCAGGGGTCATATCGATCACTTCGATATCGTCAGCGCCACCGGTCTCCTCGCCTGTGCC
>CAMKAM010000044.1 GCA_946410475.1 uncultured Bacillota bacterium
GCCGATAGCCAGCGTGTGCAGGAAGTAAACACCGCCCGCGGCGAACCATCCGAATATTCCGCACAGGAGCATGCTCCCAAGGATACCGCCTATCGAGCCTTCAATAGTCTTCTTGGGGCTGATCTTCGGGCAGAGCTTGTGCTTGCCGAGAGCATAGCCTGTAAAGTAAGCGAATATGTCCGTTCCGAATGCCGAGAAAACTATCGTCCACACCAGTATGCTGTGTACCGTCTGATCGACCAGCACCACGTGATAAGAGAAAAGAACGATATACACGACTCCGATGATCGTAGCCATGCCGTCTTCAAGTTTCCTCTCATCGAACTTGAAAAGATACAGGCACGAGCAGACTACCAACAGGACCAGCCAGCACATATATAGCTCCGGTCTGTATACCCCGCTCCAGATCCTGAGGGTGTCGATCCCGTAAAGCAGCAGAGCGAACACGCAGCCGATCGGATATGACGGCTTGATGTCCATGCTCTTGAATCCCTTCATGAATTCATAAAGCCCCGCTATACCGATGATGAAGCACGCTATCCTCAGCACATCGCCTCCGAAATAAAGGACGGCGAGCAGCGGGACCATTATCAGACCTGATAGTATCCTGGTTTTCATTTGTTGCGTCCTCCGAATCTTCTGTCTCTGTCTTTATAACTCAGAACGAGTTCTTCATATGTATCAGGATCGAGATCCGGCCAAAGTATATCAGTGAATATCATCTCGCTGTAAGCGATCTGCCACAGCAGATAATTCGATATCCTGATCTCGCCGCTGGTGCGTATAAGAAGATCCGGATCAGGTATATCGTACCTGCCGGTCAGAAGCGCTTTTGAGATCGCTTCTTCATCGATATCTTCAGGCTCCAGTTCACCGAGTTTAACCTTTTCGGCAAGTTCCCTCACGGCATCCGTGATCTCAGCGCGGCTGCCGTAATTGAGGCATATATTGAACTTCATCCCGTCATTGGACTTCGTCCGCTCTATAGTTTTCTCGAGTCTGTCGACAGCCGGCGCAGGAAGCTTCCTCCAGTCGCCGAGAACGTTGACCCGGACGTTGTTCCTGTATAATTCTTCGAGATCGCTGTCTACGAACTTTACGAGAAGACGAAAAATACCGCCCACTTCTTCCGCTGAGCGTTTCCAGTTCTCCGTAGAAAATGCATAAACCGTGAGATACTCTATCCCCATATCGCTGGAGCGTCTGACTATCTCCCTCATCGATCTCATGCCGGCGTTGTGACCCATCACTCTGGGCAGTTTTCTTTTTTCAGCCCATCTGCCGTTGCCGTCCATTATGACGGCAACGTGACGGGGTATCTTATCATTCGTTCGGTCCATCAGACCTCCATGATCTCTTTCTCTTTGTTGGCAACGATATTGTCGATGTCCTTGATAGCCTTGTCTGTAGCCTTCTGGATATCATCGAGGAAAGATTTGACGTCGTCCTCTGTCAGATCTCCGTTCTTTTCCTCTTTCTTGATCTCGTCGTTAGCCTTTCTTCTGAGGTTTCTCGCTGCGACCTTGGCTTCTTCGCCTATGCCGCGCGCCTTCTTGGCGAGTTCCTTTCTTCTCTCCTCTGTAAGCTGAGGAATGGACAGTCTTACGGCTTTACCGTCGTTCGCCGGATTGATACCGATGTTTGCAGCAAGTATCGCTCTTTCGATATCGCCTACCGACTTCGGATCGAACGGTGTTACGAGCAGTGTGCGCGGATCAGGCGCAGCTACAGTCGCGAGCTGTTTGAGCGGAGTCATCGATCCGTAATACTCTACTTCGACTCTGTCGAGGAGAGCCGGATTCGCTCTGCCTGCTCTTACAGCATTCAGTTCTTCCTTAAGATTATCCATGCTCTTGACCAATTTTTCTTCGAGCGTTGTCATTACCTGTTCTGACATGATTTCCTCCTTATGTTATAGATGTGCCTATTTTTTCTCCGCATACAGCCTTCATCACGTTTCCTTCTCCGGCTATAGCGAATACCTTGATATCGATGTTATTATCCCTGCACAGCGAGGCTGCCGTGGAATCCATCACCTTCAGATCCTTCTCGAGAACATCCCAGTGCGTGAGGTGTTCGTACCTTACAGCATTCGGATCCAGTTTCGGATCTGCCGAATATACAGCGTCGATGTTCTTCGCCAAAAGGATCACTTCGGCGTCTATCTCAGCAGCTCTGAGAGCAGCTGTCGTATCCGTCGAGAAGAACGGATTTCCTGTACCTGCTCCGAATATCACTATCTTGCCTTCTTCAAGCTGATGGATCGCCCTTCTCCTGATATAGGGTTCAGCGACTTCCCTCATCTCGATAGCAGTCTGCACTCTTGTCTGCATCCCGATATCCTCAAAGGCTTCCTGCAGAGCAAGAGCGTTCATGCAGGTCGCGAGCATGCCGATGTAATCAGCCGTCGCCCTGTCCATGTTACTGCTGGTCCTTCCTCTCCAGAAGTTGCCTCCTCCGACAACGACGGCGATCTGGACACCGCAGTCATAGACATCTTTGATCTCCGCTGCCATTTTCTTGATGGTCGGCGTATCAAGGCCGAAGCCTTTCTCGCCCGCCAGCGCCTCTCCGCTGACTTTTAGTAAAACTCTTTTGTAGATCGGTTTCATATCCTGGTCTCCTTTTCCAATTGTTTATTATACCATATATCGATACAGTGTCACTTGTCTTTTTCTTTGGTTCTTGCTATTATATGTTCTCGGAAAAGTACCGTAAAAGGAGGTATTGATTATGTCGCTTGTTAGATGTCCCAAATGCGGTCATGCCGCATCGGATGATTCGATAAGGTGCGGATTCTGCGGACAGGTGCTGAAACCCGAGATCGCAGAAGCCGAAGAAGCAGAAAGAAGAGCCAAAGCGCGCGCCGAGGCCGAAGCAGAAAGAGCGCGCAAAGCCGAAGAGCAGAAAAACTCAGTCATTCCGGAAGAAAAGACTGTCTCGGAACAGGTAACTGCGGAAGAAACGGCAAACGCCGGCCGCTCGGGGCGGAGCAAAAAGAAGAAAGGAAAAGGTCTCAAGATCTTCATCATATTCCTGATACTCGCCCTCATCGCCTGCGGAGCTTACTGGTTCCTGCAAAACAGAGAGTCAGCAGATTTCGATGAGACCATCACGGAAGAACCGGCCGAGATAGAAGATGAGGTCACAGATGAAGGATTCACTGAAGATGAAGGCGTCATTGTAGACAACGGCGAAGAGCAGCCCGCAGACGGCGAGGAATATTATGAACCTGCAGAAGACGGAGGCACAGAAGATAATGGTGCACAGGGCGGCCAGGACGTAACGGACGACGATCCATTCGCCGACGAAGAATGATTCGAACAATTATAAAATGAAAACAAGAAAAGAGAGGACCGCTCGGTCCTCTCTTTTCCGGTTTGATTTGAGATTATATATTTACTTTTCATTATCTATCAGAATACGATGCACTGCGGGGAACTCGTATCCGAGTACCAGCTGATCTCGCTGAGCGCTCTATATACTCTGCCCTCCTGGACATAAACTGGATCTATCGCGATCAATCTGTCGAGACAGACATTGCTCTCCGTCGTGCCCATCGTATATCCGATAACTGCCACATAGTGATTGTTGCCGCTGTAGCCATTATGTACTTTTATGACACACGGCTTTCCTTTTCTGATCTCCCTGTAAGCTCTTACATAACAGCTCCTCGCAGAACTGAACCAGATGCAATCGCCGTTTCCTTCCGCCCAGTAAGCAGCATTCGAATGGTGACCGTATACTGCCCAGAGCTTGCCATAGTATGTGTCGAATGATCTGTACTCTTTTCTTACCGGGTCATATCCGCTCCTGGAGAATTTACCATCAAGTACAGCTCTGCAGTAAGCCATGCTGTACAATCCGCACGGACCCGAGAAAGTCTGTCTGCCGATGTTCTCGATCACATTCGAGTTGAACTTCAGGATCGTATGGTTCGTCTTGTAAAGCACAGGAACTGACGCAGTGCTGGCCGGCGTTTCTCTCGGGATCGACTTTACGACTTTGAATTTCTTCGAGAGAATGACTCTGCCTTTGCCCTTATTGTCCTTTGCATATATCACATAACGATATGTACCTGCAGGGAGTTTTCCGAACTTGATCGAAGTATCGACACTCGCTATATTGAACTTCCTCGACTTCGGGTTGACTTTTTTATAGAAGCCCGACTTCCATGAGCCCTTTGAATTCGTAATGCCGATCACTACTTTCGTCATCTTGAACTTGGAATGGACTTTACCCTTCATATCAAAGCCATGTCCCTTGATCATGTAATATGACGGAGTGTTATAGTACACAGGCTTCATCTCAGAAACCGTAAACTTTTTGCGGATGACATTACGACCGGACCCGGAGGAGTCTTTAGCATATACGGTATAATAGTATGTGCCTGCCTTGAGCTTTCCGAATTTGATCTTTGTATCAACAGTTTTGATATTGAATGATTTGGAATTCGGGTTTACCGGAACATTTTTACCGACAAGCCAATGATTGCGTGAATTCTTGATGCCGACACGGACATAAGTCAGCTTTTTAGTAGAACTCACCTTGCCTTTCAGCGTAACAGGGCTCCCGATGTACAAACGGCCGGGAACACTGTATTTTGTGGCCTTTACGGCACTTGCCTTTCCAGCTGCACTGACATTTTGCGGAATAAAAATACCGGTCAAAGCCAGGATCAGTGAAATCGACACACAAACTAATCTGCGCGCAAAAATCATAAAAACTCCTCCAGACTTATGGACCAGTGTTGAAGTTTACGATAATATTATCATTGCTACCCCCAATATAACAATATCTTTTTTTGAGGAAACCTGCTTTTTCTTGTATTTTTTCACTCTTTTATCACTTTTCCACACACCAAAAAACCCCACTCATCAAGATGATGTGGGGTGACAGGCTCTTTGATATGATTCGTTATCTATATGATGTTCCACATAACGATCACATTTCGCCCGAATGCATCCTTTCAGCTGTTACACAGTCCTTCTCTATCTGCTTTTTCAGTTCTTCTATACCGGAGAACTTCTTTTCTTCTCTTATTCTATCCAGGAATCGCACCTCGATATCACAACCGTATATGTCATTATCGAAATCGAATATGTTGGTCTCTATATTTTTTTCGTACTCCCCTATAGTTGGTTTCACTCCTACGTTCGTGATGGATCTGTACTCTTTACCGTTATACTTGCACGTAGTTTGGTATACTCCGTTTGCCGGCTGGACCATGCCCTCATCTACCGAGATATTGCATGTAGGGAAACCGATGGTCCTCCCGAGTTTGTTCCCTTCGGCAACTGTTCCTTTTATGACATATGGTCTGCCCAAAAGCCGTGCCGCTTCCTTCATATCTCCCGTCATAACAGCCTTCCTGATCAATGTGGAACTTACTACATCGCTTCCATCTTTAACGGGATCCATGACATGAAGATCGAATCCAAGTTCTTCCGCAAGAGCAAAAAATAGTTCTGTATCCCCTGCTGCCTTTGCACCGAATCTGTAATTGAATCCGCAGAACGCATCTTTCATCCTGAACTTTTCTATCAGCAGTTCCCTGACATATCTTTCAGGACTCATGTTCCTGATCTCTTCCGTGAACGGGATGTTGAACAGTACACCTATGCCTTCATTCTCGAGTATCTCAGCCTTATCATCAGCATATATGATCTCAGGGACTTTATCGCCTGTTATCAGCGCGCTAGGATGGTTCGAGAAAGTGAACACAGCCGGTACTAGACCCTTCTCAGCAGCCGTCTTTTTCATGCTCCTGATAAGGTGCATATGTCCGGTATGCAGCCCGTCAAAATTGCCAAGCGCAACAGCAGTATTGTCCATGATGTCGATCTCTTCAAGACTGTTGAATATCTTCATTTCGTTTCTCATTTCTTTTCAGTGTCAAATATTTTCTCCGGGATCATCATCCCGTCTTCTCCCACATGTATGATGCCGATAAATCTGCTTCCTTCGAAGACAGTGAATCTGCCGCCTTTCGCAGACTTCATAACATCGCTCCTGTCCGGGAAAGGTATGTGCTTACCATCGATAAGGCGGTTGGCTTCTTCAGGAGTAACGTATATCTTCTCCATATCGAGCGGATAATACGGCGGATAGATGATCGCTTCGATTTCCTCAGCAGTCATCTCTTTCAGCGCATCCGCATCAACGGATTCTTCTATCCTCAGTCCTGCGCTCAGAGTACGCTCAAGAGAGCTCATACAGGCGCCGCATCCGAGGACCCTCCCCGCCTCATCGCAGATGGATCTGACATATGTCCCCCGTCCGCACAGTATCCTAAGGGTTACATAATAATCTTTTATGTTCAGTATTTCTATCTCATCAACGTGTATTTTGCGCGGTTTTACTTCTATTTCAATACCCTTTCTGGCATATTCATAGAGTTTTTTCCCTTTATATTTCAGCGCCGAGTACATCGGCGGGGTCTGCAGGATATCTCCTTCAAACCCTTTCAGAACATCCGTGACACGTCTGAGCTGTTCCTCATCAGGGATAACTTCCTCCAGCGTGGTACCCCAGATATCCTGAGTGTCCGTCCTTCGGCCAAGCAGCATCCCGCAGACATATTCCTTTTTTTCATCGTCCAGATACTGCATTATCCTGGTCGCCCTTCCCACACATACAGGAAGGACGCCTGTCGCCATCGGATCGAGCGTCCCTGCGTGGCCGACTTTCTTTATTCCGGTCAGCCGTCTTATCATTCCAACGCAGTCATGTGATGTCATGCCCTGCGGTTTGTTCAGATTGATTATCCCCTGCATGTTTCCTTTACCAGAGCAGTCTTGATCTCTTCGTAAGCCGAATCCAGATCCTTACGGATAGTACAGCCGGCAGCCCTCTTATGACCGCCTCCTTCAAATCCCGATGCGACTTTCGCGACATCGACATACTCTTTTGATCTGAGCGAGACCTTTATCTCGTCTTTTTTCTTTTCCTTTACCAAGGCTGCAGCCTCAACGCCGCTGATGCTTCTGAGGATGCTTACAATACCCTCTGTATCCTCAAAATCAGCTCCGTGTGACTCCAAAAGTTCTCTGCTGACCTTCGCCATTATTATCTTCCCGTCAGCGAGCCTCTCAGCCCGTGAGACGACGTCTCCGTGCAGGGCGATCTTTCTGTAAGGTTCGTTCTCGTACAGCTGTACGCTGACCGAGTAAGCGTCAAAACCCGTATCATACAGATCGATGACCACCTCATGGGATCGCTTCGTCGTATTCGAATACATGAAGTTCCCCGTATCGGTCGCTATAGCCGCGAATATGCATGAGGCGATATCCTTATCGATCTCGGTTCCCATTTCCTTTATAAGAGCGTATACGAGCTCTCCTGTGGCCGCTGATTCAGGTTCGATATAATTGAGGTCGGCGATCGGCTCAGTGGTCTGATGATGGTCTACGCATATCCTGAGCTTCGCGGAATCGAGTATATCGCTCCTCTTCGGGAATCTGGACTTTGTGCCGCAATCGAGCGCCACACATATGTCGCCGGATCCCTCTGCCTCTGCTACGTCTGTCACGCATCCGTATTCCAGGAACTGAAGATACTCCGCTATGCTGTCCTCGATGATAACGTTCGCTGTCTTGCCTTCTTTTCTAAGAGCAAGGCAGAGCGCCACAGCGGAACCTATGGCATCTCCGTCCATCATTATATGCGTGACGATATCTATGCTTTCCGCTCCCAGAAGAGCATCTGCTATTTTTTTCATCGGATCATTCTTCATCCTGATCTCCGTTCCCGCTGTCTTCCTGCTCCTTCATGACGTTGCGTATCACCTCGTCCATATGCCTTCCGTATTCCAGCGATCTGTCTATCTTGAATATCAGTTCGGGAGTATGGCGGAGCTTCATGCTTCTTCCTATCTCTCGTCTCATCAGGCCTTTTGCTCTGCCGAGCGCTTCGATGACCTCATCCTGCCTTTCTGCCAGTTTTTCGTCATCCATCCCCGGCTCGAACACTGTGACATAGACAGTCGCATAGCTGCCGTCGCTTGTTACGTCGACAGCTGTTATGCTGACCATGCCGTCCAGCCTGGGATCTTTGAGCTCACGCAGCAGCATGTGGCTGATGATCTTCTGTATCTCTCCGGACATCCTGCCCTGTCTGTATCCTTTTCCCATCAGTCCTGCCTCTCAACTTCCTGCATCTCAAAGCACTCGATGATGTCACCGACCTTGATGTCGTTGTAGTTTTCGATTCCTATGCCGCACTCATATCCCTGAAGGACTTCCTTCGCGTCATCCTTGAATCTCTTGAGCGAGGATATGGCTCCTTCGTGGATAACGATACCTTCTCTTACGAGACGGACTTGAGCGTTCCTGACGACCTTGCCGTTCGTGACATAAGCACCGGCGATCGTTCCGACATTCGGTACCTTGAATGTATCTCTGACTTCGACTTCGCCGAGCACGACTTCCTTGAACTCAGGATCGAGCATACCCTTCATAGCGTTCTCGACATCGTCGATGATATTGTAGATAACGTTATATGTTCTGATCTGGACGCCCTCACGGTCAGCCATAGAGCTGACTGCGGACTGCGGACGTACATTGAATCCTATGATGATAGCATCCGATGTTCCTGCCAGCGTGACGTCCGACTCGTTGATCGCGCCTACGCCCGAGTGTACGATGTTGACTTTGACATCGTCGTTCGAGAGTTTTTCGAGAGAAGCGTTCACAGCGCCTACCGAACCCATTACGTCACCCTTGACGATGAGGTTGAGTTCCTTTCTCTCGCCCTGGCTGATCTGGCTGAACAGATCCTCGAGCGTCGAGCTCGATGTCCTTGCCATGACTTCCTCACGCTGCTTGAGTCTTCTGTTCTCCGCGATCTCCTTTGCCTTCTTGTCGCTTCCGACTGCGTTGAACTTGTCACCTGCAGCAGGAACGTCTGTGAGACCGAGGATCTCGACTGCTGTAGCCGGGCCGGCCTTGTATATCGTTTCGCCCTTATGGTTCGTCATAAGTCTGATCCTGCCGGCGCATGTGCCCGCTACGACAGACTGACCCGCCTTGAGAGTTCCGTTCGTTACGAGCAGAGTAGCTACAGGACCCTTTGCCTTGTCGAGCCTTGCCTCGATGACAGTACCCAGCGCAAGACGATCCGGATTTGCCTTCAACTCGAGAACTTCTGCCTGGAGCAGTATCATCTCGAGAAGGTTCCTGATGCCGTCGCCCGTTTTAGCCGATACCGGTACACTGATGACATCGCCGCCCCAGTCTTCAACGAGGATGCCGTGCTCCGTAAGGTCCTGCTTGACCCTGTCCGGATTCGCTCCCGGCTTGTCCATCTTGTTGATCGCAACGATGATCGGTACTCCTGCCGCCTTGGCATGCGATATCGATTCTACTGTCTGCGGTTTGACGCTGTCGTCAGCCGCTACTACGAGGACTGCGATATCGGTGATATCCGCACCTCTGGCTCTCATGGCAGTAAATGCTTCATGTCCCGGTGTATCGAGGAATACGATCTTCTGTCCGTTGATCTCGACTTCGTATGCACCGATGTGCTGCGTGATGCCGCCGGACTCCCCTGCAGTTACATCTGTATTCCTG
>CAMKAM010000045.1 GCA_946410475.1 uncultured Bacillota bacterium
TTGACTGAACAAAATGCCTGAATGCGTTATTTGTTCAGTCGCAGCCATTATCTTTTGATACAAAAAGAAGATTGACATCAAAAGATTCCGATGCTACCATAATTGTGTTCTATATAAGAATATAGTGTTATTATAACGAACAAATACAAGCAAGTCAAGTCATATAGCGAAAAGGATATGAAAGCGAACGGAAAAGGACAGGATAGCGAACGGAAAAGGACAGGATAGCGAACGGAAAAGGACAGGAAAAGGAGGCAGATCAAATGAAAGAGATCAGACTCCACGGCAGAGGCGGACAGGGCGTCGTTAAGGCGAGCCAGATCATCGTAAAGGCTGCAGTTGCGGGAGGAAGCAAAGGACAGTTCATCCCCTTCTTCGGTGTTGAACGTAAGGGTTCGCCCGTTTTTGGGTACCTTCGTCTGTCGGATGGGGAGATCAGAAGGAAGACGCAGATCTACGAGCCTGATATGCTCGTGATCATGGATGATTCGCTCGTCGGGATGGAAGCCACATACAGCGGGCTGAAAGAGGGTGGAACGATCATCATCAATTCAGTAAAAACAAGGGAAGAACTGAATGTTCCGCCGCAGGCGGGAGACGTATGGATCGTCGACGCCACGGGGATCAGTGAAGAGCTTTTCGGAAGGAACATCCCGAATACGGCTATGCTGGGAGCCTTTGTCAAAGCGACCGGACTGGTCGAAAAGGATGTGCTGTTCGAGGCTATAGGTGAGACTTTCGGGGAAGCAAATACAGAAGCGGCCGAAAGGGCTTTCGAAGAAGTATGCGCTTACCCGGCAGACGGACAAGCATCGAAGAAGCCGGCCGCGGAAGAAGCAGGCGGACAGGCAGTGAAGAAGTCGGCCGCGGAAGAAGCAGGCCGGCAGACAGCGCAGGCTTCGGCGCCTGCAGGATCGTCAGCGGAAAAGGCAGAGAAGCCGGACGGACAGGAGGAAAAACCAAAGAGAAAGCACATCACACCGAAGGGTGGAGAAGGTATGTACATCCTCGATACAGCCAGCTGGAGAGTGTTCCGTCCTGTGATGGATAAGGACAAATGCGTGGAGTGCGGGCTGTGCATGGCTTACTGCCCCGTCAACTCAGTCGTTTCAAAAGAAGACAGCTATGTCATATCATACGACTATTGCAAGGGCTGCGGCCTCTGCGCGAAGGAGTGCCCGAGGGGCGCCATATCGATGGAGCCGGAGGCGGACTTTGCTGCGGACGCCGGCGCAGAACTGACGGGAGGTGAAATGTAATGGGAGAGATAAAAGTCCTTACAGGAAACTATGCTGCATCCGAGGCGGCTGCGCTGTGCAGGCCGGACCTCGTGGCTGCTTACCCGATAACACCTCAGTCGTCAGTTGCTGAAAAGCTGGCGGAGTTCGCTGCAACGGGCAGGATAGATTCGAACATAGTGCAGGTCGAAGGCGAGCATTCGGCGATGAGCGTCGTCCAGGGCGCAGCTGCGGCAGGCGGAAGAGTGTTCACGGCGACGGCTGCCCAGGGCCTCGCATTCATGTATGAGCCGTACTTCAGGATGTCGACTCTGAGACTGCCGATGGTGATGGCGATCTCGACGAGGGAGATGACCAGCCCCGAGACGGTATGGAGCGGGCAGCAGGATGCCATATCGGTCAGAGAGGCAGGTTGGATCCAGGTGTACTGCGACAGCAACCAGGAGATTTTGGACATGGTGATCCAGGGCTACCGGATCGCGGAGCATCCGGATGTACTGATACCGGTCAACGTCTGTTACGACGGATTCTACAGTTCGCATCTGACCGAAGGCGTGGACGTGCCCACGCAGAAGGAGATCGATGAGTTCCTGCCTGCGCCGTCGTTCGATCATGCCGCGCTCGATCCGAAGGATCCGTTCTCGCTGGACCCGATGACTCCGGGACCGCTTCTTATGAAATACAGGAAGGACCATCTTGAGGCCATGACAGGGGCTGAAGATATCATAGAAGAGATAGACAGGGAGTTCGCAGAAAAGTTCGGAAGATCCTACGGAGGGATGATAGAAGAGTACCGGACTGAGGATGCTGATGTCGTGATCATAACTATAGCGGGAATGACGGGCACAGGAAAAGACGCGGTCGACATAGCCAGAAACAAAGGGATCAGAGCGGGTCTCATAAAACTGAGATTCATAAGACCGTTCCCTGCAAAGAAGATCAGAAAAGCGCTTGAGGGAAAGAAAGCCTTCTGCGTCATAGACAGGAGCGTCTCGTTCGGTTGGAGCGAGGGCCCTAACCACACCGAAGTCAAAGCGGCGCTGGGCGATGCGACAGAGACATATGCGCATTTTTCAGCCATAGGCGGACTTGGCGGCGCAGATATCTCGCTGAAGGATATCCATGGCACGATAGAGAGGCTCGAGGCCGTCAAGGACGAGCCGGGCGAAAAGGAAGTCATGTGGTACATGGAGGAGGACTAGGCAATGAGTTATCTTGATGTTTTGAAGAATGCAGAAGATATGGTGTCGCCGGGCATCTCCGCGTGCCAGGGCTGCGGCGGAGAGCTGATACTGAGAAGAGTCCTGCAGATAGCGGGACCGAACACCATCGTCGGCGTCCCTCCGGGGTGCATGGCCGGCGCGGGAGTAGTCGGATGGAACTACCAGAACGGGATGAAGATCCCCGTGCACATCCCGCTCCTGACGAATATAGCGAGCTTCCTCACGGGAGTGAGTCAGATGTATGAAAGGAAAGGGCGCCTTGATGTCAATGTCGTTGCAGTGGCGGGCGACGGCGGAACGGCGGATGCAGGTTTCCAGGCGCTGAGCGCAGCGGCGGAGAGAGATGAAAAGATGCTCTACGTCTGCTATGATAATGAAGGGTATATGAATACAGGATATCAAAGGAGTTCGACGACATCGCTGGGGTCGAGGACATCAACGACCCCAATAGGCGATGTGATCAACGGCAAGAGGCAGCACCAGAAATATGTGCCTTTGATACTGGCGATGCATGAGTGCTCGTATGTGGCGACGGTCAGTCCGTCCGATATGCCCGATATGATCAGGAAGATAGAAAAGGGTCTTGAGGCGAGCAAGAAGGGATTCGCTTACATCCACGCTTTCTCACCATGCCCGACAGGATGGTCATACAAAGAGGACATGGGGATCGAAGTCGCCGGGCAGGCGGTCAGGAGCAATCTGTTCCCGCTTTGGGAGCGCGATGAAGAGGGCTTCAGACTGAAGAAGAACCCCTCGCCCATCAGCGTGAGAGAATTCGTTGAAGGGATCGGCAAGTTCAGGACGCTTACAGAGAAAGACAAAGACGCTCTGCAGGAGCTCGCAGACAGACGCTACGCTACGGTGGCTGCCCTCGCGGGGATGGCGGAGTAAGCAAACAGGCAAAAGAAAGAAGATGGATCAATGAAAATAGTGACAGCAAGACAGGCGGCGGAAGCGATAAAGGACGGAAGCGTCTTCACGATAGGCGGATTCTGCGGGTTCGTGGCGCCGGAAGAGCTGCTGATAGGAATCAGGGAAAGGTACGATGAGACAGGCAGTCCGAAGGACCTGACGATGCTCAAGGGCGTCAGTGTCGGCGACTACGCGGAGCGCGGCGCGAGCAGGATATCGGTACCCGGACTTGTGACGAAGATCATCTGCTCGCATTTGGGGCTGGAGCCTGCGACCATGAAACTCGTAGCGGACGGTGATGCGGAGCTGACCATGCTCCCGCTGGGGACGATAGTCGAGTTCGAGACTGCAGCGGCCAGCGGGATGAAGGACATAATCACAGAGGTCGGCATCGGAACGTTCGTCGACCCGGACGTGGATCCGGACGCCATGGCGGACAAGATCACATTGAACGGGACGGATTATCTGCATTATGCGGCGATGCCGATAGACGTCGCTCTGATCAGGATGACGACGGCGGACGAGACAGGGAACCTGACCTGCGAGAAAGAAGCGATGGTAGCCGATCAGTTCGAAGTGGCTGCGGCAGCGCATAATTCGGGCGGGATAGTCATCGCGCAGGTCGAGAGGATCGTCGGCGCCGGTGAGCTCGACCCGAGGGATGTGAAGATACACGGTTCGATGGTCGACTATGTCGTGGTGGCTTCCCCCGAGAACCACATCCAGGGATACGACAGCCCCGACTACAGACCGGAGCTGACAGGCGACGCGCGCGTGCCTCAGTCTGAGATAGAGCCGATGCCCCTCAGCGCCAGGAAGATATGCGGGAGAAGGGCGTACAGGGAGATCGAGGAAGGAAGCATCGTGAACCTTGGCATTGGTATGCCGGACGCGGTCGGTGCGGTCGCGGGCGAAGAAGGTACGCAGGGCAGGATGACTCTCTCGACAGAGTCGGGAGTCCTTGGCGGCGTGCCTATAAGCGGACTCGGGTTCGGAGCGGCGATCAATCCGGATGCAATGTACAAGATGGCGGATATCCTCAGGCTTTACGACGGCGGGCTGCTTGACATGGCGGTGCTCGGGCTTGCGGAAACGGATTCTTCCGGTAACGTCAACGTATCGAAGTTCGGGGGCAGGAGCGTCGGCCCCGGCGGATTCATCGACATATCGCAGAACGCGAAAAAAGTGATCTTCATGGGAACGCTGACGACGAAGGGCGGCGGCAAAAAGTTCCTGCCCGAGATCGAACAGATCACGTTCTCTGCGAAGACAGCTCTGTCAAAGAGGCAGGAGGTCCTTTATGTGACGGAGAAGGCGGTGTTCAGATTGACGGAGGACGGACCTGAACTCTTCGAGATAGCGCCGGGACTCGATCCGGAGAAGGATATTTTCCCGGATATGGGCTTCGTTCCGAAGGTGGCGGAAGACCTGAGGACCATGGAAGAGTGGCTCTTCAGCGAATAGATCTTTCAAGCACATGATGATTATTATTCACGGCAGTTGTGGTAAAAGTACGCACACAACTGCCGTGTTTCGTCATATAATCATAATAGATAATTGTCAGGAATCGGCACATAAGCGGTCTCCCGCATAAACGTGCCGGAGAAAACGCTTTATGCGAAGATGTGATAAGGAGGCAAAAATGCTAGATTTTGCACAAAGAGTAGACACGATGAAAGATTCCGCGAAGGTCATGTACGACCTGTTCCATGCGGTAACAGATCCGAGAACGATCAACTTTGCCAGCGGCTCGCCGGCTAATGAGACTCTCCCGGTGGATGAGGTAAGAGAGATAGCTATGGAAGTCCTGCAGAAGGACGGACGCGGCTTTGAGGCTCTGCAGTACAACAACCCGACAGGTATACTCGATCTGAGAAAGATCGTCGCAGAGTATCTGCTTCCAAGAAGAGGCATCGAAGGTGCTTCCCCGGACGAAGTCCTGATCTCGACAGGCGGACTCGAGCCCCTGTACTATGCATGCCAGCTGTTCATCAACCCGGGCGACACTCTGCTCGTAGAGTCGCCGACATTCATGCACGCGGTAGAGATGTTCAAGATGTTCGAAGCCAACTGCGTAGAGGTCGAGTGCGATGACGAGGGCATGATCATCGAAGACCTGAAGGCTAAGCAGGAAAAGTACAATGCCCGCATGGTATATATCATCCCGACATTCCAGAACCCGACAGGAAAGACGATGTCGCTGGAGAGAAGAAAAGCTGTTGCCGAGCTCGCTAATGAAAAGAACTTCATCATCCTCGAGGATGACCCGTATGTAGAGCTCAGATACAGCGGCGAAGACCTTCCGGCTATCAAGACGTTCGACACGACTGACAACGTCGTATACGCGAACAGCTTCTCGAAGATCTTCTCGCCGGGCAACAGGCTTGGATACATCTATGCGGCGAAGCCGATCGTTGACAAGGCGTTCGACATCAAGACGGCAACGAACTCGCATACAGCTGTACTGCCGCAGATCCTCTGCGCGGAATACTTCATGAGAGGTTTCTATCCGGATCATATCGCTGACGCGAGAGCATTCTATCGCGACAAGAGAGATCACGCTCTTGAATATGTAAAGAAATATATGCCGGAGGGAACGAAGGTCAATACGCCGGACGGCGGCCTGTTCATGTGGCTGCAGATCCCGTCGGACAAGATCGACACGAGGGAACTGCTCGAGGCAGCGAAGGAAAAACTCGTTGCGTTCGTAGCCGGTCCGGGATTCTACATCGATGAGGGCAAAGGCCTCAATGAACTTCGTATGTCGTATGGTCACCTTTCGTACGAGCAGCTCGAGAAAGGTATAAGCACGCTGGCAGAACTGATCAAAGAAAGGATCTAAGGCCTGCCATACAACTAATAACAAAAAAGACCGGAAGGATCGATCCTTCCGGTCGTTTTTGTAGTTAGACTACTGCTTTTCAAAAATGATGTGGAAGCCGACGACTGAGAATTCCAGATTCCCATCTTCAGTATCTGTGAGCTTGAGGTCTGTATCAGAATCGGTTCCCTGTACTCTCAGACCCTCGTCGGTGTCAAACCATTTGGCTTCTTCATTTCCATCTGCTGAAGCGATCGTCGCAGTTCCGTCCTCTTTGCATTCGATGCTGAATGCGGCTTCCGGCACTTCGTCGACGTTGACCTCTTCATCTTTGAAGGTGCCCTTAGTGGCCTTCCATGTGCCAACATACTTGCTGACAGCTGCTGATCCCTCATCTGTCGCAGCGCTGCCGCCGCCGTCGCTGCCGCCGCAGCCGGTCAGAACGAAGCACGAAGCGGCGATGATTATAACGAAAAGAACTAAAAGACTTTTTTTCATAAGGTAATGCTTTAATTGGCTATTGCGTTTTCCTATCGCGAGTGATAGAATCGGCAGAAATGTGAATAAAAACAAGACAGTACAAGAAAGGAAGACATGACATGAAAGAAGCAGTAATCGTCAGCGCGGCAAGGACGCCGTTCGGAAGATATGGAGGGGGACTGAAGTCCCTGAAAGCGCCTGAGCTAGGAGGACTCGCGATAAAAGAAGCGATCGAAAGAGCGAAGATCGCGCCGGAGATCGTTGACGAAATGATATACGGTATCGTCGTTCCGGCAGGAGTCGGCCAGATCCCTGCAAGGCAGGCAGCGCTCGCGGCAGGTCTGCCTAAGGAAACGCCCTGTCTGACGATCAACAAGGTGTGCGGCAGCGCTCTTAAAGCAGTGACGCTTGCGGCGCAGATCATAAAGGCAGGAGATGCGGACATCATCGTGGCAGGAGGAATGGAGAGCATGTCGAATATCCCGTACTATGCCGACGGGATGAGATGGGGCGCCCGCATGTTCGATACGAAGATGACGGACGGCATGGTCAAAGACGGACTGTGGTGTCCTCAGTATGATGTCCACATGGCTGTCCACGGCGGCGGCGTAGCAAAGGAATACGGCATCTCGCGTGAGATGCAGGACGAATGGGCTCTCAGATCGCAGCAGAACTGGGCTGCGGGAGAAGAGAGGGGCGTCTTCGATGAGGAGCGCTTCCCTGTTGAGATCAAAGGCAGGAAAGGGAAAGTAACAATAGTAGAAAAGGACGAAGCTCCCCGTCCGGAAACGACTATGGAGGGTCTTGAGAAACTTCCTCCGCTGTTCGACCCCGAAAACACCGTTACGGCGGGCAACGCTCCCGGAACGAACGACGGAGCATCGGCAGTCGTGATCATGTCACGTGAAAAGGCGGAAGAACTCGGATGCGAAGTGCTCGCTTCCATCAAGGGCTATGCACAGGTCGCCCGCGATGCGAAGTACATCGCGACAGTACCGGGTATCGCAATACAGAAAATAATCGACGACAACGGTCTTTCCGGCGTCGACGCTTTCGACCTGATCGAGATCAACGAGGCGTTCGCGGCGGTGCCCCTTGTATCCGGGATCGGTATCCTCGACATGACATACGAAGAGATGGATGCGAAGGTCAACGTGAACGGCAGCGCGGTAGCTGTCGGTCATCCGATCGGCGCGTCCGGCGCGAGGATCCTCATGACGATGATCTACGAGCTGAGGAGAAGAGGCCTGAAGAGCGGCGTCGCATCGATATGCTCGGGCATGGCTCAGGGCGATGCGTGCTGGATCGAGGTCGAGTAAGCTTACGGAAGGAGATTGTGACATGAAAATAGAAAAGTGCGCTGTCCTTGGCGCAGGCCAGATGGGCGGCGGGATAATACAGGTATTCGCGACTTCGGGATTCGAGACTGACGTATGGGTCAGATCGGAAGCCTCGGAGGAGAGAGCAGTGAACAAAATGGAGAAATATTTCTCGAAGCTGGTGGAAAAGGGCCGCATGACGGAAGCTGAAAAGACCGAATGCCTCTCGCGCATCAACTACATCAGAAACCTTGAGGACATCAAGGATGCCGATCTCGTGGTCGAGGCATGCGCTGAGGATCTGGATCTGAAGGCTGATATCTTCAGGACGCTGGATGCGAACGTGAAGGCGGAAGCCATCCTTGCGACGAATACATCTTCGCTTCCCATAACGAAGATCGCAGCGGTAACAAACAGACCGGAGCAGGTCATAGGTATGCACTTCATGAACCCCGTACCGGTAATGAAACTGGTCGAGGTGATCAGAGGGCTGGAGACGAGCGATGAAGTGTATGCAGCGGTCAAGGAAATGTCGGAAGTGATCGGGAAGGTGCCGGTCGAGGTCAATGATTTCCCGGGCTTCGTAAGCAACCGTGTCCTTCAGGTAATGATAAACGAAGCGATATTCTGTCTCTATGAAGGCATCGCCGAGCCCGAGGCTGTCGATACGGTCATGAAGTTGGGCATGAACCATCCCATGGGACCGCTGGCTCTTGCGGATCTGATCGGGCTCGATACGGTGCTCGCGATACTCGAGGTCCTCTATGACGGCTATCAGGATCCGAAGTATAGACCGTGTCCGCTCCTAAAGCAGTATGTCGATGCCGGACGGCTCGGCAGAAAAGTCGGGAGAGGGTTCTACGAGTACGACTAAGAGACGGCGATATGGATTTAAAAATGAGCGGGCGGCAGAAGACCGCCCGTTTTTATTTGGACTAAATATTGTGTGAAGTTAGTCAGGATCCTGATTGTCTAATGAATGTAGTTTTCTATAATACATCAATAATCGTTCTTGATTTTTCTCGTTCAGTTCAGAAAAATGGTAAGCCATTTCAAAAAGGGCAGAGTCTTGTTCACTTGAAATGACAAGGGACTGCGGTTTTGAGTCATCACTGTTTTCACATAAATAGTCGTACGAAGTTCCAAATATGTGTGCGATATGGCAAATCATTTGATAGGAGGGTATGCGATCACCGTTTTCGTAGCGACCATATCCCATGGGGGTGAGGTTAAGCATTCTTGCTGCTTCGGCTTTATTAATTCCCAAAGATGTTCGTATTTGCATTAGGCGGGTAGGTGAAAATGACATATTTGTTTCTCCCGGGGTTGTAAATAACCAATGGTTATGCTATTGTGTATCCAATGGTTATAGTATACGTTGTCAGCAACAAATTATCAAGCAAGAAGGAGGAAGAATATGGGCACATATATGATGTCAAGAGACGAGATAGAACTGAATGTAG
>CAMKAM010000046.1 GCA_946410475.1 uncultured Bacillota bacterium
GATCCTGCGGCGGCGCCCGATCCTGCGCCTGATCAGGATCCTGCGGCGGCGCCCGATCCTGCGCCTGATCCTGCGGCGCCCGATCCGAATCCGCTTACTCCGGACAAAGCGATCACCTTGGGAACTATTACCGAGACCTTTTCGAGCAGGTATCTGAAAAGAACAGCTGCGCCGCCCCCGAATGCCCCGACTATTACTCCTTCGAGTACGACGAAGTAGCGCATCTTCTCATATCTGTCGAATATTCTCTTTATCTCTGCTTTGCTTTTTCGGTCTCTTGCCATTATCCCTGTTTTCAGTGTGCTTACTGAGTCATTCGGCTTACTGCTTCATTCAGCTTACTGATCATTATCCGTTACGGGTCGCGACCATGGATGGCCGCACCAACGGTTCATTATTATATCACACCTGCACTTCGTTGAAACTGTCACCGCAATTTTTATATAGAATGATTGCGGTGAAAAGATATGGGCTACAGCATGTCACTTTTGCAAAAAACACCATGAGTATTATCAAAAGCTGATTTTTCAGCAAAACCACACCAAATAATCGTTGGAAACGTCACCGCATTATTTATATAGAAGAATAGCGGTGAAAGGATGTGGGCTTTCGGATTTCGGAGCACGGATGATATAAGTCAGATTATAGATAAGTGGATTATCATAAGCTCAAATGGTTACTCACGTTGAAAATGTCAACCTTTCTGTCATATATAGGATATGGTTGACAAAATGCACGTTTTTCGTTTTTGCCGTCCGGATCCGGAGCTGTTTGTTCATTATTAGAAGGATCCGGTCGCCCTCTCCTGGGCTCCCGGGGGGCCGCATGCCATCCAGCCTCGCCCTATAGCTGCCACTGCCGGCTCACCTTGGGGCCGGCGGGCAGCGCGGGCTGCCTGGTGCGGCCCGGTCCCGGGCCCGGATTCGTGTACGGATCCTTGTGAAGAATGCGGGCCGAATTTGGGACTGGATCCGGAGGTGGAGACGGGATCGGATTTGGGTACGAATTATTGCGAGTTCTTGCGAAGAAACAAAAATGCCTCAGGCCCTATCCATAAACACAAACAGATACAGGATCCGTATACCCAAAAGGACCCGCCGCCCTTTGGCAACGAGTCCTTCTGCTTATTTCTCCGATCGCATGGACCAGTTTGAAACAATTTGTGATCCGGATCATTTTTTGGTGAATCGGGATCTTTGGAATCCTGTGATCATTCCTGAGATCCTTTGATCCGTGATTAAACGAGTTCTACGAATACTTCCTCTGCGCCGTCGCCTCTTCTGGGTCCGAGCTTGAGGATCCTTGTGTAGCCGCCTTCTCTCTCTTCGTATTTCGGGGCTATCTCGTCGAACAGTTTGACCACTACAGCCTCATCATAGATGTATGCGAGAGCCTGTCTTCTTGCGTGAAGGTCTCCGCGCTTGCCGAGTGTGATCATCTTTTCAGCAGCTCTGGCTGCTTCTTTACCTCTCATATGAGTAGTCTGGATCCTGCCTTCTCTGAGAAGGTCTGTGACCAGACCTCTAAGGATCGCTTTTCTCTGATCCGTAGTCCTGCCTAATTTTTTGTAACCGGGCATGGCCTGCTCCTCCTTTCTAGTCGTCCGTCTCGCGAAGACCAAGTCCAAGCTCAGCCAGCTTGAGTTTGACTTCGTCGAGAGACTTCTTGCCGAGGTTTCTGACTTTCATCATGTCGTCTTCGGACTTGTGAGTCAGTTCCTCTACTGTATTAATGGCTGCTCTCTTGAGGCAGTTGAAGGAACGAACGGACAGTTCAAGTTCTTCGATCGTCATTTCGAGAGCTTTTTCTTTCTGGTCTTCTTCCTTCTCAACCATGATCTCCATGCCTTCAGTGCTGTCTGTCAGCTGGATGAACAGATTGAGATGCTCCTGCATGATCTTCGCTCCGATGGAAACGCCTTCCTTCGGGGAGATGGATCCGTCTGTCCAGATCTCAAGGATCAGCTTGTCAAAGTCTGTGACCTGTCCGACCCTTGTATTCTCGACTGTGTAGTTGACCTTTCTTACAGGTGTATAGATAGAGTCTACCGGAATGACAGCGATCGGCGTGCTGTCCGACTTGTTCTGGTCAGCCGGCACGTATCCTCTGCCCTTAGCGATAGTAAGCTCCATCACGAGAGTCGCGTTCTCTTCGAGAGTAGCGATGTGCTGGTCAGCGTTGAATATCTGAAGATCAGCGTCGCCGATGATGTCAGCTGCTGTGACTTCCTTCGGTCCTACCGCATTGATGATGACTCTCTTTGTATCCTCGATACCGTCGATCCTGATCGCAAGTTTCTTGAGGTTAAGGATGATTTCCGTAACATCTTCCTTTACGCCCGGGATCGTCGAGAACTCATGCAGGATGCCGTCGATCTTGACAGATGTGACGGCTGCGCCCGGAAGCGAACTGAGAAGGATCCTTCTCAGGCTGTTTCCAAGTGTTGTGCCGTAGCCTCTCTCAAGCGGCTCGACGACGAATTTTCCGTAATTGACATCTTCGTCTGATGTTATGCATTCGATTGTCGGTTTTTCGATCTCGATCATTAAAAACCCTTCCTTTCTTCCAAACGTCTGCTACAGTAAGCGGATTATTTGGAGTACAACTCTACGATCAAGTGCTCTTCGATCGGAGTATCGATCTGATCTCTCGTCGGCTCTGCAAGCACTTTTCCTTCCAGTTTTTCACGATCGACTGAGAGCCATGCCGGAACTCCGACTTCCATCTCTTTGATCTCCTTGAACTTCGGAGAGCTCTGGCTCTTTTCTTTTACTGCGATAACATCGCCCGGTTTTACGAGGTAGGACGGAATGTTAACGATCTTTCCGTTTACCGTATAGTGACGATGTACGACAAGCTGTCTGCCCTCACGTCTTGTGGAGCAAAGGCCCATTCTGTAAACGACGTTGTCGAGTCTTTCCTCGAGCATGATGAGAAGATTTTCACCGGTGATACCCTTCTTCTTTGCCGCTTTGTTGAATGTATTTCTGAACTGCTTTTCGAGAACTCCGTAGATGAATTTTGCTCTCTGCTTCTCACGAAGCTGCAGACCATATTCGCTCATCTTTCTAAAGTTATTCGTCTGAGAAGTTCTCTTTGATTCTTTGAAGATACCCATATGGCTCGGGTCGATCTGCAGCGATCTGCATCTCTTCAAAATAGGATCTTTATTTACTGCCATGATTCTTTCCTCCCTTCATCAGACTCTTCTGCGCTTAGGCGGCCTGCATCCGTTGTGCGGTATCGGTGTGATGTCCTTGATCATTGTTACTTCAAGGCCTGCTGTCTGCAGTGCTCTGATAGCCGCTTCTCTGCCGGAACCCGGTCCCTTAACGTAAACTTCAACTGTCTTCAGGCCATGCTCCATGGCTCCCTTCGCTGCTGTCTCAGCCGCCGACTGAGCTGCGAACGGTGTCGACTTTCTCGAACCTCTGAATCCGAGGCTGCCGGCACTCGACCATGAAAGAGCGTTGCCCTGCATGTCTGTCAGTGTGACAAGTGTATTATTGAAGGTAGACTGGATATGAGCCTGGCCTTTTTCAATATTCTTGCGTTCTTTTCTCTTTTTTCTTACATTCTTTTTCTGTACTTTTGCCATTATCATCTACCTCCTTTCTTACTTCTTCTTACGACCCACTGTCTTCTTGGGGCCTTTGCGCGTACGCGCGTTTGTCTTAGTCTTCTGTCCGCGGACGGGAAGACCTCTTCTGTGTCTGATGCCTCTGTAGCATCCGATCTCCATGAGTCTCTTGATGTTCATGGAAACGTCTCTTCTCAGTTCGCCCTCGACCTCATATTCTGCGTCGATGACTTTTCTGATTGCGCCGACTTCTTCCTCAGAAAGATCTTTAACTCTAATGCTCGGGTCAACATTAGCTTTCTTGAGGATCTCCAGCGCCGTGGGTCTGCCAATGCCGTAAATAGCAGTCAGACCGATCTCTACCCTTTTGTCATTTGGTAAGTCTACTCCGGCTAAACGAGCCATTCTGTTCCTCCTGTTCCCATCTTCCGTCGCATTTCCGCTTGTCCGTTTGATGCGGTAAGCCGATCGCACGGGCAAGTGCTGCAATATAAACGGGATGTTGCTCGGACGAATCACTTCGCCCTTAAAAAATAACTATTTCTGACACCGCTTTTCGCCGTGTCGCCGAAGTATTATAGCACATTTTTGTCGGCCGTACACCATTTTTTTGATGTACAGCCGTTTTTTGTGCTTTTATATTCGGTTAACACCGCGTAAGCGGATGTTATCAGCCATGTTGCTAATTGCTTAGCCCTGCTTCTGCTTGTGCTTGGGGTTTTCGCAAATCACCATGATCTTACCTTTGCGCTTGATGACTTTGCATTTTTCGCACATCGGTTTAACTGATGCTCTGACTTTCATTTCGCAACCTCCTTATTTCTCTCTCCAGGTGATCCTGCCGCGATTCAGGTCATACGGTGACAGCTCTACTTTGACTTTGTCACCCGGGAGGATCCTGATGAAGTTCATCCTGATCTTTCCGGATACGTGCGCCAGGACTTCGTGTCCTCCTTCGAGTCTGACTACGAACATCGCGTTCGGCTGAGCGTCGACAACTACGCCTTCTGCTTCTATTACATCTTTTTTAGCCATGATATTTTTCCTCACTGTACAGGGTGAGAAGTTCGGGTTCACCCTCGGTGATAACGACTGTATTCTCATAGTGCGCGGCCGGCTTTCTGTCGAGCGTTACGACAGTCCAGCCGTCCTTCAGCGTAACGACCTGATACGTACCCATCGTGATCATCGGCTCGATGGCGAATACCATACCTGCCGCGATCCTCGGTCCTCTTCCCGGTCTGCCGTAGTTGGGGATCTGCGGATCCTCGTGCATCTGGCTTCCGACGCCGTGACCTACGAGGTCTCTTACTACGCCGTAGCCTTCAGCCTCGACCGTCGTCTGGACAGCGTGACCGATGTCCGACAGTCTGTAGCCCGGTTTGCAGAACTCGAGCGCCGCGAAGAAGCCTGCCTTTGCCGTGTCGATCAGATGCTGGTTTTCCTCGCTGATCTTGCCGACTCCGTATGTCCTTGCGGCATCACTGACATATCCCTTGTGCGTGGAACCGATATCCACGCTGATGATGTCACCTTCCTGGAGTATCCGCTTGGCATCCGGAATGCCGTGCACGACTTCCTCGTTGATGGAAGCGCATACGGCTGCAGGATAACCTTGATATCCCTTGAAAGTCGGGGTCATGCCGTGCGATGTTATTATATGTTCTACGTGGTCGTTGATGTCTTTCGTCGAGATGCCCGGCTTGATAAAGTCTTCGAGTTCCCTGAGGATGTACCCTGTGACTTCACCGGATTCTCTCATCAACTGTATTTCCTGTTCGCTCTTGATTATTATCATAATGTCATTCACCCAGTACCTTGACGATCTCAGCGAACACTTCGTCGAGCGGTGCCGCACCGTCAAGATGCGCTATGTTGCCTATTTCTTCATAATAGTTTATAAGCGGTTTCGTCTGGCTGTTGTATACTTCGATCCTGTTCTCAACAGTCTCTACAGTATCATCAGCTCTCTGATACAGTTCTCCGCCGCACTCATCACATACGCCTTCCTGTTTCGGCGGTATGTTCACTACATGGTACGAAGCTCCGCAGTTCCTGCAGACTCTTCTGCCTGTAAGACGTGTCATCAGTTCTTCCTTGGCTACGTCGATATCGAGTACCCAGTCGACCTTCTTTCCGTTCTCGGCGAGGAATTTGTCCAGCGCCTCGGCCTGCTCGACCGTACGCGGGAATCCGTCGAGAAGGAATCCGTCTTTGCAGTCGTCCTCAGTAAGCCTGTCTGTCGCGATCTCGATGACGAGGCTGTCGGGAACGAGTTCTCCGCGGTCCATGTACTCCTGCGCTTTCTTTCCGAGCGGTGTTCCTTCTTTTATGTTCTTTCTGAAGATATCGCCCGTCGAGATGTGCGGTACATCATATTTTTCGACTATCTTGACTGCCTGGGTGCCTTTGCCGGCTCCCGGAGGTCCTAACAGTATCAGATTCATTTCTTTCCTCCTTATTTCAGGAATCCTGAATAGTTACGCATTATCAGCTGCTGCTCGAGCTGCTTCATCGTATCCAGCGCAACGCCGACTGCGATGAGGAGCGATGTTCCACCGAAGTGGATGTCCAGAGCAGTGAACTGGCTGACGAGTGTCGGCAGTATAGCTACGGCCGCGAGGAACAGCGCTCCGACGAACGTTACTCTGTTCATTACCTTTGTCAGGTACTCGACCGTTGCTCTTCCCGGACGGATGCCCGGGATGAACCCGCCGTTCTGCTTCATGTTGTTAGCCACTTCAGCCGGGTTGAACGTTATCATCGTATAGAAATACGTGAAGAATATCGTCAACACAGCATAGAACAGAGCGTATATCCATACGCCGGGCGATCCCGAAGGCGAGAGCCACTTTGTGACCCACAGCGAGAACGCCGACTGGCTGTTCATGAAGTATGTGATAGTCAGCGGGAACTGCAGTATCGACATCGCGAAGATTACAGGGATGACGCCTGCCTGGTTGACCTTGATAGGAATGTGAGTCGACTGACCGCCGTACATCTTTCTTCCTACCACACGCTTGGCGTACTGTACCGGGACTCTTCTCTGTCCTTGCTGCACCTCGATGATACCGAGGATGACGACTACCGAGAATATGATGAAAAGGATGATAGTCATCAGCGAAACTTCGCCTGCAACGTACTTCGACCATGTCGTGTGTATCGCGGCCGGCAGACGGGCGACGATACCGCCGAAGATGATCAGCGATATGCCGTTTCCGATACCATGCTCGTTGATCTGCTCACCGAGCCACATCAGGAATGCCGTACCGGCCGACAGTGTCAGTATGATGATCACTATCGAGAACCAGTCAGTGCTGATGAGGGCCGATCTGAACAGACCGAGCGTCATGCCTGCTGCCTGTATCAGCGCCAGCGCCACCGTCAGATAGCGCGTATACTGTGTTATCTTTTTTCTTCCTTCCATTCCTTCTCTCGCAAGCCTCTCGAGCGAGGGGATCGCGATCGTCAGGAGCTGAAGGATAATGGATGCCGTGATGTACGGCGTGATGCTGAGGGCGAAAATAGTCATATTTCCGAACGCTCCGCCGGAGAACAGATCGAACAGATCGAACAATCCGTACTGACCGGAGAACATTTCCTCAAGCATGCTTCTGTCTATACCGGGGATAGGTATGTTGGAACCGATCCTGAATACGACGAGCATCAACAGTGTGAAGATGATCTTTTTACGTATATCAGGAACCTTCCAGGCCTTTCCGATAGTCTGAAGCATCTCCATTTAGATCACCTCTGCCTTTCCGCCGGCAGCTTCTATCTTTTCGGATGCGGATTTTGTAAACTTGGCAGCCTGTACTGTGAGTCCCTTGTTGAGTTCACCCCTTCCAAGGATCTTGACTCCGTCTTTTACCTGCTTAACAAGACCGGCTTCCTTCAAGACCTGTTCGTTAACAACAGTACCGGCTTCGAATCTGTTCAAAGATTCGACATTGACCTCAGCATACTCTTTGCCGAATATGTTTGTGAATCCTCTCTTCGGGATCCTTCTGTACAGCGGCATCTGTCCGCCTTCAAAGCCCAGTCTGACGCCGCCGCCGCTGCGGGACTTCTGACCGTTCATACCTCTGCCGCCTGTCGTACCCTGACCTGTGGCATGGCCGCGGCCTCTTCTTTTGCGAGCTTTTGTGGCGCCTTCCGCTGCTTTCAGTTCATGCAGTTTCATTGCCTATTGCACCTCCTCTTACAGTTCTTCTACAGTCACAAGATGCGCTACTTTAGCAACAGCGCCTCTTGAAACACTGCTGTCGACCAGTTCGACCGACTGGTGCATCTTCTTCAAGCCCATTGCTTCTACTACTTTCTTCTGCTTAGGAGTAGCTCCAATGGTGCTCTTTGTAAGTGTCACTTTGATCATCTTTGCCATTGTTCTTCCTCCTAACCGAATATTTCCTCTTTGGTCTTGCCTCTGAGTCTGGCGACTTCTTCGACAGTCTTGAGGTTCTTGAGACCTTCGAGTGTAGCGTAAGCCATGTTTCCTGTGTTGTTGGAACCGATGGACTTAGCTCTTATATCCTTGACTCCTGCAGCCTCGAGGACCGTACGTACGGACGATCCGGCGATAACGCCAGTACCTTCAGCAGCCGGCATCAGAAGAACTCTGCCTGCTCCGAATACTCCGAGGATCCTGTGCGGGATCGTTGTTCCTACTGTCGGAACCTTTATAACTTTCTTCTTGGCATCTTCAGTTGCTTTTCTTACAGCCTCGGGGATCTCCTGAGCCTTACCGAGACCAACGCCTACATGACCTTCTCCGTCACCGACTACTACAGTGACGCTGAATCTCATGTTTCTGCCGCCCTTGACAGTCTTCGCAACACGTCTGATGCTGACGATGGTTTCTGTAAGATCCAATCTGGATGCATCTATTGTATTTCGCATTCCTTGTATCCTCCTGTTAGAATTTCAATCCGGCTTCTCTTGCTCCGTCGGCCAGTTCCTTCACTCTTCCGTGATAGATCAGGCCGCCTCTGTCGAAAGCGACTGTCTCGATGCCCGCTTCCAGAGCCTTTTTGCCGACTGCTTCGCCGACTTTCCTGGCTGCTTCCTTGTTGCCGCCGTAACCGATCTCAGCCTTGAGATCCTTATCGAGCGACGAAGCCGATACCAGTGTTCTGCCTGTCGTATCATCAACGACCTGAGCCGAAATGTTCTTGTTGCTTCTGAAGACGCAGAGTCTGGGTTTTTCAGGAGTTCCAACAAGGTTCTTTCTGGCTCTTGCATGTCTCTTGACACGCTTATCATTTCTGCTTTTGATTGCCATTGTCTTTCACTCCTTTCATTAATCTCCGCCCTTGACGCCGGCTTTACCTTCTTTACGACGAATACGCTCGCCTTCGTAACGGATGCCCTTGCCCTTGTACGGCTCCGGCTTTCTCCATTTTCTGATGTTGGCTGCATAGTTGCCGACCAGCGCCTTGTCGATACCTTTAACGATGATCTCGTTCGCATTCGGGACTTCTGTCTCGATGCCGTCCGGATCTTCCATCTCTACCGGGTGGGAGTATCCGAGGTTCATCACGAGCGTGTTGCCCTTCTTCTCAGCTCTGTAGCCAACGCCTTCGAGCTGCAGCTTCTTCGAGAAGCCTTCTGTGACTCCGATCACCATGTTGTTTATAAGTGTTCTAGCAAGACCGTGCTGCGATCTTTTCTGCTTGCTGTCGTCGTCTCTGGAGACTGTCACAACGTTTCCGTCGACCTTTACTTCGAGAAGGTCGCTGACCTGTTCTGTGAGCTCTCCCTTAGGTCCTTTGACAGTGATGAGG
>CAMKAM010000047.1 GCA_946410475.1 uncultured Bacillota bacterium
CCCTGAGCCGCGAAAGCGATGAATGCTCCCGCAAGGATACCGAGAACGAAGAGTCTTGGGATACTGCTGTTAGCTTTGCCGACTCCTACCTCGATGCATGCATCGAGCGTCTCAGCCGGCTTCAGTGGTTTGTTGTTCATGATAAAAAATGTCCTTTCAATAGCCATCCTCATGATGAGGTGCCTGAAATGTATCCAGGCACCCGGGTTGATTTGCTTATTATAACACTTATCTTGGAAAATGCACGTTGCAAAAGCAACATCATTGGTTAGCTTTTTCCGCGGCCTCGATAACGTGCTTCATCAGCATGCTCGTCGTGACCGTACCGACGCCGCCCGGTACGGGCGTGATAGCGTCAACGATGTTTTCCGCAGCAGGGAAGTCCACGTCTCCGCACATGTTGCCGTCGTCGTCGAAGTTGATAGCTACGTCGATGACCGTCTGGTCCGGACTGAGGAAGTCCTCAGTGACTGTGCCCTGATGACCTGCGGCTGCGATGATGATGTCCTTGTTATGACAGATGTCAGCCATGTCTTCCGTCTTTGTATGGCATACCGTGACGGTGGCGTTCTTTCCGATGAGCATCATAGCGACAGGCTTTCCGATGACCTGGCTGCGGCCGATCACCGCTACGTTCTTTCCCTTGAGGTCTACGTCGTAGTAGTCGAGGATCTGAATGCATGCCTCAGCCGTGCAGGGCGGGAAGCCGGTATCCGAACCGGAATACACACCTGCCATAGATATGTCTGTGATGCCGTCGACGTCTTTTTCCGGAGCCAAAGCGTTCCTGACAGTCTCGTCGTCGATCTGCGGGGGCAGGGGACGGAACATCAGTACGCCGTGTATCGAATCGTCGTTGTTGATCTTGTCGATCTCGTCGAGGAGTTCGTCCTGGGACATGTCTTTGTCGAAGACGAACTGCTGGACGTTTACGCCTGTGTTCTCGGCGCGTTTGAGAGCTCCGCGCTCGTAAGCCATATCGTCCGGTCTCTCGCCGAGCCTTACGATGCCGAGAGTAGGGGTGATGCCTTCTTCATTGAGCACCTTCGATCTTTCTCTGAGTTCTTCATTCAGGGAATCGATTACTTCCTTTCCTTTCAAAATCTTTGCCATTGTTACAGCCTTTCTTTCACATCATTGAATATATCTTCCGCTTTGACAGTGTATTTCTCGAGCATAGTATTCGCTTCCTCTTCAGTTTCAGCGGCATAAGCCCTGTCTTTCATAGAAGAAGTATTGATGAATACGTTGAGACTTGCTCCCATCAGAGCCGATCTGCAAAGTATCGCGCCTACGCCTGCATCTGAAAGGGCGAGCTTGCTTCCTTTCTCGGCGAAGCCTTCCATGATATCGATGGCTTCACAGCATTTTCTCATTATATCGAGAGGCACGCTGCATGCATTCCTGAGGCATTCCTCCATGACGCGGTCCTTTTCGGCCTGCTGCTCCGGAGTATCCTTGGGCATGCCGTATGCTTTGGAGAGCGGCTCGAAGACCTCCGCATCCTTTTCGACGAGATCGAGGAGGTCTGCCTGGAGCGCATCTGCTTTCTTCTGTAGTTCTATGATGTCTGCTTCGACATCTGCATACTTTTTCTTGCCTACAGTAAGCGACCCCACCATGTTCCCGAGGGCAGTGCCGATTGCTCCTGCAAGGGCAGAAGCACCGCCGCCGCCAGGTACGGGCGCTTTCGTAGCCAGTACTTCAACGAATTCTCTGCAAGTGTTATTTGTAAATCCCATTATTCATTTACCTCATATATATAAGTCCGGCAGACTACTGTGCGCTGCCGGACTCTGAATAGCTGTTGTTTGTACTTAGAACAGACCGCTGATCTTGCCTGTGCTGTCAACATCTATCTTCTCAGCAGCAGGAACCTTGGGCAGTCCCGGCATCGTCATGATCTCGCCTGTGAGAGCGACGATGAAGCCTGCGCCTGCGCTTACTTTGACGTTCCTGATCGTAACAGTGAATCCTTTCGGTGCACCGAGCAGATCCGGATTGTCGGAGAAGCTGTATTGTGTCTTAGCCATGCAGATCGGCATCTTGTCGAATCCGAGAGCTGTGAGTCTTTCGACTTCTTTCTGAGCAGCCGGTGTGAACTGGATGCCGTCAGCTCTGTAGACTTTCTTAGCGATAGCTTCGATCTTTTCTTCGATAGTTCCGTCGAGCTCGTAGCTGAACTGGAAGTCATTCGGCTCTTCGCACAGTCTTACGACTTCTTTTGCGAGTGCTACGCCGCCTTCGCCGCCCTTGGCCCATACTTCGGAGAGGGCAACATTGACGCCGAGTTCGTTGCACTTAGCTTCGACGAGGTCGAGCTCCGCCTTTGTGTCTGTCGGGAAAGCGTTGATAGCTACTACGACAGGCAGTTTGTATACGTTCTTCATGTTGTCAACGTGCTGCAGCAGGTTCGGAAGACCCTTTTCGAGAGCTTCGAGGTTCTCTTTGTTGAGGTCAGCCTTAGCAACGCCGCCGTGGTGCTTCAGAGCACGGACAGTAGCTACGACTACGACTGCGGACGGCTTGAGTCCTGCCATACGGCACTTGATGTCGAGGAATTTTTCTGCGCCGAGGTCGCCGCCGAATCCTGCTTCTGTGATGACATAGTCAGCCATCTTCAGAGCCATCTTCGTTGCCATGATGGAGTTGCAGCCGTGAGCGATGTTAGCGAACGGTCCGCCGTGTACGAACGCCGGGTTGTTCTCGAGAGTCTGTACGAGGTTCGGCTTGAGAGCATCCTTCAGAAGGGCAGTCATAGCGCCCTGAGCGTTGAGGTCTGCTGCTGTTACCGGTTTGTCATCATATGTATATCCGACTACGATGCGGCTGATCCTTGCTTTGAGGTCATCGATATCGCTTGCCAGGCAGAGAACCGCCATGATCTCGCTTGCTACCGTGATGTCGAATCCGTCTTCGCGCGGAACACCCTGCATGCGGCCGCCGAGTCCATCAACGATGTTTCTGAGCTGACGGTCGTTCATGTCTACGACTCGCTTCCATGTGATCTTCTTCACATCGATTCCGAGAGCGTTGCCCTGCTGGATGTGGTTGTCGAGCATAGCTGCAAGAAGGTTGTTGGCTGCTCCGATAGCGTGGAAGTCGCCTGTGAAGTGGAGGTTGATGTCCTCCATCGGGACTACCTGTGCATATCCGCCGCCTGCTGCTCCGCCTTTGACTCCGAATACGGGTCCGAGGGAGGGCTCACGAAGAGCAACGAATGTTTTCTTGTCGATCTTCTTCATTCCGTCAGCAAGACCTACTGTCGTAGTCGTCTTACCTTCGCCGGCCGGCGTCGGAGTGATAGCTGTTACGAGGATCAGTTTTCCGTCAGGAGTGTCTTTCTTCTCCTCGAGGATGTTGTAGTCGACCTTTGCTTTGTAGTTGCCGTAGTATTCTACATACTTCTCGTCGATACCTGCTCTTTCAGCTATGACGCTGATCTTTTCCGGTGTTGCTTCCTGTGCGATCTGGATATCGCTTTTGATTTCCATGATAGTGTTCCTCCTTGCATTATTGTTGAGATCGATAAAGGTTTCCCTGATCAAATAGTAGACTATTCTTTTAAGGTGTCATATTCATATCTCTAACTTATTACTTATCAAATGTAACATGATTGCAAGGTTTAGTAAAACGCTTTTTATTACAAGGATACATGAGGAATATCTCATATCTCAAAAAAACAATGAGGTACATTACATTGTTGTTTTCACCTCTGATATATGGGGTGTATAATATCGGAGAGGGAAAGAAGAATGGCGGAGATATATGCTTACAGAGTATTCACAGAGGTCGTAGAGAGAGGGAACTTCACGTCAGCGGCACAAAGCCTTGACATAACCCCATCCGCGGTCAGTCACACGATATCGAAGCTCGAGAAGGACATCGGCTTCGCTCTTTTCGTGCGCAGCAGAGGAAAACTAGAACTGACGCACAACGGAAGGATGCTACTGCCGAGGATCTATGACCTCATAAAACTGCAGGACAAGATAATGCAGGAAAAACAGGAGATACTCGGAGTCAGTAAAGGAACGGTCAGGATAGGCGCGTTCAACAGCGTGACCATGAAATGGATGCCGGACATCATCAGGTCGTACAGGAAAAAGTATCCCGGTATAGATGTCGAAGTGCATGAAGGCAAGTACTCCGATGTAGCTAAGGGCATTGCAAGCGGCATGCTGGACATGGGATTCGTCACTACGACGCAGGAACTGAACTCGGAGATAATAGCTCTCTATGACGATCCTCTTATGTGCGTCACTCCGCAAGACTTCGTGCCGGAGCATCCCGGAAAGGTGACTGTTGAAGAAATAAGCCGCCAGCCGCTTCTGATGCAGGCCGAAGGCCTGGCTTCTGATACGGAGGCCTTCCTGGCAAAGAACGGGATCAAGACAGATTCGGGGATAAGGGTCGCAGACGACTCTTCGCTTATCGCTATGGTGGCCAGCGGATTCGGCATATCGATCATGCCGATGCTGCTGTTCAAGGATGAACAGGTGGATGTAGATCTCTATGATATAGACCCGCCTGAATACAGGACCATCGGTCTTGTGACTGCAAGGGAACAATTCCTTTCACCGGCGGCCAAAAGGATGATAGATGAGATAAGGGATTTCGCCGCCGGGTTCGAAGGGTGAGAAAGCCATAGATTTAAAGGCTTCATACTTGGCAACAGGCAAGGAAAAGAGTATAATATAGACAAGAAATAAATCCTGGGTTGTTTGTTGGGAAGTATAATTAAACCTACATATCGACATTGGGAGCCCGTTCTCAAAGAATGATGCCGAGCCTCCTCAGAGTGGAAGGCAGAAGACCGCGACAGGGCACCCCCCTAAGGAACTTAGGGCGTTAATTTGATTCCTGACGGCAATTTGGGATTATTTTTTACTTTTAAAAATAAAGGGAGAAACAGGATAGTATGAGCATCGATCTCAAAGAAATCAGCATAACTGATATTGATGGAATAAGGATAGGCCACGCTCAGGACTCTGAAGGTCTGACAGGATGTACGGCGATAATATGTGATGACGGCGCTATGGCCGGTGTCGAAGTCAGAGGCGGAGGTCCTGCCTCGCGGGAGACGGAACTCCTCGATCCGCTGAAGAACTGCCAGGCGATCCATTGCGTCATGTTCTCAGGGGGCAGTGCGTTCGGACTTGCGGCCTGCGACGGCGCGATGGAATATCTTGAGGAGCATGGCATCGGATATAAGATAAGGGATCTCGTCGTTCCGCTCGTATGCGGAGGATCCATATTCGATCTCACAGTAGGAGATCCGAAGGCGAGACCGGACAAGGCGATGGGGTACGCGGCTTGCGCTGCCGCGGGAAAAGATCCGGCCACCGGAAAGGTCGGAGCCGGAACCGGCGCAAGCGTAGGAAAGCTCGGCGGACCGGCCGGAGCTGAAAGGACCGGTCTTGGCATATACGCGTGTGAAAAAGACGGAGTGAAGTGCGGAGCCGTGGCTGTCGTCAACGCACTTGGTGATGTCATCGAGAACGGAAAGATAATCGCGGGGATGCGCGGAGAAGACGGGGAGTATGCGGACTCGTCTGCAAGGATCCTTGATCTGCTTACTGCGGAGCAGACGGTCAACAGAGAGAACACGACCCTCGTCTGCGTGGTGACCAATGCGAAACTGACCAAGGATCAGGCGAACAAGATCGCTCAGGTAGCGCATAACGGATTCGCCAGAGCGATAGAGCCGGTACATACATCTATGGACGGCGACCTCTGCTATGTTATGGCGACCGGCGAGGTCCATGCGAATGCTGATGCGCTCGGGTCTCTTGCCGCAGAGGTGACAAGAAGGGCGATAGTCGCAGCAGCGAAAAGTGAATAATTAAGGTAGAAAGAAAGGACAGAAGAATTGAAAGCTATAATCGTATACTACTCTCTTGAAGGAAACGTAAAGTCTGTGGTCAGGATGATATCGAACCTCACAGGCGCAGACCTGCTGGAACTTGTTCCAAAGGTACCTTATCCGACAGGCAAGGTCTCAAAATATATCTCGGGCAAGGCTGCTCTGTCGCACGACGAGCCCGAACTTATGCCGTATGATCTTGATCTCGACGAATATGATACAGTCATCGTGGCGACACCGGTATGGGCAGGAAATCCGGCGCCTCCGCTCAATACGTTCCTTGCGACGAACGATATCTCGGAGAAGAGAACCGGCATCATAGTCTCGAGCATGAGCGGCAACGGGTCAAAGTGCGCAGACAGGATAAAGAAGATGATAGGAAGCGAGCCTGTCTGTGTGATGGATGTCAGGGAACCGAAAAAGCAGGATCCCGATCTGCTCATGGACATAGAAATGTCATTTGCCAGAGATATGATAGGTCCATATTCGACACACGAGGAATGGGATCTTTTCGACGAAGAAGGCAACCTCCTCGACATGAAGATGACAAGAGGAGCCGAGATACCCGAAGGCTGCTATCACAAGATCGTCAGCGTCTGGATCAGGAATACCAAAGGGGAATACCTGCTGTCGAAGAGGAGTATGGAAAAGCTCGTTTCACCGGGAGTGTGGGAATGCACCGGAGGAGCCGTCGACGTAGGGGAGACGACGCTCGACGCCGCTGTCAGAGAGGTGAAAGAGGAACTCGGGATCGATCTCGATCCTTCGAGAGGCGTCCTTGCAAGAAGCACGAAACATGACCTGATGCATGAATTCTATGACGTATGGGTGTTTGAGGAAGATATAGACATAGCGGACATAAAGCTCCAGAGCGAAGAGGTAAGCGACGTCAGATGGATGACTAAAAAAGACGTCGATGAACTCTGGGAGAAAGACGAATTCAACGCTCTGCTCTACTATTATAAAGACATTATGTATTGATACAGGCTGAGCCCTTGTCATCAAACACCGAAGGAAGGTGATCGGACATGTATGAACTCGTTAAAGTCACAGACAGGACATTCTATATCGATTGTCCCGCGAAGATGGGTCTCTATGTGGATGATGACGGAGTCATCCTCATAGATTCAGGCGGAGATAAGGATGCCGGAAGAAAGGTGATCCGTCATCTCGAGGAATGGGACTGGAAGCTGAAAGCAATAATAAACACCCATTCGAACGCGGACCATATAGGAGGGAACAAGATCCTGATGGACAGGCTGGGCGTACCGGCTTATACCACGAGAACGGAGGGAGCGATCAACGAATTCCCCCAGCTCGAGCCGACACTGCTCTACGGAGGCTATCCCTGGAAGGACCTGAGACACAAACAGCTGATGGCAAAGCCGACGCCTTTCATCGATATCGATCAGTTCGAAATGCCGAAGGGGATGGAGTACTTCAGACTGCCGGGTCATTTCATCGATATGATCGGGATCAAGACCCCGGACGATGTGTACTTCATGGCGGACTGCGTATCGGCGCCTGAGATACTGGACAAATATCATGTCGGCTTTATATATGACGTAAAGGCGTATCTTGAGACACTGGATATGATCGAGGGGCTGAAGGGCAGATCCTTCGTTCCCGCGCATGCGCCTGAGTGCCCCGACATGAAGGAACTGGCGAGGGTGAACAGGGAAAAGGTCCTCGAGGTCGCAGCGCTCGTCCTGGATCTCTGTAAAGAAAAGAAGACACCCGATCAGCTGATCAAGAGCGTCTTCGATCATTACGGACTTGCTATGAATGCGGCCCAGTACGTCCTTGTCGGAAGCACGATCAGATCCTACGCGAGTTATCTGGCTGACGGAGGAAAACTGAAATGCGACTTTGAAGATAACGCCTTTGGGTGGACCGCAGTATAAAGAATGATCATGAGAAGAGACTTCAGTTTCTTCTCTTTTTCTTTTTTGATCTCATCATCAGTGTAGCAGCGACTATGAATATCAATACGCATGCGGCTGCACACAGTATCGTGATCAGAAGGGCATCAGAGTCGACTTTTTCAGTGCTGACGATATCTGTTTCACCGAGAAGTCTGTTATCGTATGAAATATATGCGGTGCCGATCTTCTGATCCTTTTCAACAGGCAGCTCGAGGTCTTCGTCGAAAGTCTTTTCAACGACGAGATCCGATCCGCTTGCCTTAGCAGGTATTATGACATCGGGAGCGGTCTTCTCGATGTATTTCACATCTTTGCGTCCGACCTTGAGAGTCCCTTCGAAGTTTTCCTTATCAGGCAGGGACTCGGCTGAGGATGCGACATGGTGTTTTTTGAGGTAAAAGTCGAGAAGCGCCTTTGTGTCTTCCACACAGCCGTGAGGCGTCCCGTTCCTCATAACAACTACGATGAGGTCCATGCCGTTTTTCTTCGCGTATGTTATGAGGCAGCACTTCGACTGCTTCGTGAAGCCTGTCTTTCCACCGATGACGCCGTCATAGAAGGCGTATTTGTTCTTTATCATCCTGTGAGAGTTCCACAGCTCACGGGACTTGGACTTGTTCGTTTTCTTTATCTTGTATTTCAGCGCGCTGTCGATCTTGACGAACTGTTCGTTCCTGACGCAGGCGTTCATTATCACTGCGAGATCATGTGATGTCGTATAGTGATCTTTGTTAGGCATGCCGTGCGGGTTCACGAAATGAGAATCGTTCGCGCCGAGCTCTTTTGCCTTTTTGTTCATCATCTCGGCGAAACCCTCTTTGCTTCCGCCGATCTCCTCGGCGAGCACGTTCGCACAGTCGTTTCCCGATTCGAGAAGGAGACCGTACAGAAGATCTTCGATAGTCACTATTTCGCCGGGAACGAGGGCGATATGGCTGGATCCTTCTTCGAGGCTGTCGATGGCTTCCTGCGATACCGTGACCCTCTTCTTCAGGTCCTTGGCGTTCTCGAGAGTCACGAGGGCAGTGAGCACCTTGGTGCAGCTCGCCGGGTACATCTTCTGATCGGCATTCTTATCATAAAGGATGAGACCGCTGTTCCTGTCAAGGACTGCTCCGCTCTTCGATTCGATCTTAACGTTCTTGTTGTTATCCGTAACGTAAGATGACGCAGTGTCGCCGTCGTTTGCTGCAGCAAACGACTGTGGCGTCATCATGAAGACTGCTGCAATGATCATGATCAGCAGCAGTAAGCTACTTTTTCTTTTTGCTGTTTTCATCTTCGTCTCCACTCAGTATATCCAATATGCATTCGCAGGCGAGCTTTTGAGCATAGCTCGAGACCGCAAGCTCGAGGGCGAGATCCGAAAGCTCCTTTTCGTTAAGATCTTCGCTTATCATATCGCCTGCAACAGTCAGCTCTTTGTCCAGACGTCCGGTGAATTT
>CAMKAM010000048.1 GCA_946410475.1 uncultured Bacillota bacterium
AAGAGATCCTTCTCGTCGGACGTATCACTGTCATATTGATAGCGATCATAGCATTCATGATCGCTTCTTCGAAGGGAGCAGGAGCTCAGGCCATCATGAATCTGGTAGAGAACGCCTGGGGAATATTCGGCGCCGCGTTCGGTCCGACAATGATCCTTTCGTATTTCTGGCGCAGGTTCAACTACGCAGGCGCTTGCGCAAGCGTCATCTGCGGAGCCGCAGTCGATGTGTTCTGGCTGTTCAAATGCAGTGCGACAGGCATCTATGAGATACTTCCGGGATTCATCGTAGGACTCGTTGTAGCAGTAGTAGTAACGCTGCTCACAAAAGAGCCTTCAAAAGAGGTCACAGATATATTCGATAAAGCAACGAGCGCAGATTTCGATCTCTAAGCTGCGATCTCTAAGCTGCGATCTCTACGATCTCAAAAAGAACATACAGATCAAAAAAGCTCAGCCGGCAGGCTGAGCTTTTACAATATCTTTTACAATATCCTTTAACGCATTGCGATGTCCTCTAACGCGTCTGCAAGAGCAGTATAGTCTTCTATCGTATTGCCGATGCCGCTGAGGCAGACCAGCGCCCGGCCATTCTTCTTCTCGCAGAATATCCCCTTTTCCATCAGGAGCGCTTCCAGATCTTCTGCCGCGATCCAATCCTCATCCGGCCCCTTCGGCCCATCCGTTCCAACAGGCTCGTCCGGTACATCTGCGCCGCGCCTCATCCTGATCACTATCTTGCTGCGGTCGATATGATCATCGATATCTCCGTAGAGCGTTTCAAGACCCGGGACCTGGGCCGCCCTTTCATAGAAAAGGTCCAGTCCCCTGTCCCATCTCCGGAACAGCTCACTGCCATGCTTTTCTATCAGATCAGCGTTGATCTCAAGGCTCGTCATCAGGATATATGACGGGCTGGAGCTCTCGATCATTTTCAGTTTTTCTTCTATCACTTCCGTATCGATCCTGCCTTCCGGAGCGCTGCTGCAGATATGGAGCACTGCGCTCTGCGTCATAGAAGCAAGCGTCTTGTGCACGCTGCATGTAACGATATCCGCCCCCAGCTTCTCCGCAGGGACCAGTCTGCTGTGCGTATTGCCACCGGGCGCGCCGTCAACGTGCGCTCCATCACCGGTCACAACATCACCAGTAGACCCGCCAGCGTATTTCTCAAAAAAGGCAAGATGCGCGCCGTGAGCCTGATCGACTATCAGTATCATTCCTGCATCGTGAGTCAGCTGCGCGATCTTTTCGATGTCGCTTACTATACCATAGTAATTAGGCGATGTTACCAGGACAGCCGCAGCATCGGGGTTCGCGTCTATCGCTTCTTTGACAGAGCGGAACGGCCGATCCATAGAACCTGTCGGCTCTTCACCGTCCCCTTCAGCTCCGCCGCATCCATCCGGCGCAGGCGCGATAGCGCCCTCGACATCGCCGTCCCACAGTTTTTCCGGGGCTACAAAAACAGGCTGCGCGCCCGCAAGGCTGAGCCCGTTCAGGACAGCGCGGTGCGAATTCGTCCCTATTATCATCTTCCCGCCTTCCGGAACGCACGAAAGTATCGATGCTATCAGTGCTCCGCTGGTCCCGTTGACCATTAGATAGGTTTTTTCTACATCAAAAAGAGCGGCGTATCTCTTCTGAACGCCGTCTATTATCCCGCTTGCTTCAAACAGGTCGTCAGCCCCCGGTATCTCCGTTATGTCCCAGTCGAGGAACCCGTCCAGAAAACTGTCGTATCCGAACTCACGGTACAGCCGGCTGCCTTTGTGCCCCGGCATATGAAACGATACCGGGGCACTTTCTGCATGTTTTTTTAAATATTCCTTCATCAGTCTCTTTTAGTCTCTGGGTACGATCCTCTCGCAGTTCATGTACTTCTGCAGAGCTTCCGGTACGAGGATCGTTCCGTCTTCCTGCTGATAGTTTTCCATGATGGCCGCAACTGTTCTTCCTACTGCGAGGCCGGATCCGTTCAGTGTGTGGACGAATCTCGGTTTGCCACCGTCCGACGGACGATATCTCAGATTCATACGGCGAGCCTGATAGTCCTCGAAGTTACTGCACGAGGAGATCTCAACGTAACGGCCGTAACTCGGCATCCATACTTCGATGTCGTATGTCTTGCTTGCGGAGAATCCGAGGTCTCCGGAGCAGAGTGTGACTACTCTGTACGGCAGTCCGAGCGCCTTGAGGATGTCCTCAGCGTTGTCTGTAAGCGTCTCGAGCTCGTCATATGAACCTTCCGGCTCGACGAGTTTTACCATCTCTACCTTCTGGAACTGGTGCTGTCTTACCAGACCTCTCGTGTCACGTCCGGCCGAACCGGCTTCTTTACGGAAGCACGGTGTGTAAGCCGTCAGATACATCGGAAGCTTTTCCTGCGGCAGGATCTCGTTCGCATAGTAGTTCGTCAGAGGTACTTCTGCCGTCGGGATGAGGAAGAAGTCCTTAGCCGGTACATGGAACATGTCGTCTTCGAACTTCGGCAGCTGACCTGTACCTGTCATCGAAGCTCTGTTTGCCATGAACGGCGGCAGGAACTCTGTGTAGCCCTGCTGCTCCGTATGCATGTCGAGCATGAGGTTGATGCACGATCTTTCAAGACGCGCAGCCGCTCCTGCGTATACTGTGAATCTCGTTCCTGCAAGCTTTGCAGCTCTGTCGAAATCGAGGATGTCGAGGTCTACGCCCAGATCCCAGTGAGCCTTCGGCTCGAAGTCGAACTTCGTGGGCTCGAGGTACTTTCTTACCTCTACGTTCTGGCTGTCGTCGTCACCTGTCGGTACGTCCGGAGCCGGTGTGTTCGGAACGTTCAACTGAGCCTCTCTGAGGTTTGCTTCCGCTTCCGCTACCTGCTTATCGAGGACCTTGATCTTCTCGGCCAGCTCTTTCAGCTCAGCCATCAGCTCAGTCGTGTCCTCTCCCGCCTTCTTCATCTTCGGGATGTCTTTTCCCGCAACGCTCTGACGGTTCTTCATCGTCTCGACTTCAGCGAGAAGCTCTCTTCTCTCCTTGTCGTACTTGATGATGTTGTCGATACCGAAGTCGCCCTGACCTCTTCTCTCGACTGCCGCTTTTACTTCTTCAAAATTTTCTCTTACTCTCTTTACGTCTAACATAGCCTCTCCTTATACTTGATCCTTTCCCTGACCTGATAATCAAAGCAGGTTTTTCTTGTACTTTCCGTACAGCGCAGACAGTACTTCCATCTTCTGCTGCATCTCTATCTGAAGATCCGAAGCCTTGTCATAGTCCTCCGAATCAAGAGCGTCTGTGATCTGTGTAAGCAGACACGATTCTTTGAGCGTGCTCTTGCCTATCTCTTTTCTCAGGGTATTGACCTCGCTCCAGAGCATATCGTCATAGTCGTTGCCCTCACCCTGGCTGTGGAGCTTTTTCATCTTTCTCAGCTCGTCCATGACATTCGGAACGATACGATCGTGGAGCTCTGTCCTCCACTGAGCGATGATCGCCTCGTGATAGGAGTCGATCGTGATATCACTCATCACGCCGCCGCGCTCGAATATCTTCGTGTGCTCGTTCTGCCTGTTGAAGAAGCAGATATTTTCCCATACCGTCCTCGGAGCGACGCCGAAGTACTTGTCTCTTTCCTCCTGAGTATAGTCGTTGAATATGTGCTTTTCGCTCCTGTATATCCTGTCCGTATCGAGGTAGAAGTCCTCCTCGCCGTATTCCTTCGAGATGGAAGCCTCGAGTTCCTTCGATGTCTTTCCTGCCTCGAGGACAGCTTTGATACCGTCGAGCATCGCCATGTAAGCGCTTGCGCATACGAGGTACGTATTGCTCTTCGGGTTCGGCGATCTCAGTTCGAACCTCGTCGCCATCGGCTCGTTGATATCCCTGATCAGACCGATGAGGATCGTCCTGTTCCTGGACGGTGCAGTCACGGAATGACCGAGCGATGTAACGACGCAGACAGGAGCCTCGAATCCGGGCTTCAGTCTGTTGAACGCGTCGTTGTTCCACGAGACGAATGGACTGATTATATCATAATTTTTCAAAATTCCCATAAGAGATCCGTAACCGAGCGGGCTCATATAGTCCTTCATCGGATCGAGCGCTGTGAACAGGTTGACCATGCGGCCGTCCTTCAGCTTCGCGGCTACGCCAATATGAGTATGCTCGCCGTTTCCGGCTACGCCCTCGATCGGCTTCGCATTGAACGTGACCTCGAGTCCGTACATACGGAATACGTCTCTTACTACATATTTGACCTGGTTCTCATTGTCGGCAGCCTGCAAAGCGTCCGAATATTTCCAGTCGATTTCGAGCTGCTCCATTACGTGGTTGTAATGGCCCGAAGCATCCATGCCCGCCTTTGCGCCTCCGACCTCTTTGTGACCCATCTCTACTCCGAAGCCGTATTTGTCGAGGATCATCAGAGTCCTTTCAAGACTGCTCCTGACTGCTCCGACAGTCCTCTTCCAGTACTGCTCCTTAAGGCCCTGGGCCGTCTGCAGCTGCATCCTGTCGGCTTCATCCTCAGGAGTCTTTACCCAGAACTCGAGCTCTGTCGCGCCCGTCAGGATCAGCTCGTCGATCTCGTCCACGCTGTCGATCGGCAGCTCGTTGAAAACGTACGGGTTTTCTCTAAGCAGTTTCAGCAGAGCCGAGGTAAAAGTATTGATGCTGTTTTTCAGCACTACCCTCGCGCCGACTTCCGCCACATCATCATGCAGCAGGAAGGCCGGTATCCTCAGCGTTCCCACCGGGAGCCCTGTCTTCGTATCGATATGTTTGAGATTGTGATCTATGAACCAGTTGACGCTCGGGTCGGGAATGATGTCGACCTTCGCGTTGTTGAGGTCCGCGATCTTGGGCAGGACTACGGATGATCCGTCAGTCTGCACTCCGTGCGCCATCAGTTTGTCGTAATCCTTCAGGAACAGTTCCAGCGGGATCTTTTCATCCGTATCATGGCCGCCGATATCTATACCGACTATCGAGACGAACTTTATTTCCGGATGATCCTTCAGGATCGCTTCAAGATCCTCCTTGCCGTGCTTTTCCGGAGGGATCGTGTAAAGCATTTTGTCCAAATCGAAATCAAACAATACCATAATAACTACTCACACTTCCTTCTTTTCTTTATTTCTCCAGCTTGTTCAGGTACTTCTCGAGATTCTCCATCTGCTTGCCGTACTCTGCCCAGTCGCCCTTCTTCAGAGCCGCCTGAGCATCATCGTAAGCCTTCTGCGCGCGCTGGATCACCTCGCTCTGAGTCAGTTCTTCCTGCTTCTTGCCGTCGCTCTTACCTGTGCCGGCGCTGTCGCCTCCGCTGTATTTGTCTCCGCTTCCCTCGCCGAAGAGTTTGTCGAGAGCTTCGGCCAGAGTCGGCTCGTAAGCGATCTTGTCATCGTAAGCCACTATGACCCTCTTGACCTCAGGGATCGACGAGTTCGTCGCTTCCAGATATACCGGCTCTACATAGAGCAGCGAATCTTCTATCGGCAGTACGAACATGTTGCCTCTGCTGTAATCCGAACCGGCTGAGTTCCACAGCGAGAATTCCTTTGAGATCTCCGTGCTCTGGTCTATCTGCGCCTCGATCTGCATCGGTCCGTATGTGACCTTGCTCTTCGGCAGTTTGAAGAGTATGAGCTCTCCGTAATGCTCGCCGTCGCTCCTCGCCATCAGGAGGCCGGTCAGATTCTTCTTGTCCTTCGGAGTGTATGGGATGGTGCTTACGAACTCTTCCTTCTTCTCGCCCGGGAGATTCAGAATATAGTAATGCGGCTCCATCGATACCTCTTCAGTACCATATATCTCATTCGAGATATCCCACATATCCTCGTTCTGGTAGAACACCTTCACATCGTTCATGTGGTATCTCCTGTAGACCTTCGACTGTGTCTCGAACATCTTGTTCGGATAGCGGATGTGTTCCTTGATGCCTTCCGGCATCTCATCCATATCCTTGAACAGCTTCGGGTATATCTTCTGCATCGTCTTCGCGATCGGGTCGTTATCATCGACGACATAGTAGTCGACGTTGCCGTTGTAAGCATCTATAACGACCTTCACGGAATTCCTTATATAGTTCGTCCACTCATCCGAGTCGTACGGCTCCGAATACGGATAACGCGAACTCGTAGTATATGCGTCTATGATCCAGTAAAGCTTGCCGCCCGTCGTGCACATGTAGAAGTCTTTGTCATACTCGAGGTACGGCATGATCTTGTTGACACGCTCGACGACGTTCCTTCTGATCACTATCCTCGAGTTGTTCTTCACGTTCGAGGATACGAGGATCTTCAGGCTGTGCTCTCTGAGCGCGAACAGCACCCTGTTCAGCGGGTTCAGCTTGATGCCGGCCGCGCCTTCGTACTTCGTGTACTTGTTCGAGTCTCCGTCCGGATAGTCGAATTCATCTTCACTCGTGTTGACGATGATATATTCGTTCGTCTTCTCGCCGAAGTATATCTCCGGTCTGTCGATCTTGATCTCGTCAACGCTCGACTCCGGCGGTATGTTCTTGATCAGCATATCAGGCTGACCGCTCGCCGTGATCTGGTCTACCCTCGACATCGTGATGCCGTAGCCGTGAGTATATTTGATGTGGCGGTTCAGCCATGTCTCAGACAGCTTGCTCTCGTCTATCTCACGCGGCGAGAGGAACGTCTGCGTGTAATCTCCGTTGACCATGTATCTGTCGACGTCGACCTCGCTGAAATCGTAGTACTGCCTGATACTCTGCGTCTGGTTGTAGAACTTTTTCGTCGGCGTATAGTCGTTGATCCTGATGTTCGATATCGTAGGATCGTTGTTCTTGATATCTTCGCTCGTCAGGTTGACCTCCGCGGAGAACTTTTTCGTTTCCACGTCGTCCAGTCCGTAAGCATGCTGGGTGAACTCGATGTTTCTGTCGAGGTATTTGCTTTCCTTGTTTATCTCGTCCGGTGAAACGACGAAGTTCTGCACTACAGCGCCTATGCCGGATCCCGCGAAGCTGACCAGTATCATGATCACCGGGATGGCCGCGATCAGCTTGATCTTGTGCTTCTTCACACCAAGAACTACCGAAAGCGCTCCGATCACAGACAGGATGATCAGTATCCTGTATATCCAGAGCGTGATATGTACATCCGTGAACCCTGCGCCGTAGACGACTCCTCTGTGAGCGTAAAGCAGCTCGTACTGCTTGAGGAAGAAGTGCACGCCGACCATCAGGAACAGGATGATCCCGAGTATGATCAGCTGTCCCGACGCTATAGTAAGCAGACTCTTCAGGTTGTCGCTGTCGAGGTCCTTCTTCGGTCTTTTCTGCTGCGGTCTCTTGACCTTGCCGGCGAACTTGCCGAATATATCACCGATGTCACCGAAGCCTCCGCCCTGGAACGGGTCACTGCCGTATGGGTTGCTTCCGTATGTGCTTCCGCCGGAGTAAGCATCCTGAGCGCGGTCAAATTCGTCGCGGTCATCAAAGTCCGCTCCCGGACCGCCCGCATCAGCTTCCTCGAATATCTGCGGACGCCTCGCCCCCATCAGCATCATGTAATACACTATCGTCATCACAATGAACAGCACTATGATGAGTATCACCAGATCGTTTATCGAATTGATGAAGTCGAGTTTGAATACATAGAACGATATGTCATGATCGAACAGCGGATCTTTGAGATCGAACTTCGAGCTGTTCGCGAACTGCAGCGACTGGAACCAGATCGAGTTCACCGCGAACCATGTCACGATAAGACCGAACACTGCGGCGAATCCCCACGAGATCCGGTTTACAGCCTTGCTGTGATCAGGCGTATCCGACTCGATCTTTTTGTAGTAGCTGACTTTCAGGTATTTGAAATAGATGTAAGAAAGCAGCATCAGCACTATGAACATCGGTATGCCGATTTTCAGTTGTGTGAAAAGCTGCTTGAAGAATACACTTACATAGCCGAGTTCCTTGAACCACAAGTAGTCTGTGATGAACCCGACGAGGCCTCCAAAAATGCCGAAAAGGACCACCAGTATAATGAGCAGTCCCGTCAGGCCTATCCTGCGCCCCTTCTTTGCTTTTTCGCTTTTATCTCTTTTTCTCTCTCTGCGTTTTAGTTTCAAAACGTTTTCTCCTGTTTCAAGTTAGAGTATCGTCTCCGCGGTCACTATCAATTTTGTGCCGTTATCCTCGAGCGTGATGATCTTTTCCGTGTCTTTTGTCTTCTCTTCGCGGACCCACGCGTAGAACGTACCGTCGCCGCTCTCTCTGATCTCTCCGAAAGTCAGACTTCTCATCGGTTCGTAATTCGACGACGAGATCACCGCTTCAGTCTCCGCTCTCAACTCAGTGCCGTCTTTGATAAGGTCGAGGACCTTGAGGTCTCCGTTCTGATCCATGATCTGTCTCTGCGATTCGTAAGCGATCACAGTCCCGACCACAGCTTCGTCCACGTAGTGGACCGTGCCGTCCTTTCCCTTGTACCAGACATTGTCCTCGATCTTCTCAGTTCCATCCATGCCTTTGGCTTTCCAGGAACTGTCGTATCTGATGATTTCTATCGCTTCGCCGTAATTCTTGTCCAGCTGCGTCTGGATGACACCGTTCAGATCACCGCTATATTCCGCCCTGTCCATTGCGACTGCCTTCGGCACTGCCGTGTTCTCCGCGCTGAATCCCGGAACGAAGAACTTCAGTGCGAGCAGCGCGAGCAATACCACGAGGATGAGCGCCAGTATCACGATCGCCACCGTTCCTCCCTTGCTGCCCTTCTCGGCCTCTTCCTCGGCCTTCGGCGCAGCTTCTTCGGGTTTTTCCTCAGCAGTTTTCTCTTCGGCCTTTGCTTCTTCTGCGACCTCTTCGGCTTTCTCTTCAGCCTCAGCAGTTTCTTCTGCAGCTGCCTCAGTTTCTTCTGCAACTGTATCTGCAGCTTCCTCTGCCTGTTCTTCGACCGCGATCTTTGTTTCTTCTTCTGCAGCTGCTTTTTCTGCTTCCTCAGCAGCCCGCTTCTCTTCGGCGGCCTTCTCTTCCGCATCCGCGGCTATCTTCGCCTTCAGAGCGGCCGGGTCATACTCGGTCGTCTTGTCGTCTATCTTTCTTTCAGGTATCGTGTCCTGCTTTTCGAGCTGCCTG
>CAMKAM010000049.1 GCA_946410475.1 uncultured Bacillota bacterium
TATCCGCTTACTGCGGCTCCTGCTGCAAGAGAAAAACGGCGATGCCGGTAATCTGCGCATCGCCGCTGCTTTCTTTACTGATCGCTCTTCCAGGAGCTCTTGTTCGTGCTTCTTGCCTTGCCCTTCTTCATGGACTTGGTTATCTTGTTGTACTCGCTCTGGCTGATGCTGTCGTAATCGCCTGAGCTGTAGTAGAACCACTGTCCGTCCGAGTAAGCGCCGCCTGCAGCCGAACGCCTCTTGCTGGAGGCCTTTTTCGAATAGCCCGTGCTCTTGAGCTTGTAGTAACGGTATTCTTCCATGCCGTTGCCTCTGCTGAGGAGCTCCATGCTGCCGCTCTTGTCGTATGCCTTGATGCTGACCACGCCGTACTCCGACCTGTCGAGCATCGTCTTGACCTTGCCCTTCCTGTAGGAATAGACTGTCAGTTTCTTGTCTCTTTCCTTATTGTTTCCGAACTCCGCCAGAAGCTCTCTGACACCGTCGCCGTCCACATCAAAGAATACGTGTGACTGGAGCCTGTTCGCCCAGGCATCCTTCGTAGAAGCCGCTGTCTTCTGCAGCGCCCTCAGCTTTTTCTTGAGAGCCTTTTCGGCCGGGTATACGAAAGTCTCCTTGCGGAGCTCTTCACCCTTCTCTTCGCCGATGTTCTTCTTCATATCGTTGATGAATACCATCGCCTGCTTGTTCTTGCCCATCTTCAGGCCGGCCTTGACGCCCTTCTTGTACAGCTCTTCGTTCGACTTGTTGAGTCCGATCGCTGTGTGGTAATCCTTTATGGCCGACTCGTACTGTCCAAGGCCGTAGTAGGCATCGCCCCTGCCCTCGAAGAGTTCGGCGTTCTTTCCGTTCTCTTCAACGACCGAGTTGTACAGATCGACAGCTTCCTGATAATTCTTCGCTTCAAGCGCCTCTGCTGCAGCCTCCATATTGTGGCTGAACACCGACGCTTCGTGCATCTTCACACCTATGAATATCACGAATGCGGCGACCAGAGCCAGCACTATGATCGTTATCGTCATTTTCTTCTTTTTGCTGGGACGTCCGTTAATGAAGTCCAGCAGTTCCTGTTCGTCTGTGATTCTTCTTGGCATAGTCTTCCTTTTCTCCTGCTTCCTTTTATTTTTTCATAAGGCGGGTCTGTTCTCCGCCTATGGGATTATATCAATTACCTGCATAAATTGTAATATGTATGGCGGGAAAAGACAAAGCTCTTTTGCGATTTTCAGATATTTTTCAAACGCTCGCGTATCTCTTCCTCCGCCTGCACGAGCATCTCAATGAATTCACTTGAGGATATCCTCATCGCTCCCTTCGTCCAAGCGTCCTGCTGGACGAGCTCGTCCGACGACACCGTGTAGATCCGCCTTCCCTTTTCTTCGCCGACCATGCGCCCGATCCTGATGTCCGCGGGCTCGTTCGCCGCCGTGTAGATCACGCTTATGCTGTCATAGTCTTCCGTGCTGCCGTCGCCGGGGACGACCTTGTAAGCATCGAACACTACTCTCAGTTCAGTCCCTGTATATCCGGCGTAGTTCACCAGTCTTTCGACAAGATCATCTCTTGCCGATCCGATATCGCGGGCGGCAAGTTCCTTCAGTTCTTCGTCAGCGAAGATCAGGTTGTATCCGTCCACGATCACGAGAAGAGGCTCCTCATCGGACCGTTCAGCCTTCGCGGCCGCCCTGCTCTCATGTCTCGAGCGTATCTCCTCGCCCCTCGCGGCATTCCTCGCGATCTCCTCTTCGCTGAGACCGTCATTTCTACCGAAAACTTTTTCCTTCTTTTCTATATGGTGCTTTTCCCTGGCGGGGCCGTACGTCCTTTCGAATATGCGCCTGAGCTCCTTGTCATAGGCGGCCTTTTGCTCCGCTTCTTCGCGCACATCCATCCTGCTCCTGCCGAACATGGCCGCGCCGCCCTGAGCCGCTCCCGCTTCAGCTTCCGCCTCCGCTTCACCGGCGCGCCGCCTCTTTTCAAGAACTCCCTGGATATGCATGTGCTCCGTGACTTCGTCCCACCTTACGATGTCGCTGCCCTTGTGGTTGACGAAGACCGAATCCGCGGGGTTCTCCGTGTCGCGCTCCGGATCGTAGCCCTTCTCTTCTATTACGGCCGCCGCATCGTGGCAGACGTCGTAGCCGCACTGGGTTATCTGCAGCCGTCCGGCGCCCGATGTGTATCCTGTAAGCGTCTGCTGGTACTGCGCGATCTCCGCCGACGGAGCCTTTCCGCTTATTACAGCGTTCTCGCCCTTCTGCTCAAGGCCGTCGTTCACGCCGCCCATCTGCTTGATATCAGTCAGCGCCCTGCCGACGCTTCCGGCCGGAAGCTCGATCTCGTATTCGCACCACGGCTCGAGCAGTACAGCTTTTCCGTCCCGCCGCGCCTGCATCATGGCGCTTCTGATCGCGCGGTAAGTCGCCTCTCTGAAGTCGCCGCCCACGGTGTGCTTGGCGTGCGCCCTTCCCGCGGCGATGCTGATCTTTACGTCAGTAAGCGGAGATCCCGTGAGGACTCCCGCATGAGCCCTTTCCAGAAGGTGCGTCATGATCAGCCTCTGCCAGTTGAGATCGAGGTCGTCTTCGGACACTTCGCTTACTGCCAAGATCCCGCTACCGCGCTCAGCAGGCTCGATGATCAGATGCACCTCGGCGTAGTGTCGCAGCGGCTCGAAATGTCCGACGCCTTCATATACTCCGTCTATCGTTTCGAGGTACAGGACACGCCCCTGCGTGAAGCTGACTTCGTAGCCGAAGCGCTCCCTGATCACGGACTGAAGGATCTCGCGCTGCACCTGACCCATGATCCTGATCTGTACGGCCGAGCCGTCTTCGCTCCACGAAACGTGGAGGGCGGGGTCTTCGGCCGACAGCACCTGCATGTCGTCCATCACCTCGTGTATGTTCTTTTCCGGTGGAGCCTCGACCGTGTAGCTCATGAACGGCTCCGATGAGTAAGCAGCATCAGGCTCTTCATCCCCAAGAGCGCTTCCCGGGATAAGCCTTCCGAGGCCCGTCACCGCGCAGACCGCTCCCGGCCCGGCCGAATCTGCAGCTTCGTAGCGGCCGCCCGAGTAGAACCTTATCTGGTTGACCTTCGCCTCGCGCACTTCCGCCTGACCCTGCGAGCCCGCATCCGCCTGCATACCTGCGTCTTCCGCTGATGCTTCCTTTATGATGACGCGGTCCCTCACGCGAAGCTCTCCTCCGGTGATCTTGATGAAGCAGAGCTTCTCGCCGTCCCTTGCGGTCATGGTCTTGTAGACTTTCGCTCCGAAAGCCTCTTTGTACTCAGATTCTTTAGTGTATCTTCCAAGGACGTCAAGCTGCTCTTCCACGCCCTCATTCCTCAGCGCCGACCCGAACATCACGGGCACGATCTCACCTGCGCTGACGGCTTCTGCGATCTGCCCGTCGGTGAGGATGCTTCCGCCCTCTGCGTCTGCGGCATCATCACTCATATTCTCGAGCACGGCCTCCGCGAGCTCAGCTGAACGGAGCGTCACATTGTCTATGAACTTCTCCGACCTTTCTGCTGCGTGACCGAAATCGACAGCTTCTTCGCAAAGGTCTTCGGCTATCTCTTCTATCAGCACATCCCTCGTCTTGATCGAGATGTCCATCTTGTTCACGAACACGAAGACCGGGATGCCCTTTTTTCTCAGCATCCTGTAAAGCGCCTTGGTGTGAGGCCGGATCCCCTCCGGCGCGCTTACTACGAGAAGCGCATAGTCGAGCACGGAAAAAGCGCGCTCCGTCTCCGCCGAAAAATCGACGTGTCCCGGAGTGTCGATCAGCGTCACCTCAGTAGCTTCGCCGATCCTGAAGTGCGCCTGCTGCGAGAATACCGTGATGCCGCGCTCCCTCTCGATCGAAGCATCATCAAGGAAGGCGTCCCCGTGGTCCACCCGTCCGGGCTTTTTCAGCTCTCCGGTCAGATAGAGGATCGATTCCGACAGCGTCGTCTTGCCCGCATCGACGTGGGCCGTTATTCCTATCGTTATCCTTTTAGTAATATTGCTCATATACCCTACTGTTCAAACGACATGGTGCCGAATGCCTCCGTCACGTGGAAGTTCGGCTGCGCTGTATTGACTCTTTTCCATGAAATATAGTGCCTGTGCACGGTCTTGTTACCGCATTTGAAGAGATTTGCCCTGATGCCTGCATCCGGCGCCCACATCACCCGGTCGATCGGGATCTTCTCAACACTCTCCCAATCTATGTCGCGAACCGATCCTGCCTTCTCGACTTTTGCGATCTGATATTCAGCCCCGACCGCATTCGCATTGGAACTTCCCGCATCATCGATGCCTCCGCATCCTGTCGTCATCACAGCCGCAAGCAGCACGGCAGCCGCAAGGCCATATCTCATTCTACCTTTCATCATCACAAAGATCTCCCTGTCTTATGAAGTTCGTTTGCGCGCGTTTCTTCAGCTCGGGCGGCGGAAGCATCTCTTTCGTCGTTTCCATCATCTTCATCAGCCACGCCATGTTCCTCGCGGTGCCTTCAAGTATATCCAGGCCTTCCTGATCGGCCATGACTTCGCCCGGCTCAAGTCCGAAGACCATGCTCTCACCCTCCGAAGGCGCTATTATCATGCCCGCACAGATCATGAAATGATATATGTCATCGAGCAGCGCTACGCCGCCTGTCCGTCTCTGGACAGAGCACGCCGCGCCGACCTTTCTCCTGAGACCCCCGCCTCCGCGGTCCTGGAAGAACAGTCTGTCGAGGAACGACTTCAGCCGGCCGGGCATAGAATCATAATACACCGGAGCTGCTATGAAGAGACCGTCTGCTTCATATATTTTCTCTGCCGCCTCATGGAAGGCCGCATCGCCTTGTACGCATCTTCCGGCCTTCGCGCATGCCCAGCACCCCCTGCAGCCGCTGATATCCATGCTGCCGATCTGCAGGGTCTCAGTTTCTATTCCTTCCTTTTCCAATGCGGCGGCGAACAGCTCCGACACTTTCGCGCAGTTCCCGTTCTTCCTCGGGCTGCCGTTGATAATTATCGTTTTCATCATTTTCACCTTGTTCATATTCATGATTATAGCAAAATGCCCCGCATATTTACAGAAACGGGGCATATCAATTCTCTGATAAAAATCTCAGGACTTTCCTATGCGTCCTTTGCTTTCATGTATTCATCCATGCGCCGGAACACCTTCTTTGTGAAAGCGACCGCCTCTACGACTGTTTTTGGTCCGCTTACTATATCGCCTGCCGCAAAAACGCCGTCGATGCTCGTCTCGCCCCACTCGTTGACCTCCAAAAGTCCCTTCTGCGTCACCTGTATGGACCCCGCCTGAAGGTCGGCGCCCGGGCCCTGTCCTATCGCCAGGATCACGGAATCGGTCGGCACATCAAAGTATTCTGTGTGGTCCTCTTCAAATGATACGGTTCCATCTTCGTTTTCGATCCTGCTAACCTTTACGCAGCGGACAGCATCTTCCATGATCTGCGCCGCCTGAGTATAGTGGAGGAACTCGACGCCGTCGATCTCGGCCATCTCTATCTCATCCTGGTTCGCAGTCATGTCCTCCGCGCCCATGAAATGAAGTATCGTGACACGCGAGTGCTCTCTTCTAATCGCAGTACGCGCCGCATCGATCGCGACATTTCCCGCGCCGACGATGGCTACTCTCTTTCCGAGCCTGAATGTCTCAGGTGATTTCAGATAGTCTATCGCAAAGTGGACGTTGCCGAGAGTTTCTCCCGGGATGCCCAGCCTCTTCGGTCTTCCCGTTCCCGTGGCAACGAATACCGCCTTATATCCATCCTTGAACAGATCCTCCGGAAGGATGCTGTCGCCTATGCTCGTGTTCGGCCTGAAGCGCATGCCCAGCTTGAACATGATATTCTTGTACAGCTCCAGAAGATCTCTGGGCAGACGGAAGGGCGGGATACCGTAACGGAGCACGCCTCCGATATCATCGTGAGCCTCGAAGAGAGTGACTTCGTACCCTCTCATCAGCAGCAGGAGCGACATTGTGATCCCTGCATGCTCCAACTTGGACCTTTCACCGTTCAGAGTAAGCACACACGCCTTGCCTCGCGTCAAGGCTCTCATAAGCAAAAAAGGCGGCATCCTCAGGGATACCGCCTTCTTATGTTACTTGCTATTTACATGCCTCAAGTATTCCGCATACCAGTTTGAAAGTCCTCTTCGCCGAAGAGATCGACATCTTCTCGTCCGGTGTGTGGACATCCATCAGATCGGGTCCGATCGAGATAGCATCGAAGCCCTCTCCGATCTTCTCTGCTATGAGGCCGCACTCCAGTCCTGCGTGGATGCCCAGGACTTCGGGGTCATGTCCGTACTGCTCTTTGAACACCTTGACAGCTGTCTCACGCAGAGCGGAATCTGCAAGGTATTCCCAGCCCGGATAATCTCCGTCGAAGCTGACCGATCCTCCGAGGACTTTCGCAAGAAGCTCGAGTCTGTCCATCAGCATGTGCTTGCGGCTCGCTGAAGAGCTTCTGATCGCATATATGAATTTTACAACTCCGTCTTCAGTGTTGACTGCGCCAAGGTTCAGGCTCGTCTCGACCTCTCCTTCGGCAGCAGCGCTCATATGCTGAATACCGTTGGGAGCCGTCATCAGCCATGTAATGATGCGTGCGGAGCTTTCTTTGTCCATGATCTTCACGTCCTGTGCGCCGTCTTCGCTGACCGTGATCTTCATGTCCGGATCCGTCGCCGCGAATTCGTGCCTGAGCACTTCTTCGAATGCAGCGATCTCGTCCCTGATCTGATCGATTTCAGCCTTGTTGACAGCGGCTTTCGCTTCCGTCTTCTTGCAGATAACGTTTCCGACCTTTCCGCCTTCTACGAGAGCGATCCTTACGTCAGGCTTCTTCGATATCTCAGCGAGGACGCGTCCCATCAGTTCGTTCGAGTTCGCCCTCTCCTTGATGATCATGATGCCGGAGTGGCCGCCTGTAAGACCGTCGATCGTTATGTCGATCACAGCCTCATCCTTTCCGGCCTCAGCGTATCCTGTCGGAATGCTTGCTACGGCGTTCGTGCCGCCTGCGCAGCTTACTGTGAATATGCCTTCCTCCTCGGAGTCGACGTTGATCATCTTTCTGGCTGTAACGTTCGAAAGATCGAGCGCTCTTGCGCCTATCATGCCGATCTCTTCGTCCGAAGTGAAGATGCACTCGAGGGCCGGGTGGCCGAGCTCTTTAGAATCGAGGACTGCGAGTGCCATCGCTACAGCTATGCCGTCATCAGCTCCAAGAGTCGTTCCCTCAGCCGACATCCAGTCACCGTCTGTAACGAGGTCCAGACCTTCTTTGGTCATGTCCTTGGTGCACTCAGCCGTCTTTTCGCATACCATGTCCGTATGGCCCTGCAGGATCACCGGATCAGCATTCTCATATCCGGGCGCTGCAGGCTTTTTGATGATTATGTTATTCGCATCGTCGACGCTGCACCAAAGGCCGCGGTCTTCAGCGAACTTCACGATATATTTTGTGATCTCATCGGTGTTTCCCGAACCGCGCGGGATCTGTGACATCTCCTCGAAGTAGTCAAACACCTTTTTCTCCATGTCTTCCATCGTCATTCATCCCTTTTCTCATTATCGGGCAGTACATAGACCCTCCTGCCCTTTTTGTTTTCTTTACAAATGTAGCCTTTTTCAAGCATGAATCTCAGCAGCTCATCCTGAAAGGCCTTTCCATCACTGATGATGGCCGTCTTCTTTGAATGGAACTCCTTTGCCCTGACATCCTGTATGATATATCCGATCTCGTTCTTCGTAACGCAGTCGTGATCCTTTAGATAATCAAGGACCCGGCGCGCGCTGTTGTTGAGAAGCATATCGTTAAGACGCTTCTCCTCATTCATCTTTCTTTTCAATCCTATAACATACAGAAGCATCGTCGCCAGCGCGAACAGGATGATCCCGATCACTATGACCATCGTCTGACTCATTTGTCTCTCTCCGTTATTATACAGTAAAACCGCAGCAGATGCTGCGTTCCGCTTATTCGCCCCCGCTTACTTTCCCTTGCGCGGATGCGCGAATTCAATATAGCCTACGCGGCTCAGCGTCTCCATGAACTGGCTCAGCCTTTCGTAAAGAGGCTCAGCTTCTTTGCCGAACTTCTTTTCGACCTTCTCTCCTATTTCATAGATGCTGCTTTCTCCGTCTATGCACTGCCAGACGTAGCTTCCCTGACCCTCGAGCCTGATGTGGCTCGTCTCTGGGCTGGAGAAGAACTTCTGCGCTATCTTCGCGTAGATACCTTTGTTTTTCTGGTGGACGGTCACTGTGCCGTCGTTGACTTCCCAGTCAAGATCCCCCTTGATGCGGGGGATCCTGTCCAGGTAGTTTTCGCTTTTTTTATTTCTTTTCATCTTTCTTTGTATATGCGTGCTTGTTCCACAGCGAGAACTTGAGGATCGAAAGCAGCAGAAGAGCGAACGCTACGAGTCCGCCGATCTGACCGATGCTGAACGAACCAGAAATGTCGATGACCTCGCCGAGAGTGGAGCTTCCGACCGGAATGATGGCAAGAGCCGCCAGCAGGATGCCGACAAGACCTTCGCCTGCGATCATGCCCGACGAATAGATGACGCCGCTGCTGATGACCTTCTCACGGTCCGCTTCATTGTCGAACTTTTTCTTATCCAGGAACAGTCTTACAAGGCCGCCTGCCATAAGTCCGGCGGACAGGTGGATCGGCAGATAAAGACCGATCGCAACAGGCATTGCCGGGATATTCAGGATCTCGATAACGATAGCGAAGAACGCTCCTACGAATACCAGTCCCCACGGGAGGTTGGCATCCATTACGCCTTCGATGACCATCTTCATCAGTGTTGCCTGAGGAGCCGGAAGTTCCTGGCTGCCGAATCCCCATGCAGCGTTCAGAAGATAAAGAACGCCGGCGATAGCAAGACCGGATGCGACGGAACCGATGACCTCACCATACTGCTGTCTGTACGG
>CAMKAM010000050.1 GCA_946410475.1 uncultured Bacillota bacterium
CAGGATGCAGATGAGACGTCCGGGGCAGATGTACCAGCAGCAGGCTTACGGGCAGGGGTACGGAAATCAGGACCCGTTCTGCCAGGCTCTGCAGGCGCTGATATGTATCGACTGCCTGTGCCCGATCTGCTGATCGCCGGATGACGAGAGATGTGAAAAAGAAGACCGGAGCGGGATGCTCCGGCCTTCTTTTGCAATAATGCACATTACAATATGTAATGGATCAGTCAGTTGTTTGTTTCGATCAGTCGATCGTATCGGGTTCGTCTTCGTCGTTTGCGATGTGGAATTTGTCGATGATGTAGAAGCAGATGCCCATAGCTATGCCGACGAGCGTAGCCAGGCACATTCCTTTCAGCTGTACTTCGCCGATCTTGATGGCGGCGCCGGAAAGACCTGTTACGAATACTACCGACGACATCGCAAGGTTCCTTGCCTTCGCGTAGTTGACTCTTCCGTCTACGAGGAGTCTGAGGCCGGATGCTGCGATCATTCCGTAGAGGAGGAAGCTTACTCCTCCCATGACGGGAGCCGGTATCGACTGGATGAGAGCCGATGCTTTGCCGAACCATGCGAGCAGGATCGAGAAGCAGGCTGCTCCGCCGATGACCCATACGCTGTATACTCTTGTGACGGCCATTACGCCGATGTTCTCGCCGTATGTCGTCGTCGGTACTGAACCGCAAAGACCGGAGAGCGTAGTCGAGATACCATCCGAGATCAGCGATCTGTGGAGACCCGGGTCTTTGAGGAGGTCGCGTCCTACGATCTCACTCGTTACGACCTGGTGGCCGATGTGCTCGGAGATGACTACGAGCGAGGCCGGGATTATTATCAATATAGCCTGCAGGCTGAATTTCGGGAACATGAAGTTCGGCACTGCGAATATGCTTGCTTCGCCTATACCGCTGAAGTCGACCAGACCGAATGCCAGCGATACGATATATCCCGCGATGATCGCGATGAGGATGGCGATAGCGGCAGCGAATCCTCTGAAGAGGACCTGACCGAATACTGCGAGGAGCAGCGTCACGAGGAATACTACGACGACCTTCGGATCGATGTTCGCAAAGCTGCCGTTCTCATCAGGAAGGATGCCGCCGTTGCTTGCCGCAGAGCCTGCGAGCTCGAGTCCTATCAGGGCTACGATCGGGCCCATAGCAGCGGGCGGGATCAGTATGTCGATCCAGTCGGTGCCGACGAATTTGATCAGTATAGCGACCGCTATGAATATCAGACCTGTCACGACGAAACCGCCGAGGGCGTATTGATAGCCGAACTGCTCTTTACCGAGCAGCAGGAATGTCGGCGACAGGAAGGCGAAGCTCGATCCGAGGTAAGCCGGCGATCTTCCCTTTGTTACGAAAATAAAAATCAGTGTTCCGATACCGTTCATCAGTAATACGATGGCGGGGTTGATACCGAATAACCACGGTACCAGCACGGAAGCACTGAACATCGCGAATGTGTGTTGGATACTAAGCGGTATGCCCTTTCCGAGAGGCACGCGCTCATCCACCTGAATGATCCTGCGTTCTTTGCTCATTTTGATTTCTCCCACAATAAAACCTGCAATAATTTCATATAGAGGGCCAAGTCTGCTTACGCGGGCTTAACCTTTAAAATAATACACCCGAAAAGCGTCGAGCGTCAACACGATATGATGGATATCCTGTTCGATATTTGATATTATTGTTCCGGAAGAATGAAATCGGATCTGCGGAGGGAAAAGACGATGGCCAGAGAGACCGTAAAGGATAAAAAGGAGAGGGCAGTCAGGATACTTGACGCTTTGAGGAAGGAGTATCCCGAAGCGCAGTGCGCCCTCGATCACGTCAATGTGTACCAACTCCTCGTTGCGGTCACGTTGTCTGCGCAGACCACGGACGTGAGCGTCAACAAGGTGACCCCGGCCCTGTTCGAAAAGTATCCGGATCCTGCCGCGATGGCAGCGGCCGATCAGGAGGACGTGGCTGAGATCATCAGGACGATAGGTCTCTACAAGACGAAGTCGAAGAGGATCATCGACCAGGCGGAGATGATAGTCGAAAAGTTCAGCGGCGAAGTGCCGGAGGACGACGATCTTCTGGTGAAGCTGCCCGGAGTAGGACGCAAAACTGCTAATGTAGTGATGTCTGTAGGATTTGGTCATCAGAGGATAGCTGTAGACACTCATGTGTTCAGAGTAAGCAACCGCATGGGGCTCGTGCGAGCGGACAATGTCGAGAAGACTGAGGAACAGCTGAAAAAGACGCTTCCTGAAGACAGGTGGACGGAGGCCCATCACTCTCTTATATTCCACGGCAGATACTGCTGTCACGCGAGGAAGCCCGAGTGCGAAAGATGCGTGGCAGAGGCGGACTGTCTGAAGAGGGGTCTTTGACCGGGGAGCCCTATTAATGATCACAGGAATGAAAAAGCGGATCTGATCTTGGGATCCGCTTGCTTTTTGCTTACTATACGCGTTGTTTAACTCGCGACCGTCTTAGGCGTTGCGTCCGCAGCAGTGCTTGTATTTTTTGCCGCTGCCGCACGGGCACGGGTCGTTTCTTCCGATCTTCTTGCCCTTTACGACTGTTCCGGAGCGGCGGAAGTCTTTCGTGATCTGCTTGCGCTCGTCCTCTGTGAGGATGTCGTCCCATCCCTCGAGGCTGTACAGGTGCTGCGCGTCAGCCTTCAGCATGTTGAAGTAGAGCTTTTTCATATCTATGTCGAGGTCGATATCGCTGCTCTCGTCTATGCTGTCAAGATCGATGTCCTTCTGCTCGGCCAACGACGACTGCACGCCGTCGATGAATCCCATGAATATCACGGGGTCGACTCCGAACTTGTCTTTCAGTTCACCGAAGTTTCCGGACAGGCTTCCTTTCAGCTCGCCGTCCTTCGATTCTGTTCTTGAAAGGATATCCGAATAGATCTTCATCTCTGCCTCGCAGTATTCCTTCCAGAACGATTTGATCGTTGCCTCTGTCTGGTTCTCTGTGAGGTCTTGCCACTGCTGCATCAAACTCATAATATTTTTCCTCCGCTCAAAGCCATGATATTGAGTATATCTCCGCCGAACGCGCTTCCGGTCGGCAATGCTCCTGCGCCCTTGCCCTGGAACATGAGCTCTCCTACGGCGTTGCCCTTGATGAATACGGCGTTGTATTCATTGCTGACAGACGCAAGCGGATGCTCGTTGGGGAGCGCTATCGGTTTTACACTGTATTCTAATTCACCGTTGTTGTCAACCGCAGAAGCGATCAGTTTGATCGTCTTTCCTTCGGCCTTTGCTTTTTCGATATCTTCCATCGTGACGCCGGTGATGCCTTCTCTGGGGATCTTCGTCGGATGTACGTATTTGCCGAACGAAAGAGCCATCAGTATCGACAGCTTGTTCGCGACATCTATGCCTTCGACGTCGTCCGTCGGATCAGCCTCGGCGAAGCCCTTCTCCTGAGCGTCCTTCAGGACTTCCTCATAGGGGAGGCCGAACTGCGTCATCTGTGTGAGGATGTAGTTCGTCGTTCCGTTGAGGATGCCGAGGACCTCTTCGAATTTGTTGGCCTGCAGGACCTGAGTGATGGCGTTCAGGATCGGTATGCCGCCCGCAACGCAGGCTTCCATCCTGAAGAAAACGCCGTATCTCTCTGCCGTCTTCGTAAGGATCTCATAGTTGTGCGCGACCGCTGCCTTGTTTGCTGTGACGACGTGTTTGCCGTAGCGCATCGCTTCGAGCATGTAAGCCGTTGCAGGCTCGATTCCGCCCATTGCCTCAGCTACGATATCGATATCGGGGTCGGCGATTATATCTTTAGCATTCGTAGTGAACACCGAAGGATCGATGTCCTCTCTGCGTTTTTTCTTGAGTGTGTTCACGAGTATCTTTTTGACCTCGAGCTTGATGCCGAGCTTTTTCGTGAATTGTTCTTCTGTCATTTTCAGTGCTTCGTAAGCGCCGCCGCCGACGGTCCCGAAACCGAGAAGTCCCAGTGTTACAGTTTTCATAGATGTCTCCCTTGCTGTGTGGTGTCAGTTAGTACTTTCCTTTATTATAATGAAAAAAGAAATTGTGAATTATAGAAATGAATTATAACGCATTATCGCTCATTTGTCTTGTCAAAAACAGAAATGCATAATAATTGAACAAATCATATTAAATCAGGTTGACAATTTAATAACGAGCGAATAAAATCTACTCCGTAAAGAAGAATAGTTCCGGGCGATGGTGCATGGAGAATCCGGCGACGGTACCGAAGGGGAAAAGCTCTCAGGTAAAAGGACATGTATCCGGACGGAGACTCTCGAGAGATCCGCTTACGCGGGCACCGAAGGGGTAATGCTCTCAGGTAAAAAGGAAAGAGCCGACTCATAGCCGCATGCAATGGTGCGGTCGTTATGAGCGACTCCGTTTTTTATTATCAAGGAGGTAGAAATGCAGTTATCAGACAGAGTACAGAAAATGCAGGGTTCCCCGATCAGAAAGTTCAACCCGATCGCTATCGCTGCAGAAGACGCAGGCAAAAAGATTTATCACCTCAACATCGGAAACCCGGATATCGAGACGCCGGATTGCTATCTTGAAGCGATAAAGAAGTATGAATCACCGACTATCGGATATGCAGAGTCCGGCGGTGACAAGAATCTTCAGGATGCTATCATTGACTATTTCAAGAGATATGATGTTGAACTCGAAAGAAACGACATCCTCGTAACGAACGGAGGATCGGAAGCTCTGAGCATGGCGTTCTGCACGACGATCAACGACGGCGACGACGTTCTCATTCCGGAGCCGTACTATACAAACTATCACACATTCGTAACACAGAGCGGCGGCAACGTAGTTCCGGTCCAGACGAGCCCGGACAACGGATACGAGTGGGCTACTGAAGCTCAGCTCGAGGCTGCTGTTACACCGAACACGAAGGCTATCGTCTGCATCACACCGGGCAACCCGACAGGAAGAGTCATGACTCTGGACGAGATGAAGGTCGTAGGTGAGTTCGCAAAGAAGCACGATCTGTGGATCGTAGCCGACGAAGTATACAGAGAATTCGTATTCGACGGAGTAAAACCGACATCGTTCTCGATGCTCGAAGATCTCAAAGACAGAGTCCTCATCATCGACTCCATCTCCAAGAGATATTCGACATGCGGCGGCCGTGTAGGTATCCTGCTTTCAAGAAATCCGGAATTCCAGGCGGCTGTAATGAAGATCGCTATGGGAAGACTGTGCGTTCCGACACTTGAGATGATCGGAGCTACGGAACTCTACAAACTGCCGGCTTCCTATATCGAAGGCGTCAGAGACGAGTACGAAGCAAGAAGGAACGTTGCTTACGAAGAACTGATGAAGATCCCGGGTGTCGTTTGCCAGAAGCCGGGCGGAGCTTTCTACATGACGATCAAGCTTCCGGTCGAAAGCGCTGAAGACCTCCTGATCTTCATGCTCGAAGAGTTCGAAGACAACGGCGAGTCCATGATGTTCACACCGGCTGCAGGATTCTATGCAACACCGGGCAAGGGCCTGAACGAGATCCGTATCGCTTACGTTCTCTGCCAGGACGACATCAGAAGAGCTATGGAACTCCTCAGACTCGGCATCGAGGCTTACAAAGCAAGATAAGAACAATCTAACCAACTGTTCATGTGATAGAGACCCCTGCGCGGGGTCTCTTTTGTTGTGGTGGTGCGCTGACGAAGATGCTTATCGGTCGTCAGGTAAAATTCGATAAATGAAAACCCTGCATCTTATCACCGCAATCCCGAAATCCGGAAATAGCGGTGAAGTTTCCAACAAATAATCGATGTAGATTTACTGAAAAAACGATTTTTGTTTATGATTACGCCAGATCATACAAAACTGGCATGCTCCTGCCCACAGCTTTTCACCTCAATCTGTTTATAGAATAATTGCGGTGAAAGATCCAACGAAGAGTAGGTGTGATATAATAGTGAATCGCTGGTGCGGACAGTTACATGGATCAAGTAGTAGGCTGAAAGAATAAAGGAACAGAAAGGACGAATGATATGGCGATGCATATAGTGATGGTGAATCCGGAGATCCCCCCGAACACGGGCAATGTCGCAAGGACATGCGCGGCGACGGGGACGTGTCTGCATCTGGTGAAGCCGCTCGGATTCAGTATAGATGACAGGAGCCTGAAGAGGGCGGGGCTGGACTACTGGCCCTATGTCAGGCTGTTCGTCCATGAGAGTCTCGAGGAGTTCCTCGAAGAATACGAAGTGAAGCAGGGACGGAGGATGTTCCTTGCGACCACTAAGGGAGGCATGATGTATACGGAGCCCGAGTACAAAGACGGCGACATGATACTGTTCGGCTGTGAGACGAAGGGGCTCGACCGCGAGTTCATAGAGGAGCGGAAGGACAGGGCCATAAGGATACCTATGAGCGAGGACACGAGGCTGCGTTCATTCAATCTGGCGAATTCGGTGAACATCATACTGTTCGAGGCGCTTCGCCAGCAGGGCTTTCCGGGACTCGAGTAAGCCGCTTCAGACACGGAGAGAGCGCTGAAGGAAGCGGCGAAAAAAGCGGCTTACTGTGCCCTTAAAATAAAAGACATTCAACTAAACACGGGTTGAATAATAAACCGTACAGTTATATAATAATAGGGAACGAAACAAATGGATGAACCCGGGATACAGAATATGCAAAACAAAGAACCGAAAAATCGTTACAGCTGCCTGTGACTGCTCTTCCTCGTCTATGAGAGGATGAGTATAACTGGGCAGATTTTTTTCGGCTGATGCGCATGTGTAAGGAGAAGGTGTTCCGGCAATATCCGATGAATTATAACTAGCGATATTTTTTTGAAAAACAAGGAGGCAAAAAAAATGGGTGTAAAAGTTGGTCTTAGCGGGTTCGGAAGAATTAGCAGAACTGTTCTTCGTGCGGCAATGAACGATCCTGAGATCGAGATCTGTGCGATCAACAAGAGAAAGGCTAATCTTGAGTACATGAAGTACATGCTCAAGTATGACTCCACATTCGGAAGATTCCCGGCTGAGCTGGATATTTATGACGAAGGTCTCGTCATAGGCGGAAAGAAAGTTAGAGTTTTCAGCGAGGACAACCTCGAGGATATTCCGTGGTCGGAGTGCGGCGCTGAGTACATCATCGAGTCGACAGGCGCTTTCCTGACGACAGAGAAGGCACAGGGCCACTTCAAGGGCGGCGCAAAGAAGGTCATCCTTTCGGCTCCGGCTAAAGACGACACACCGACATTCGTAATGGGCGTCAACCACGACACATACACAAGCGACATCGATGTAGTATCGAACGCTTCCTGCACAACGAACTGCCTGGCTCCGCTGTCCAAGGTCGTCTTCGACAACTGGGGCATCAAGCAGGGCCTGATGGCTACGATCCACGCTTCGACATCGAAGCAGAAGGTAGTTGACTCCAAGTCCGAGAAAGACTGGAGAACAGGAAGAAGCGTATACGGCAACATCATCCCGTCGACAACAGGCGCTGCTAAGGCAGTAGGTCTCGTTATCCCTGAGCTGCAGGGCAAGATGACAGGTATCTCCTATCGTATCCCGGCTGCTGACGTTTCTCTCGTAGACCTGAACGTCGAGACAGAGAAGGCTACGACTCTCGAAGAGATCTGCGCTGCAATGAAGGCTGCTTCGGAAGGTGAACTGAAGGGCATCCTCGAATATGTAGATGACGAAGTAACATCGATCGACTTCCTCGGCGATCCGTGCACATCGATATTCGACGCTCGTCAGGGCATCCAGCTGAGCGACCACCTCTTCAAGCTCGTTGCTTACTATGACAACGAATTCGGCTACTCGAGCAAGCTCCTGATGCTGGCTAAGCACATGGCTTCGGTAGATGCCAAGTAAGCGTTCACTGACGCAAATAATCTGAGTTGATCATTAGCGTGCCCGGCAGGCCAGAACTTTCGGCATGCCGGGCTGTCTTTTCAAAAGAGGGTTAAAAATGAAAAAAACAGTCAAGGATGTAGATGTAAAAGGAAAGAAGACGCTGGTAAGATGCGACTTCAATGTACCTATGCAGGACGGAAAGATAACGGACGATATCCGTATCCGCGCCGCCCTGCCTACTATTCAGTATCTCAAGGATAACGGAGCGAAGGTCATCCTCATGAGCCACATGGGAAGACCTAAGGGCGAGCCCAAGCCGGAGTTCACACTTGCTCCTGTTGCTGAAAGACTTTCCGAGCTGCTCTGCAGCGAAGTGAAGTTCGCTCAGTCGGACGTCGTGGTAGATGACAGCGTCAAGGCGGCTGTCGACGCGATGCAGGACGGAGACGTAGTTCTTCTTGAGAATACAAGATACCGCAAGGAAGAGACAAACAACGAAGAGCCGTTCACGGGCGAACTCGCTTCTCTGGGCGAACTGTTCGTAAACGATGCTTTCGGTACGGCTCACAGAGCTCACTGCTCGACAGCGGGAGTTGCTTCCTACATGCCGGCCGTATCGGGATTCCTTATCGAGAAGGAACTGACATTCCTGGGCGATGCCGTCAACGATCCGGAAAGACCGTTCGTCGCCATCATGGGCGGATCGAAGGTGTCGGACAAGATCAAGGTCATCGAGAACCTTCTGGACAAGGTAGACACGCTGCTCATCGGCGGAGGAATGGCTTATACATTCTTCAAGGCAAAGGGCTATGAGATCGGAACATCGATCCTCGATGAAGAGGGCATAGAGCTTGCTGCGGATCTGATGAAGAAGGCTGAAGAGAAGGGCGTAGATCTAGAGATCCCGGTAGACACAGTCGTTGCTACAGAGTTCAATAACGAAGCCGATTCCGCTATGGTAGCTGCTGATGCTATCCCGGCTGACATGATGGGAATGGATATAGGCGCTGAGACGAGAAAGATCTACACCGCCATCATCGAGCAGGCGAAGACGGTCGTATGGAACGGACCGATGGGCGTATTCGAGATGCCGAACTTCGCGGCAGGA
>CAMKAM010000051.1 GCA_946410475.1 uncultured Bacillota bacterium
AATCAGGAACGGGTTTTTTTATGTACAATCTCACATATATGAAAAGGTCATAAAAAAAACAGGCTACGGGAAGAGGATAAAAATCAGGAACGGGGTTTTTTTATGTACAATCTCACATATATGAAAAGGTCATAAAAGAAGTGGGCTACGGGAAGAGGATAAAAATCAGGAACGGGTTTTTTTATGTACAATCTCACATATATGGTAAGGTCATAAAAAAAGTGGGCTACAGGAAGAGGATAAAAATCAGGAACGGGGTTTTTTATGTACAATCTCACATATATGGAAAGGTCATAAAAGAAGTGGGCTACGGGAAACAGGATAAAATCCACAGAGGGTAAACAAATGCATGTGAGGTGAAGCATATGAAATAAGCAAACAATAACTTCCAACCAATCGCCGCTCAAACGGCCAAACCATGAAACGCGGGACTGCCAAGTCCCTTTTTCATTCCTTCCCCGCAACCTGCCACAATGCAAAACAGAACTCTCCGTTTCCGGAGAGTTCCTTTTGTTCGATTCGGTTTAATAGCTGCGTTCGATCACGCTTACTAAAAACGGACCCGCTTACTAGATCATTATGAATCCTGCCGCGACATATCCCACGAACGATATCGCTGCTACGATACCGATGTACGGCAGCTGAGCGACAGCGTAGTCGAGGTTGGATATCTTACAAGCCGAAGCGGACAGCAGTGTTACGTCGGAGTAGAAGCAGGCCTGAGCTCCGAATACAGCAGCGGAGATGACCGCGCCCAGAGTCAGCGGCAGCGAAGCTCCAACGGAAACTGCCAGCGGAGCCACGATAGGCACTGTTACAGCCGGTATGCTCCAGATGTTCGATGTAGCGAAGCAGAGGAGTCCGATCGCCACGAACGCGATAGCCGGAAGCAGCGCAGCGCTCATCATCGGGCCTACAGCTTCGATAACGTAGTTCGGCATTCCGATGAGGTCCATCGATGCTCTGTAGAACAGAGATACTATCAATACGGCGGCTATGAACAGCATGTCTACCAGACCGTTGTAGCAGCAATCGCAGAACTTGCCGAAAGTCATCATCTTCGTCGGAACGAAAAGGATGAAGCATGTGATGATGCCGAATGTGACGCCCCAGAGGATATCGTCTTTCCACAGCGTCATCCCTATGACGACCGCCATCGGAAGGATGAATGCCCACAGATGCGGCTTGATCTCTTTTTCTTCTTTCACGTCTGTATCAGTGATCGCGCCCATAGCCTCTTCGTGCTGCTCGATGTTCATCATGTTACTGGACTCAGGCCAGAGCATACCAGTCTTTTCGACTCTCTCATAAGCCTTCTTGATACCGCCCAGTTTCGGAACGATACCCATGATGACCAGCGGTACGAATATGACGCAAAGGAACGCGTAGAAGAAGTACGGCATTACGTGATAGTAAACGCCTGTACCTGTTGCCGCGATCGCCTTCGTCTCAGCCTGCTCGCCGAAAATGCCCGAGAAGTATACTACCCACGCGGATACCGGGATGATAACGCATACCGGCGCCGATGTGGTATTGATGATGTAGCAGAGCATCTCACGCGGAGTCTTCTTCTCATCAGATACCGGAAGGATCGTGTTCGCTGTAACGAGAATGCTCAGATAGTCGTCTACGAATATGATGATTCCGCAGAGCCATGTGAGCATCATTACCTGCTTCTGCGATTTGACGTACTTTCGCGCAAGTTCGCCTATCGCCATCGCTCCTTTCGATTCTCTGAGCAGCTGCACCAGGCAGCCGAACAGCAGACAGATGACTACGATCCAGTTGTTGTCCCAGTCAGTCGTCGCGTCGATCAGCGCATCGAGCGTCGGCTGCAGGAAACCGGTCTTGTAGTAGATGATGTATCCGATGACTCCCGAGAACAGGAGGGCACTGATACATTTCTTCGTCACCAGAGCAAAGACCAGAAAGCTGATCACCGGCAACAAAGTGATGATGCCTAAATTAGTTCCGTCCATTTCCCCTTTTTCTTCCTTTCTTTCCGTCAGGCATTTGGCCCGACAGTCTTTCCGGACCGAAGTCCGTGATATGAATATAATAACGAATAAGAATAAACTGTCTCTCCGCGCCCGGCTATACCCGTCCGAGCACTTCTATGCTGACGCCCGATGCGTCTTCCAGGAAAGCAGCTATCTCCTCGATCCTGTCCTCTGACGGTGCTTCGAACAGTTCCTGCTCGCCTCCGATATTTCTTTTCTTGCTTCTTCCAAGATCATGATACGGAAGCAGCGTCGCCTTCCTTATCCCAAAGTCCGCGAACAGCTCTCCCGCCTTACGGATCTGCTCGTCCGTATCCGTGACTCCCGCCACCAGCGGCATCCTTATGTTCAGCTTCGGAGCAGTCACGGGGTCATCCGCGAGTTTCTTCATATTGCTGAGGATCAGTGAATTACCGACCCCTGTATATTCCTTATGTATATCGTCGTCAGGCGACTTGAGATCGTACAGCACGTCTGTGACGTTCGGTCTTTTCGCAAGTGACATGAGAAGCTCAGCGTCCCAGTGCCCGCATGTATCCAGGCACACATCGATACCGCGCTCTGCCGCAGCATCTATCAATTCTCCGATGAACGTCCCGTGCGTGAGTATCTCCCCTCCTGAAAGAGTGATGCCTCCGCCGGTGCTCTCATAGAACTCCTTGTCCTGCGCCACCTTCTCTATGATCTCCTCGACCGTCATCTCACGGGCGACAGGTCTGAGGGCTCCCGCCCAGCACTCCGAAGCGCACCTGAGGCACACTCCGCACCTGTCTCTGTCGATGACTATCCCCTCTTCAGGATCCGCGGATATGGCGCCGTTCGGGCATAGCCCGATGCAGTGTCCGCATCCGATGCACTTGCTCTTCGTGAAGATCAGCTGCTGATCCGGGTCTATCATCTCCGGATTGTGGCACCATCTGCACGCCAGCGGGCAGCCCTTGAAGAACACCGTCGTCCTTATCCCCGGGCCGTCCTCTGTCGAGAACTTCTGTATGCTTCCCACGAGCACCGTGTTTTCCGCAGCGTCTGTATTATTATTGTCGGCAATATCTTTACTCAAAACCAATCGTCCCGTCTTGTCTGTGATGCTGTCTGCTTACTCGGCGTTCGAAAGGTGCGCAGTCCTGTAGATGATCGCATCCTGCGCGCCCTTGTCGAGCTCTGTGAAGTAAGCCATGTACCCCGCGACTCTTACCATCAGATCGCGATAGTTCTCAGGTGTCTGCTGAGCCTTCATGAGCGTCTCGTTATCCACTACGTTTATCTGGATGTGCTCGCCGCCGTCCTTGAAGAACGTCTTGATGACGCCTTCTACGATGTCGAGTCCCTTCTCGCCCTGTATGCCCTTCGGATCGAAACGCAGATTGAACAGCGCTCCCTCCTGGAGGATCGGCTGGTCTATAGCGGCTACCGACTTGACCGTCGATGTCGGGCCTTCTGTATCTCTTCCCATCATCGGCGAGGAAGCGTCGCAAAGCGGCTCTCCCGCGAGTCTTCCGTCAGGAAGCGCACCCGTGACCTCACCGTGAGGAACGTTCATCGTCTGAGAGTCGATACCGAAAGCGTAGTGTCCGCCTCTTGCGTCCGGCCAGCTCTGTACGTTCTCAGCGACGTAATGCATCATCTCTCTGTAGATGCCGTCCACGTACGGATCGTTGTTCCCGAATTTCGGCGGCTTGTTCAGGAGGAGCTGCCTCAGTCTCTCCTGGCCCTCAAAGTTCGTATCACACGCCTTGATCAACTCATCCATCGTAAGGTCTTTATCTTTGAATACGCATGTGTCGATGGCCGCGATGCAGTCCGCGAGGTTCGCAGCGCCCGTGACGTACATGCCGCATGTCGAATACTTCGCTCCGCCGTGCTGGACCGACTTGCCGCTCTCGACGCAGCCCTTCGTGACCATGGAAGCGAATATCACCGGATATCTGTTCATGTGGTTCGACTGCATCAGATTGTAGCCGACCCTGATGAGATCATAGTGGTGGATGATCTGCTTCTTCAGAGCGTCCTTGAACTCTTCTATATCCCTAAACTCTCTCGGATCTCCTGTCTCGAGTCCCATCAGTTTTCCTGTTCTCGGATCGACTCCGTTGTGCAGGACGAACTCGACCATCTTGCCCATGTTGACGTAGCCCGCGTCAGGCGATCCGTCAGCGCAGCCGCCTCCCGGAGCAGCCTGGATGCATCCTACGATCGTCCAGTCTCTTGCTTCCTCGAGAGTGCCGCCCTTGCCGATGCTCATCTGCATCGCGGTCTCATCGTTGAAGAATCCCGGGTTCGCCTGGCCGTCCTGTATCATTTTGCAGCCGAAGCGGATCAGTTCCTCAGGAGTCTCTTCCCAGACCCTCAGCGCCATTACCGGCTGCTTCGTCTTCAGTTCGTCCGCAGCTTCGAGAGCGAGATACGACAGATCATTCGTCGCATCCTTTCCGTCCCTCGTCTGTCCGCCGACCATAAGCGTCTGCCACATCGGATATCCCGCGAAGGCAGTCGCGTACCAGTTGTCTCTTACTTCATATACTTCACATGACTTGAGATAGAGGCACTCTGTCATCTCGAGGGCTTCTTCTCTCGTTATGTTCTTTTCATCTATTACATCTTTTTTGTAGTACGGCCACATGTACTGGTCGAACCTTCCGAAGCCGCACGCCGTCGTGCAGACCTCGATGTGGAAGTACACGTGAGCGAACCATACCGACTGGAGCGCCTGCATGTATGTCTCGGGCGGGTTCTCAGGGACGACCCTGCAGTTTTCCGCTATAGTAAGCAGCTCCTGCCTGCGCTTTTCATCGCTGCACTCAGCCGCCTGTCTTTCAGCTTCCTCAGCCATGCGGTGAGCATACTTGATCAGGGCCTCGGCCTGGATGATGCATGCCTTCCAGAAGTCGACCTTCTCCTGATCTTCCCTCGTCTGCGGGAGGGTGGCGTCGATGTTGGCCTGGCACTCTTCGATGTATCCCCTCATGCCGACCGCGAGGATCTTCTCGTGGTCGCACGTCGTCTCGCCGGACACTCCGTTCTCGAGTCCGACGCAGAGGATATCGTCGCTTTCAAGCTCTTTGATATGCTCCGGCATGATGCTGTCCGAAAGGTCCTCCATGGACTTTCCTTCCCAGTACTTCAGAGTCTCGAGGATGATCTCCCTGTCCTCAGGCGAGATGTAGTACGGATCCTTCGGTCTCGTCTGGAAGTCGTCGATGTCGCTGATGTACCACGAGCTCGACTGGAACTCCGGATGCAGGTTCGCGCCTCTGTAAGCGTTCGTCGCCGTTCCGACGATCAGCTCGTCTTCCATGATCAGCGTCGTCATGCGCTCCATTATGTAGTCGACGACCTTGGCCCTGAAGATGGGCACAGCGTCGCCTGCGAATTTCTTGTAAGCCTCCGTTTCGAGAACGAGTCTCTCGGAAGTGATCTGAGGGATCGTGTCGAAGTATTTTTCTCTGATTCTTTTGACTCTCGGAGTAAGCATGTTGATTTCCTTCCTTTTCACTTTGCAGCTGCGCGTCCGGCTTCTGCGTTGCGCCCGCGCTCGCATCAATGCTTTAAAGCATTAAAGGGCGCCTGCCGCAAAAAAGAGTACTTATATACTCTAATACTGTAAATATTTTGTCCATTATATTCTACAAAGCCTGCTAATACAAGGAAAATCACACAATTTACTGATATTTACGTACACGAAAATACAACGCACACGAAAAAGGAGAGCGCCGGCCTTTTTCCGTCTGCTGCCCTCCTAGATTTTCTTTCTTTTCACAGATCAGAATCTGTTATATGTATGCCCTTTGCTGATTGTTTTTCCCCTGATCGCGGCGAGCTCCGTCACCGTCACCATCTCGAACTTTTTCTTCTTGAGGTTCTTGCATATGCTGCTTACTGCAGCTGTCGTAGTCTTGTGTATGTCGTGCATCAGGACGATGTCTCCGTCGCGCGCGCCGCTCCTGACGACTCTGATCAGCCTTGAAGTGTTCCTGTGCTTCCAGTCGAGAGTGTCGTCGGACCAGAAGATGTTCGGCCTTGCCATGGCTTTCAGGACCGTCTTGTTGTAAGCACCGTAAGGCGCGCGGCACACTGTCGGCTTTTTGCCGGTGATGGCTTTGACCTTCCTGTCCGTTCTCGAAAGCTGGCTCTTCACAGCGCCGAGGGACATTCCGCTCAGCTTCGGGTGGCTGTACGAATGGTTTCCTATCTCGCAGCCGAGTTCGTATTCCTGCTTTATGATTTTTTTCGTATTCTTGTTGATGCAGCTTCCAAGAACGAAGAACGTCGCACGGCACTTGTTCTTCTTGAGCGCCTTCAGCACCGTCTTCGTGGACGCTGCGCTCGGGCCGTCATCGAAGGTGAGAGCGATGTGCTTTTTCGTCTTGTTGTATCTGACGACCTTGCTCTGCGGCACGTATCCGTAAAGCTCCTTGATCCTGACCTTGTACCACTTGCCGTTCCCCTTGAGGATGACCATCTTGCCGCCGAACTTCAGCTTCTTCACGGCCGCCGATCTGCTTGTCGCCTTTTCGTAGATAGTCGCCGTCTTCGTCACTACCGCCCCGCGGATGTATTTCGAATATGTCTTGTATCCTGCGTCTGCCGCTTCCTGCTCCGTAGCGCCGGCCTGCTGTTCTGTGCCGGCCGCCTGCGCGCCATCTGTCTGCGCGCCTTCGCTTGAATCGGCCGCAAAGGCCGGGGCGGCAGTAAGCAGGCTCATCGTGAGCACCAGAATCATAATAACGGTTTTCTTCTTCATGTCTCTTTTCCCTCCTGCTTTTCCGTTACCACCATTCTAAACCCTTTATCAGAGTTTTGCTATTGCTTCATCCGTATCGAGCGTCTTCGTTCCATCTTCAAAGATGAAGTACGGTATGCCTATGCCGCCTCTTTCCTTTACGGGGATATAATTCTCATCGTTGTCCCTGATCCTGAGGAACTCAGCGAGATTGGCCGTACTCGCCATGATGTTCAGAAAATCGTACTCAGCGCCTTTCGCATCCAGTTTTTCGAGCGCATCGATCGTATCCGGACAAAGGTCGCTTCCTATTACCTGCAGTTTCATTAGTATTTCTCCTTTCATATTTCATTTTCAGATATGTTCCCGGTCAGCTCCCGCTTCCCGGTCAGTGCTCATCGCTGTAGCACATTATCTTTCCGTGGTATTCATCGAGGGTATCGGGCATGGGTTCAGCTTCCCTGCCGAGGACGAGATCCGGCAGATAGTGCGGGATCTTTCCGCCCGATGTCATCGACCTTACGCAGCCGATGCAGTAGACGACCACGTCTTCGCACGGGAACTGGTCCGCCCGCATCTTGATCCGCTTTTCGACCACGTCGTTCGGAACGTGTCCGTAAAAGTTGTCGCCGCAGCAGATCGAGGTCGTTCCGCTGTGCTCTGCTTCCACGATCTCTATGTTCATCTTGCGGAGCAAGCTCCTCACCGCTTCGTGGACCTGCGGCTTGTGTCTGAATCCGCAGGAGTCGTGGACCGATACGGTAAGCCCGCTGTGGTCCGGAAGCTCAAGATCCTCGATGCTGTCCAGGACCTCCCAGATCGTTATCGTGTCTACGCCGATGTAGAGCGATCTGAACCTTCTGTCGCAGCCGGCGCAGTTGTTGATGATCGTCGTCCCCTCCTCAAGATGGGGATCGTGATGGCAGCAGGTCAGATCCATTTCCGCATCGCCGAAATGCTCCCTGATGATATCGAGCAGCCTTCCCGGAACGTCCGGCTTGTATATGCATACGGCGCAGCCGGGGTTGAATACCAGCTTGCTTTTGTCGATATCCTCTATCGCTATCGTATCTCTTTTCGTCGATGGACGGACCGCCGCTCCAACGGGGCATATCACACCGCACGTTCCGCAGTCGATGCAGAGATCCGGATCGACCACATACTTTCCGTCACCCGGAGAGATCGCGTCCACCGGACATTTCTTCGCGCATGCCCCGCACATCAGGCAGTCGTCTGTTATCTCATAGCTGAAGCAGTCGTCGAATCCCGGCCGCTTCGGCGGTGCGGGGCCCTGTAGCTTCTTATCCATTTTCTTTTTCGCCATATTCCTTACCCTTCTTTTCACTGATCCTGCGTCCGGCAGCTATTCGCTTACTGCCCAACAGTTTTCGCTTAATGCACATACTCTTTCTGACTTTGAATATACAGAGTTCCGCCTATTCAGACAATATGTTTTTTGAATTATCCGAAAACGACACGGCGCCGCGATTTAAAAACACAGCAATTATTCGCTTACTCAGTTAATTTCTTATGCACTATCCCCTGCAATGTGGTAAAATAGTTAGGCGATTCCAATGGGATCGCACGCACAATGACAATAATTAATGCAGTTTCACGAAATGGAGGGAACCAAGTTGTTTAACAAACTTATCGAAAAAGTAAAGTCAAATCCCAGAACTATCGTATTCACAGAGGGTACAGACGCTCGTATCCAGGAAGCAACAGAAAAGCTTCTCGCTGAAGGTCTGATGGGCGTCATCCTCGTAGGCAACGTCGACGAAGTAAAGGCTGCTGCTGAAAAAGGCGGCTTCAACATCGAAGGCGCACAGATCATGGATCCTGAGACATATGACAAGATGGACGAAATGGTCGACACAATGGTAGAGCTTCGTAAGGGCAAGATGACTCCGGAAGAGTGCAAAGAGTGCCTCCTGCAGGGCAACTACTTCGGAACGATGCTCGTCAAGATGGGTCTTGCTGACTGCCTGCTCGGCGGAGCTACATACTCCACAGCAGACACGATCCGTCCGGCTCTCCAGCTCGTTAAGACAAAGCCGGGTGCTCACCTCGTAAGCTCCTGCTTCATCCTCAACCGTGAGGGCGGCGATGAGAACCTCCGCACGATCGCTATGGGCGACTGCGCAGTCAACATCGACTACAAGGACAACGTAGACAAAGACGGCAACGTTACATTCACAGGCGCTCAGAAGCTTGCTGAAGTA
>CAMKAM010000052.1 GCA_946410475.1 uncultured Bacillota bacterium
CGGACGGAGCGCACAGCCCCGCCGCGACGACCTTGTCTATCAGTTCCGCCTCGACCATGTCGGGTTTGTATTTCCTGATGCTCCTTCTCGTGATTATATTCTCATATGCTTCGTTCACTTTGCTTCTTCCTTTCGTTCATTATCGGTCATTCCAGCACCGTTGTCAGATCCGGCGCGGCTTGTGCCCAAGACCGAGCGCCTCTCCCCATGCTTCTACCAGGCGCGGCATCGTCCACTGCGCGTTCGCGGGCGAGGTCGACGGCATCTTGATGCAGTTTTCCCTTTTTATTCCCAGCTCTTCCGCGCGGGGCAGCATCTTCTTTTCGAAGAGTTTCCACGCCAGGCCTCCGTTGACGAGGATCTTTTCGATCTTCGTTTCCGGAACGATCAGTCCGAGGTCGTTGACCTCAGCGTTCCTGATGCTGCTGTCAGAGGAGCCCTTTATATCGCAGCTTGCGATAACGTCCCAGAGGGCGATGTGGTGCCTTTCCGCGAAGGCCTGCTTTTCTGCCTTCGTTTTCGGGACGGCCTGGTTGCTTACTCCATCGATATGACCGCCGCCTTCAAACAGGATCGCCATCAGGCGCCAGAACCTGTTCTGCGGATGCCCGTAGTAGAACCCCTGCTCGCGGCTCTTCACCGACGGGAAGCTCCCGAGAACGAGCACCTTCGAGTCCTCTCTTGCGAACGGTCCGAATTCATGTGTCTGTCTGTTTGTTTCCATGATCATATTTTACCATAATCAGACGATGCTGCCTATGCGATGCGTCACGCCCATCGCCGTCTTCATTATCAGCGCCTGCAGCTCTTCCGGCGATTCTGCGAAGTCCCTGCGTATCCAGGTCCTTAGGAACTGGAGCACCATGCCGATCATCACCGCTTCTATATACTCCTCTTCGACTGTCATGACAGCCTTGCTGTACATCAGAGCGCGCATCCTTTCGGCGTGGCGCGGCAGGAAGCCCGGGTCGCCGTTCGGCCCGTCGAGCACCGAGAACCAATCCCTGTTCTCCCACACCCAGCGAATGATCTCTTTTGAGAGCGGCAGTATGGCCGCAGCGTCGAAGCCGTCCGGAACCATCTTCATCGCCATTCCGGCTATGCCGCCGGAGAGTTCCTCTTCGATCGACTCCAGGAGATCGTATTTGTCCTGGTAGTGCAAATAGAACGTGCTGCGGTTGATGCCCGCCCGCTCTACGATCATGCGCACGGTCACCTTCTGGAAGCCTTCCTCCCGCAGGAGTTCGTAGAAGGCGGACCTTATCTTCTCCTCTGCCGCTTTGTAGCGGACATCGTTTTCTTTGCTTTTACTGTCGTTCATGGGATCCTCCTCCGGGGGAATAATAGACACTTTGAAGGAAAGTGACGCATATCCCCGCCCTGCTCCATGCTATACTTCTAATAGACATATATCTATTAGCATTATACCGCATTTTCAGATACAGAAAAGGAGAAACGAATTGGACGCTATACGCATCGATCATCTCTATAAGAAATATGGAAAGAAAGAGGCGCTCCGCGACGTGAGCCTGACCGTCCCCGAGGGGCAGATCTTCGGTCTCATCGGTCCATCGGGCTGCGGCAAGACGACCCTCGTGAAGATCGCCTGCGGCATCCTGCGCGCGGACGGCGGATCCGTCGAACTCTTCGGGCAGAAGATGCCGTCGAAGGATGCGGTCTCGCATCTTGGCTACATGGCCCAGGCGGCGGCACTCTACCCAACGCTCTCAGGACGCGAGAACCTCGCCTTCTTCGGAAGCATGTACGGAATGAAGGGCGCGGCCCTTCGCGAAGGTATCGAACGCGTCGCTGCCCTCGTGGATCTGACAGAGGACCTTGGCAAAAGGGTCGACCAGTACTCGGGCGGCATGCAGCAGCGCCTGTCTCTTGCGACGGCTCTGATCCACAGGCCGGACCTTCTGATCCTCGACGAACCCACTGTCGGCATCGACCCTGTCCTTAGACAAGACATCTGGAACGAACTTCGCGCCCTCGCGGGAGAAGGCACAACGATACTGATCACGACCCACGTCATGGACGAGGCCGAAAAGTGCGACACCCTCGCCATGATGCGTGACGGAGAGGTGCTTGCCATAGGTTCTGCTCTGAATCTGATAGAGCGGGCGGGCACGGCATCGTTCGAAGAAGCCTTCATCGCATTCGGCAGAAAGGAGGAGGAAAAATGAGGACAAGAGCGCTTACTAAACGCATACTCTCACAGCTCAGACACGACCGCCGCACTATGGCCCTCGTTCTGTTCGCACCCCTTCTCATCCTTTCACTGCTCTACTTCGTCCTGAGCGGCACGGGCGCGACATACAACGTAGTGATCGGGGAAGCTCCGGCATCTGTAGTGCAGTACCTCGAAGACCAGGACGAGCTGTCGCTCCGGCTGATAGATGTGAATGGGAAAAAGTGGCGTGACGGAAAGAGCGACGCGGCTTCCTACTCCGACTCTGTCAAGGAGGCGGTAATAGATCAGGAAGCGGTATGCGGCGTCATCGTATCTGACGATCTTAAGGACATACATCTCCTGATCGACGCGACGAATTCCGGCGACGCGGCCAAAGTCAGCTCGGCTGTCATGAAGGCCATCCAGGATGAGATCGCTGTCCGGCGCGAGGATGCGCTTGCTGATCTCCCGTTCAAGGTGGATATGGACGAGCCGGATATCGAGCGCACATATATCTACGGAAAAGAAGACAGCAACGTATTCGATTCTTACGGTGCTGCCCTCATCGGCTTCATAGTATTCTTCTTTGTGTTCCTCATAGCCGGGATCAACTTCCTGACTGAGAGGACGTCGGGCACGCTCGAGAAGCTGCTGTCCACTCCGATCCGCAGGCACGAGATCGTCTTCGGATATGTGGCGGGCTTCAGCGTTCTGGCCCTTATCCAGACCGTGCTGGTGACGCTGTTCGTCATATATGTTCTGGATATCGAGGTCGCGGGAAGCATCTGGTACGTCCTGCTCTTCAATATGCTGACTGCGGTGTGCGCCCTCAGCATGGGCATACTGATATCCAGCCTCGCGAACAGCGAGTTCCAGATGGTGCAGTTCATCCCCATCGTGGTGATCCCGCAGGTCTTCCTCTGCGGCATATTCTCACTGTCCCGCGGCTGGGATATAGCAGGTCACTTCATGCCGCTCTATTACACGGCTGACGGTCTTCAGAAGGTCATCCTTCGCGGGGCGGGATTCGGCGATATCTGGCAGGATCTTGCGATCCTTCTTGGCTTCTCGCTCCTGTTCCTGCTGATGACTATCAGGTACATGAGACGGCTCCGCAACTGGTAGCTTTTCTGCTTATTCGGCGAGGAACGCCCTCACGTCCTCAAGACGCTTTTCGGCTTCCCTCCTGCCCATCTGATAGACGCGCTCGAGCTCTGCCGGGTCCTTTTCGGTCCTGCCGACGCCGAGGCTCTCTTCGGGTCTGATGATCAGAGACGCGCCCTGCTCTTCGCGCCTTCTGATGTCTTCCATCTGGCGGTTGTAGAGGATGTGCCTGATCCTGACGCGCTCTGCGACCTTCGGATATTTCCTGAGCGCCACTCTCATGAGCGGCGCGATGTGGCTCTTCGGTTTGACGTAGTCGGCGGGCTGCGTCAGGACGATGACGTTCTTTTCGTAGCCCATCTTCTCCATGTGTTTGTAAGGCACGGGGCACGAGATCCCGCCGTCAAGGAGTTCGTAGCCGTCGATCTTCACGATGCCCGATACGAGCGGCATAGACGCAGAAGCCCTCATCCACTCGATGTCGTGCGGGCCGCCGTCCGTGCATTTGTAGAATACGATCTTTCCGGTGTTCACATCAGTCGCGCCGACGTAGAATTCCATCGGGTTTTCCTCGAACGTTTTCGTGTCGAAGGGGTCGAGCTCGTTCGGGAGAGTCTCGTAGCAGAACTCGGCTCCGTAGAGATCGCCGGTTTTTATAAGCGACCTGAAACTGCAGTATCTCGGGTCCTTCGAATATTTCTTGTTGTATCTGATCGCTCTTCCTATCTGGTGCGATTTGATATTGCAGCCGAAAACGGCTCCCGCGGATATGCCGCAGGCTCCGTCGAAGTCTATCCCATTCTCCATGAACACATCGATGACGCCGCATGTGAACATGCCTCTCATGGCTCCGCCCTCCATTATCAGGGCGCTTTTTTTCGGAGCGCCGTTCGTGTTATCCATCGTATCTATTCCTTCCGTTTCTTCCGCCTCAGGGCGGATGCCGTTTTGCTTTCTGCTTACTGACTATGCATCGCCTAAGCGACACCCTCAATATTGTACACCATTAGGATCTGTGATTGTGGATCGAATTTCCGCAGCGCCGGAAGTTTGCAACGCGCCCCATCTTGGGATATACTTATTTCCCGAAGAGAATAGGAATAGGAACGGAGAGACAATATGTATTACGACTATCATACTCACACATGTTTTTCGGAGGACTCCGAAGCGCCGGTAGACTCCATGATACAGGGGGCTATTGCCAAAGGGATCTGCGAGCTCGCGATCACCGACCACTACGACCCGGATTACCCGGATCCCGAATACGATTTCATTCCGGATTTCCCGGAGTATCACAAGATGCTTACTGAGAAGCAGGCGGAATACGCCGGAAAGATCAAGATCGTCAAGGGCCTCGAGATAGGTCTGCAGGAAGGCGCTCTCGACGAGACGCCGACGATGGAGAAGGCTCTCGCGGCCGCGAACGCTTTCCCGTACGACTTCCTGATCGGATCGTTCCACTGCTTCTGCGGCTACGACCTCTATACGGCGGACTACTCGAAGATGGAAGAAAAGAAGGTCCTGCCAGATTTCTATACGCATATGTACAACTGCCTGAAGGCTTACAAGAACTATGACATAGTCGGCCACTTCAACGTCGTCGACAGATATGTCCCCTTCGAGCTCGACTACTCGAACTGCATGGACATCGTCGAGGCGATACTGAAGATGGTCATCGAGGACGGCAAGGGGATCGAGCTGAATACTTCGAGCTTCAGATACGGCATGGGCGAGCGCACGCACGCTTCGTCCGAGATCCTGACGATGTACCGCGAGATGGGCGGAGAGATCGTGACGATGGGCTCGGATGCACACAAGCCCGAGGACCTGGCGGATCATTTCGACCGCGCGAGGGAGATACTGACAGGACACGGGTTCAGGTATTTCGCGACATTCGAAGACCGCAAGATCAAGATGCTGAAGTTCTAGTCCGGAAATATGAAACGAGGCCTCTGTCTGAAAAGACAGGGGCTTTTTTGTTGCCTTGAGGCGGTTGCTTTGTTTTAAGATGACGGGTCTCCCCTGACGCGCTGACGCTTGTCTTCCGTTATCCTGTCTTTGTGCGGATGCAGGATAACGGCTGGCTGCGTGGATCATGGATGATCCACGTTTGGGTGTTTTCCGGAGATTGGCCGACTTGGTTACGGGGTCGGTGTTTGACGGGTGTCGGTTGACTGGATAATATTTCCAATGTATACTGTTGGAAAATATTGACATTGCTCTTTGCTTACACTTAACGAAAGAAAGGACCGATAACATATGGATAAAACCGCACATGTACGAACAGCGAGGGACACTATCGTTAAGCCTTCGGGCATGACAAAGATTGGTTTCCTGAGAACGGCATCTGTCTACATCAAAGAACGACTGAACGCAGATCGCGAAGAAATAGCTTCGCTGAAAATGGAGATGTCACTTATTGAGGAAGGACGTCTTCGTATCCATGCAAAACCAGAAAGAAACAAATACTATTTCGGTATAACTACACTGACGGATGATCAAGAAGTCAGTATCACTGAAGACATATCCCGGATCCACCAAATTGCAAGGCGCGACTATCTTGAATTAAGACTGAGGCAGGCAGAATCCAACTGCTGCAGATTGAGCAGAGTGCTGAACAGTATCGATTACATTACATATGAAAATCGGATACATAATAAACTTCATCGCTATTCTGAAGCCGGGCTCGATCTGTGCAAGATCATTTTTTCAAAGGAACAGAACGAGTGGATAGATCAGCCATACTCTCCTAACCCATTCCATAAGGAGAACCTGAGATATCTTACTTCAGGAGGCATAGCTGTCCGCTCAAAATCAGAAGCATTCATCGGCAGCACATTGGAGAGCCTGGGGATTCCCTATCGATATGACGATCTTGTCAACATTGGAAACAGTTCGTATGGCGACAAACTCTTTCGTGATTCGTACTTTGCTGATTTCAAGATCCCTAATCTCAGCGGAGGGATCACGATCCATGAACACTTGGGCGCATTCGATATAGATAAGTACCCGGATAACTCCTTGAAACGCCTGAATGATTATCACAATTCGGAGCTGTACGAACTTCCCGGTCAAAAAAGTCCGGCACAATGAGATCACATTGTCTTTCGAGAGTGATCTCCGAGATGTTGCTCTCTTGAGGCAAATGATATCGAAGATGTTGCTGCCAAGATAACCCGCATTTTTTGCTTGTCTCACTTTTTGTGAAAGATAGTGATTACAGAGACGAACGTCTCAGTTATGTGCACGTTTCATTTTTTATGAGACGAACAGACCGTTTTTCATGGCGATCATGGGCTTTCTGTCTCAAAAAAAAAGAATTAATTATTCTCTGAGACAAAACTCTATGTAATGTCTCAGAAAAGCGTAATGATCATCACCCCTGAGACATTTGTCCCTGCTTTCAAACGGTTTGCCTTTTTTTGGGACAAGAGTTATTTGAACTGCACTTAAGAGCCGCTCGCACTTTTTCCCCGGCGCAACAGTCACGCGATTCAGCAGGAAGATGCCCCCGCCGGGTCGTCCTGAGCAGGCCGCGCTGGCTGCCGGCCTTTGGGGAGCCGGCAAAGCCAGCTATAGGGCGAGCCTGATCAGCAGACGGGCCCCGTGAGCTCCCTAGAGAGCGAACGGCAGATGAGTGGCTTTCGAATGGTTGCTGCTTCGGAATTGGCGTGGTAGGTGGATTTAGTGGATCGGTGGATCGGTGTGTAGGCGGGTCGATGGATCGGTGTGTAGGCGTGTCGGTGGATCGGTGGGTAGGAGGGTCGGTGGATCGGTGGGTAGGCGGGTCTGTGGTTTGTTGGATGAAAAAAAGACTCCTCTTTCGAGGAGTCCCTTTTGTTTCATATTTGATCAGTTGCGATTGATCTTTTCAGTCTCACGCCTTTTGAGGCTGTCTCTTTCCACCTGTCATGCTGCGGATGACGTACAGTACCGCGATCATTGCGATGATGCCGATCGGCAGCGAGATGATCCAGCTCTTTGTGAATCCCGCAACGATGTATATGAAGAACGATACTGCAGCTACCGTTATTGCGTATGGGAGCTGTGTCTCTACGTGCGAGATGTGGTTGACGCCGGCTCCGGCCGAGCTCATGATCGTCGTATCAGAGATCGGTGAGCAGTGGTCGCCGCATACAGCACCAGCCATGCATGCCGAAATAGCTACATACATCAGTTCCGGGTTCTTCTGGGTTACAGCGATAGCGATCGGGATCAGCATACCGAATGTTCCCCATGATGTGCCGGATGCGAATGCAAGCAGGCAGGCAATAACGAAGATGACTGCCGGGAGCATCGACATCCATCCTGCGCCCATTCCATCGACGTGCTTTTCGACGAATGCGGAAAGGCCGAGGCTGTCAGTCATTGCTTTCAGTGACCATGCCAGTGTCAGGATCATGATCGGTGATACCATGTCTTTGAAACCTTCAGGCAGGCACTCCATGCACTTCGTGAACGAAAGAATTCGGCGTGCGACGTAGAATATGACTACGAGTACCAAAGCGACACCGCTTCCGAGCAGAAGTCCTACAGAAGCATCGGAGTTCGCGAACGAATTCACGAAGCTTTCTCCCGAGAAGAATCCGCCTGTATAGATCATGCCGATGAGGCAGCTTATGATGAGGACGATGATCGGAAGAACGAGGTCGATGACCTTTCCGTTCTCGTTGACTTCCTGGTTCATAGCTTCTGCGTTCTCAGCATTTACGTCATGAACTGTGAAGAGATCTCCGTTATTAATAGCGTTCTCTTCGTAGCGTTTCATCTTGCCGTAGTCGAACTTCATGCTGACCAGAGCGAACATCATGACGATCGTCAGCAGAGCGTAGAAGTTGTACGGGATAGCTCTGATGAATACTGTAAGACCGTTCTCGCCTTCAACGAATCCGCTGACAGCAGCAGCCCACGATGAAATCGGGGCGATTATGCATACCGGAGCAGCCGTTGCGTCGATCAGGTAAGCAAGCTTTGCTCTTGATACGTTGTATTCGTCAGTAAGCGGACGCATTACGGAGCCTACTGTGAGGCAGTTGAAATAGTCGTCGATGAAGATCAGGATGCCGAGGAATATAGTCGAGCGCTGAGCGCCTTCCCTCGATTTGATCTTCGTCGCGGCCCATCTTCCGAATGCGGCGCTGCCGCCGGACTTGTTCATCATCGCTACCAGTACTCCGAGGAATACAAGGAAGGCAAGAATGCCAACATTCCAAGAGTCGGAAAGCGATGTGACTATGCCGTCTACGAATATGTGGTTGAGGATGCCGTCGAAATCGGCTCCTGCATAAAGGATGCCGCCTGTTACTACGCCGATGAACAGTGAACTGTAAACTTCCTTTGTGATAAGCGCCAGCACGATAGCTATCAGCGGCGGCAGCACAGACCAGCCGGTCGCATAAAGAGCAGCCTGCGGCTCCTCCTCAGCAGCGAAAGCGAGTGCCGGCATCATTAGAGCCATAAGCATCGCCAGGCCCGAGAGCCAAACAAATTTTCTCTTCATTACAATCGAACCTCCTATCCTTGTTCGTAATGAATTATGAATAATACCGTTACATTGAGACCCAAGGATAAGAAAACGACTCACATTGAGTGAGCCGCCTGATAATCAATCGCATTCGAAATCTTCTTACCAAGG
>CAMKAM010000053.1 GCA_946410475.1 uncultured Bacillota bacterium
CCTACGATATTGTTATTGGCGTTCGGATGATATTTTACAAGGATCTCACCGACGACGCCTACCTTCGGTTTTTTGATGCTCTCATCGAGTTCGAGTTCATCGAAAGCCCTTATGATGGATCTGAGCGTCGATTTGAACTTGATCATCGATCCTGTGTATACGTTTCTTCTGGCGACTCTGGACCACACCTCGAACAGTCTGTCGGCAGATCCGGGCACCTTCTCATAAGGCCTTGTAGCATACAGGACCTTCATGAATACGTCACCGTAAACGAATGCCATTATTACTCTTCTGAGAAGTGGCAAAGTGATCTTGAAGCCCGGGTTCGACTCCAGTCCCGCCCAGTTGACGGATACTACAGGTACCTGCTCCATATCCATATCTCTGAGAGCTTTCCTCAGCAGGGCTACATAGTTCGAGGCCCTGCATCCGCCGCCCGTCTGCGACATGAATATAGCGGTCTTATCCGGGTCGAGATCGCTGCTCTTGATATAGGATATGACCTGACCGAGCGAAACTATCGTCGGATAGCACGCATCGTTATTGATATATTTGAGTCCTTCATCGACAGCGTTCTTGTCGACATCAGGAAGCATCACCGTATTGTATCCTTCTCTTCCCAGAGCTGTCTCAAGGAACTGGAAGTGCATAGGAGCCATCTGCGGGATGAGGATGGTGTAATCCTTCTTCATCTCCTTCTTGAAGACTCTCCTGTGATAAGCGCCTTCGTTATCCTTGTGCTTGATTCCGTTCTTCTCCCTTTCTTCCATAGCTGCCTTGAGGGATCTGATCCTGATCCTGGCAGCGCCGAGAGAGTTGACTTCGTCTATCTTAAGTACTGTGTACAGTTTGTTGTTCTTTGAGATGATCTCCTCGACCTGATCTGTCGTGACAGCGTCCAGGCCGCATCCGAACGAGTTGAGCTGCACGAGCTCGACATCGTCTGTGCTGCTTACGAAAGAAGCCGCCCTGTACATCCTTGAATGGTACATCCACTGGTCGAGCACCCTGATTGGTCTTTCGAATCTCGCAAGATGCTCTACCGAATCCTCCGAGAGGACGACCATATCGTATGAGGCGATCAGCTTGTCGATGCCGTGATTGATCTCCGGGTCAAGGTGATAAGGCCTTCCCGCCAGAACTACGGCTTTCTTTCCGTTCTTTCTTGCGTATTCGAGAGCTTCTTCGCCGGCTCTCTTTATATCTCTGTGGAACAGTTTGTCTTCTTTTCTTGCCTTCTCGACGGCTTCTTTGACCTCGCTCTTTTTGATGCCGTGCTCAGAAAGAAGCTTCGAAAGTTCTTTGACCAGCCTATCGTCATCGTCATACGGCAGGAACGGATGGATGAACTGTACGCCGTTCTCAGCGAACACATCGTCCATGTTGTTTCCTATGACTTCCGGATATGTCGCAACGATAGGACAGTTGTAGTGGTTCGGCGCGGTCTCGTCTTCGACCCTCTCATAGTTGATGCTCGGATAGAAGATCTTCTTTACGCCTTGGCTTACGAGCCACTGGACGTGACCGTGTACCAGCTTCGCCGGATAGCACGCTGTGTCGGAAGAGATGGTCTCCATACCCGACTCGTAAAGATCCTTGTTCGACTGCGGGCTGAGAACGATGCTGTATCCAAGACTGGTAAAGAACGTGTACCAGAACGGATAGTTCTCATACATATTCAGTACCCTCGGGATACCTATCTGCCCTCTCGGGGCTTCCTCTTCTTTCAGCGGTTCGTAGTCGAACAATCTGTGGAATTTGTATTCGTATACGTTCGGAAGGTCGTTGTCCTTCTGTGACTTTCCTTCGCCCTTTTCGCATCTGTTGCCAGTGATGAACTTCGTGCCGTCTCCGAATGTGTTGATAGTAAGCAGACAGTTGTTCTCGCAGCCTCCGCATCTTGCGTGCGTGTTCTTTATCGAGAAAGAATCGAGCTCTTTGGGTCCGAGTATCGCAGACCTCTGTCCCGGGACACTCCTCTCCTTTGAGATGAGAGCGGCGCCGTAAGCACCCATGATGCCGGCGATATCCGGCCTTATGACATCTTTTCCCATGATGCGCTCCATGCTCCTAAGCACGGCGTCATTGAGGAAAGTACCGCCCTGGACGACGATCTTCTCGCCTGCTTCCTCCGGATTTCTAAGTTTTATTACCTTATACAGCGCGTTCCTGATAACAGAGAACGAAAGACCGGCGGATATATCGCCTATGCTCGCGCCCTCTTTCTGCGCCTGTTTTACCTTCGAATTCATGAAGACAGTGCATCTCGTACCGAGATCCACCGGAGCCTCTGTGAAAAGCGCTTCCTTCGCGAATCCCTGAGCATCCATATCGACAGACTTCGCGTATGTTTCTATGAATGACCCGCAGCCGGAAGAGCACGCCTCATTGAGCATGATGTTGTAGATCGCGTTGTCCTTGATCTTCATGCACTTCATGTCCTGGCCGCCTATATCGAGGATGAACTCGACTCCCGGCAGGAAGTATTCCGCCGCCTTATAGTGAGCCATGGTCTCGATCTCACCGTAGTCAGCCTTGAACGCCGCCTTCGTAAGACCCTCGCCGTATCCGGTGACGGTCGTATACGCGATGTAAGCATCTTCAGGCATCAACTCGTATATATTCTTCAGTATCTGGATGACAGCCTCTATCAGCTTACCTTCATTACTTCTGTAGAACGAGTAAAGAAGATAGCCTTCATCGTCTATAAGCGCAGCCTTCGTTGTCGTAGAGCCTGCGTCTATGCCGAGATAAAGACCGCCCGAGGCTTCTGAAAGCTCTCTTCTCTTCACCTTGTCTTTGTCGTGTCTGGCTTTGAACTGCGCATAATCCTCTTCGTCTTTGAAAAGAGGTTCGATGTGCTTCGTTTCGGAAAGCTCTTCAGGATCGATGTTCTCTATCCTGTCGATCAGTTCACTTACGCTCTTGATATCGTGCTCTTCCGAAAGCATTGCCGCTCCGATAGCTACGAAGTACTTTGAATTCTCCGGGAATATGACCTCTTCGTCCTTGAGACCGAGGGTGACGATGAACCGCTCCCTCAGTTCGGAAAGGAAGCTGAGAGGTCCGCCGAGAAATGCGACGTTGCCTCTGATGACGTGGCCGCATGCCAGTCCGCTGATCGTCTGGTTTACTACAGCCTGGAAGATAGAAGCCGAAAGGTCCTCAATGCTCGCGCCCTCGTTGATCATCGGCTGTATATCAGTCTTTGCGAACACACCGCATCTTGCGGCGATCGGATAGATCATCTTGTGATCCTTCGCGGCTTCGTTTAGGCCTGCTGCGTCCGTGTTCAGCAGCACCGCCATCTGATCTATGAATGCTCCTGTTCCTCCGGCGCATGTGCCATTCATCCTCTGCTCGATGGACTTTCCGTAGAACGTTATCTTTGCGTCCTCTCCGCCCAGTTCGATCGCAACGTCAGTCTCCGGTATCAGTTTTTCAACGGCGTGGGAACAGGAAACGACCTCCTGCTCGAAATATACGTCAAGGTGCTTTGAAAGCGAAAGACCGCCCGATCCGGTGATAGTAGCGTGGAAGCTTATATCACCCATAACGTCTCTCAGCTCCTTCAGGAGCTCCGCCACTTTGTCGAAAACGTTCGACATGTGTCTTTCGTACCTTGAATAGATGATGTTCTCATTCTCATCGAGGAGAACGAGCTTTACCGTAGTCGAACCGACATCGATACCAAGTTTCAGATTTGTTTCTTTTTCCATTTCCTAATAACTTCCTTACAATGAAATGATTATTGTATTCTATGATCAGACATTCCGAGTGTCTTGATTTCTTTGTTATACAGGTGTCTCATCATCGTCGCGATATACAATGTTCCGATGATCTCAGCCAGGGGGAACGACCACCACACCATCGTTACTCCTCCTACTCTTCCGAGGATGATGGCAAGCGGCAATACTCCGACGAACTGTCTTATGAGCGATGCGAACAGCGACAGTATGCCGTGACCGGTCGCCTGGAACACACCTCCCGAGATTATCCCGAATGCTGCCGGGAGGAAGCACCAGCTGATAGCTCTGAGAGCGATGGTGCCCAGCCTGTACATCTCTTCCGACGCATTGAATATCGACAGCAGCTGCTGCGGGAACAACTGGAATATGATGAGACCGGCGCCCATCACAATGAATGCCATTGTCAAAGCGACTTTATAGGCCTTCATCAGACGCGCTTTGTTTTCAGCTCCGTAGTTATATCCAAACACAGGCATAGAGCCCTGGTTGATACCGATAGCAGGCATGAACACGAACGACTGCAGTCTTCCGTAAACACCCATGACGGCGACTGCCGTAGGCGAGAAGCCCGCAAGTATCATGTTCATGCAGAACTGCAGGACGGAACCTATCGCCTGCATCACTATGGCCGGAAGACCGACCGCATATATATCTTTGAGGATCACTCTATCGAACTTTTCTCTGATGTCGACTTTGATCTCGTGTTTTCCCTTGAAGAGGACGATCATATTGATCGTCGCGGAGCATGCCTGTCCGATGACTGTCGCTATGGCCGCTCCTGTCGTACCCAGCGCAGGCGCCCCGAGCAATCCGAAAATGAGGATCGGATCGAGTACGACGTTTACTACCGCTCCTGAGATGGAGGCTATCATCGGCAGCTTCATATTTCCTGTCGCCTGGATCATCTTCTCCACGGTGACGGTTATCATGATGAAAATACAGAGCGAAGTGACGATCCTGAGGTAGTGCGTACCTGCCGTCACTATCTGCTGGTCGTCAATGAAGACGCGCATGAATAGCCGTGCGAACAGAAGCCCCGGAACAGCGAATATCAGCCAGTTCACAAAAGCGAGTTTGAAACCGTTAGACGCCGCTTTGTTTGCTTCTTCGAACCTCCTGCCGCCGAGCCTCCTGGATATCAGTGAATTGATACCTACCGAGGTTCCTACGCCGACGGCGATCATGAGGAACTGTACGGGAAAAATAAGAGTTATGGCAGTCAGAGCATATTCACCGAGCTGCGCAACGAAAATACTGTCGATGACGTTGTACAGAGCCTGTATCGTCATCGAAATGACAGCCGGCCATGACATGCTGAAAAGCAGCCTTGTAACCGGCATAGTTCCCATTTTATTTTCTGTAAGTCTCTCTTCTCCCATTCTTGTCTATTCCATATATGATCGGTCGTTTCGGGCAAGCCTGTAAGCCGGGTTCTGTCTTGGACAATCATCTATCTTGGACGATCATTGCTGACCGCCTCCAGCGACCTACCTTACCGGGGACCTGCGGGTACAGGCCTTGCTCCCTGCTTGGTCTTGCTCCGGATGGGGTTTACACGGCCGCCATGTCTCCATGACGCCGGTGAGCTCTTAACTCGCCATTTCACCCTTGCCACGGCATTACCCGTTTCGGCGGTATGTTTCTGTTGCACTTTCCCTATAGTTACCTACGCCGGACGTTATCCGGCATCCTTACCCTGTGGAGCCCGGACTTTCCTCACGCCCTAAGGCGCGCGATTGCCCGGCTTACCCGAAATAACCGTTATCGACCATGTATTCAGAGTTACTTTCTTCTGCTGATATATATTTTTTCCTCTTCTTTTGCGGCGCTGAGCTTTTTCATGTTCTTGTTGACATTGATAGCGCACGGGATCGCCGTCGCTATCGGAAGAGCCGTCATGAGGAATTTGTGATCTTTATCGTAAGCAACGACAGACAGTACCATTACTGCTACGAACAGTACGATCCAAAGGAATATCTTTATTTTGATACCGAACTGTGTCATCGTCGTGTTGCTTGAACCACCGTTTTTCTGCATTTCTATCTCCTTTTTACAAATTAACTTGCGCGCGATATTATATCACGATTCAGGCGATTGTGACAGTTAAAATCATCTATAGTCAGACCGCACTCCAAGGATCGGTACAGTTTTCACTTTCGAACACCTCAAGTCCGGAGCAAACAGCACGAAGCTGTTCGGCAAAATTCCGTTCGAAAGGCTTTTCTGTTCCGAAGTGTCCCGCGTCGATGAGAGCAAGACCGTGGTGAGCAGCTTTATGCGCCTGATCGAACTTTACATCGCCTGTAACGAGCACATCTGCGCCAAGAGCAACAGCGCTGTCCATGAACACGCCGCCGGCGCCTGTACATACCGCTATGCGCTTCACTTTGCGCGAGTCCCCTCCGACTTTTCTGATCAGTCCGCCGGGGATATCAAGCTTTTCTTTTACAAGACAGCTGAACTGACAGAGATCCATCTCTTCAGCAAGTTCGCCGATACTTCCTTCAAGACCTTCTCCGGGGCCTTTGATTTCTTCTGCACCAAGGAGCTTTGCCACGTAATAGTTATTACCCTTGGGCGCGTTATCGAAACTGGTATGCGCGGAATATACGTTGATACCGGCTTTTATCAGCTGAAATGAGAGCTCCGCCTGACGAGCAAGAGCCGTATCATACGCTCCCGTATCTATGCTCCTCATTTCATCAAACAGCAGCGGATGATGTGAGATGATCAGGTCACAGCCCTTTTCTTCGGCTTCCCTGATAACATCCCTCGTGATCTCAAGGCATATCAATGCTTTTTCGACGTCTTCTTTGATCTTTATCTGCGTGCCGGAGTTGTCCCACGGCTCCGCGAGATCAGGAGGCGCGATAGTCTCGATCATTCTCTTTACATCTTCGTATTTCATATCATCTTCTCCGATATTTCCTCGAGGTAAGCGATCCTGTTCTCCGTCCTGTCCGTATCGGCTGATGCCGACTTTGTCCTCATGGATCTTAGTATCGCTCTTTCTCTTTCAAGTTTTCTTCTGACATACTCTCTTGAAAGATCGTCTTTTCTGAGCGCGTAATAAGGCGGCACTTCCCACTTTATCGAGAGCGGGCCTTCTTCGGTGACTGACCCGGCAGAAAACCTTTTCTCCAGATCATCTTTTTGTGAAGGCGAAGCGCTGATAAGTTCGCATATGAATTTGCCCTCTTCTACAAGAGTCTCATCTATGATCTCGTATCCGTTTCCGGTGAGGAACCACCTCAGTTCCCCGGGATCCTTCCTGGGCTGCATTATGTACCTGGTGAAGGAAGCGGAATGCTTCGGATCTTTCTCCATCATCTGCCTCATAGTCGTTGCGCCGAGACCGGCTATGACTATGACGTCCACTTCGCCCGGTGCCAGCACATCCAGACCGTCACCGAGTCGAAAGACTATTTCTGCGTCAGAAGACACATATTTTGAGTTCTCCTTCGCCTTCATCAGAGACCCGGGACTGATATCCGCGAGTATGACTTTTGGCGAAATACCGTTTTCCGCAAGATAAAAAGGCAGGAAACCATGATCCGTACCTATATCAGCCATAGTTTCCCCTTTATTTATTTTCTCTGCGATAGCCTTGAGTCTTCCCTTTAGTTCGGTCATCGCTCTGCTTACTCCAGATAATCCTTGAGCTTCTTGCTCCTGCTCGGATGTCTGAGCTTTCTGAGAGCCTTAGCCTCGATCTGCCTGATACGCTCTCTCGTGACGTCGAACTGTTTTCCGACTTCCTCGAGCGTCCTTGCCCTTCCGTCTTCAAGACCGAATCTGAGCTTGAGGACCTTCTGCTCTCTCTCAGTCAGAGTTCCAAGTACCTCAACGAGCTGTTCTTTGAGCATGGAATATGCAGTCGCATTAGGCGGCGCCGGGACTTCTTCATCCGGAATGAAATCTCCGAGATGAGAGTCTTCTTCTTCACCTATCGGTGTCTCGAGCGAGACAGGCTCCTGAGCGATCTTGAGGATCTCTCTTACCTTCTCTTCCGATATATCCATTTCAGCAGCGATCTCAGCAGGGGTCGGTTCTCTTCCGTACTCCTGAAGGAGCTGTCGTTGTATACGCATGAGTTTGTTGATAGTCTCGACCATGTGGACAGGTATCCTGATCGTACGAGCCTGGTCGGCGATGGATCTTGTTATCGCCTGTCTTATCCACCATGTTGCGTAAGTCGAGAATTTAAAGCCCTTTCTCCAGTTGAATTTGTCAACGGCCTTGATGAGACCGAGATTTCCTTCCTGGATGAGGTCAAGGAAAAGCATGCCGCGGCCGACATATCTTTTAGCTATGCTTACTACGAGCCTGAGGTTCGATTCACAGAGCTTTCTCTTTGCCTCTTCGTCGCCCGCCTCCATTCTCTTTGCGAGCTCGATCTCTTCTTCTGCAGTAAGAAGAGGCACCTTTCCTATCTCTTTCAGGTACATTCTGACAGGATCGTCTACGGCGACGGACTTCGGAAGCGTATCTTCGAGATCTTCACTCTCTTTATCTTTTTTATCATCTTCGTCATCTTTAGCGTCGTCTTCTTCGATCTCGGCCAGTTCATAATCTTCGGGATTCTCCTCACTTACGATCTCTATCCCTTTGCCGGTCAGTTCTTCATAGATCTCTTCCATCTCGTCTTTGTCGAGTTCGACGGAATCGAGGATGCGGCCTATGTCAGCATAGGAAATCTTGCCCATCACTGCGGCCTTCTCAAGCTCAGCGATATAATCGGCTTTTGTCTTCACAGCTTCATCAGTCTGTGCTTCAGTATCGCTGGTCTTTTCATCCATGATTTCGATTTCGGCTTTTTCGTTTTTTTTCAAGATCAATTCCTCCTAACACTGAGTTCTCTCTGGATCTCACGTAGTTCCTGCATCATTTCTCTGATCTTTTCCGGATCTTCCACGTTCTCAGCCATCGACAGCAATGTCAACAGTTCGTCCTCTCTCTCTTTGAACCTCTTTGTCTCAGCTCCCTTGATGAGGCTGCGGTACATGTCATCGACATCTCCCGAAAGCATCTCATCATCGAGCAGCCGCCTGACTGTGTTTTGTTCCTCTTCTTCGAGTACGTCCATCAACTTGTCTGTATCGATCTCGTTATCCGGCTCATAAACCTGCTTTACAGCTTTGAATATACCCGCTGCAG
>CAMKAM010000054.1 GCA_946410475.1 uncultured Bacillota bacterium
ATAATCAAGCAGATTTCGTAAAAGATAATCCGTACGATATGAGTCCATCTGACTATCTATATTTCTCTTGAGTTCATCCGGCAGCAGGTCTAAGCCTCAGCCACATCCGTAGCCGCTCCCGGCACCAGCCTCAGCCACATACGCATCCGATCCAGGCATCAGGTATACAACATTCGCTTACTCCACCTATGCGGCATAGTCCTTCGCCATGCTGAATCCCCTTCCGTGAACGCTCGTGGCGCGGGTCTTGATGACGAATGCTTCCGGATCGATCGAGTAGACGATCTTCTCCAGCTGGTAAAGTTCTCTTGGCGCGATGACGCAGAGAAGTACTTCCGTCTCATTTCCCTCGAAGCCCGTCTGGCCGTGGATCATCGTCACACCGCGGTCGAGGTCTTCAAGGATAGCGCGGCGCATCTCTTCAGTATGCTTCGTCACGATCTCGAACCTCGTTTTCGCTTCCCCTATCGACAGGATCTTGTCGAGCGTCAGAGTATAAACGATGATGAGCACGATCCCGTAAAGGCACGTCTCCTTCGGTGTGAAGAGCATCTGGCCCGCGAGTATCACGAAGTCGAATCCGTAAAGTCCGACAGATACGGGGACGCGGAGTTTTTTCTGCAGAATAAGCGGAGGGATATCCATTCCGCCCGTGCTCGCGCCAAGCCTTATGACCACCGCAAGTCCGAGCCCGATGAGAAGCCCCGAGAACAGCGCTGCCAGCATCAGATCTTCCGTCAGGACCAGATCGCCAACAACTCTTTCGATGGTCCCGAGAAGGACAGGAAATGACAATGTGCTTACTAAGGTCGTCATCGCGAACTTCCTGCCGAGGACAAGATAGCCGACTGCGAACATCACGACGTTGAACGCTCCGACAAAGGTCGATATAGGCAGACCCGTGAAGTGCCTTACGATCAGCGCGATGCCCGTCGTGCCGCCCGTGATCAGCCCCGTCGGCAGTATGAACAGCACGATGCCCGTCGCGTAGATGGCGTTTCCAAGAATGATAAGCGCCGTTGTTTTCGCGATCTCAAGCAGCTTGAGCCGGCGGTTGTCTTGGTGCTTCGCGCACGCTTGTCCGCCGCCTTTGGCCCGACTGCTGCCGCGGTCGTTTCCGTGACCTTTCACCAGGCCTTTCACATTTCCTCCGTTAATTACTTTCTCACCCATTTTAACAATCCCCTTTCCGATTCTTTTCCCAGGCGTCCAGCGTCCGGCTGCGTTCATTCCCTGCGCCATCCAGCCATCTGCCGCCGGCCCATCCGCAGATCCGGGCGTCAAAACCCCGAAAAAAACACGCCTGTCAGAGAATTTTCCCTCACAGACGTGGATCAAAGCTTTCGCTTAATACTTTTTCTATTCAGTTACCGTCACATATCGTAAATCAGATTCAGGCGGATGTCAAGGGGTGAGGCCGCTTACCACGGGTCAGTCACGAGCTCCCGCCTCAAGGCGTCAGCCTAGGTGGTGAGTAGTTGACTTGCTGTTGAATAAGGAGATAAGGCCGGAGCGGTTCGCGCATCCGGTTTTTTTTAACAGATTGCGGATGTGGAACTTGACGGTGTTCTCCGAAATGAAGAGCTTTGCCGCGATGTCCTTGTTCGAGCTTCCTTCGACGATCATCTCCAGCATCTGTGTTTCCCTGGAAGACAGACCGTATGTCTCCGCAAATGCAAGCGAACGGTCGCGAAGGGTCGCTGCCGGCTGCATATAGAGCGACCTGTACAGATAGAAGAACAGGAAGATGCAGATGACGAAGGCTGCGGCGATGACCGCAGTGAGGAGGGCGGGCCTTCCGGAAAGCCTGATCCCGATGAAGGCGCCCGCGGCGTCGCCGAGCCGTCCGAACATGAGGCCGCAGCAGGCGAACTTCAGGACACCGAACCTTTCGGAAAGGTCGACATAGAGGATGACGCGGTATACCGCGTAGAATCCGAAGAAGATATATCCCAGTACGCGAAGCAGATCGGCCGCTCCGATGCTGCCCGCTGCAGTAAGCGAAAAGAACGGGAAGCAGAGCGCCGCCACGCACAGAGCCGCGCCGACCGAACGTCTTTTGTCGCTGATGAGGCCGGCTGCCACCAGACCGACGGCGTAGAAGGCGCGCGAAAGCTCGAGGCTGATGGCGCTCGATTCAGCGCTCGCGATCGGGAAGAACGCGCCTGCGCTGCTTACCAGACTGAGAAGGATAACGACAGGGGCAGCGACGGTCAGAAGGCGCCGCTGTTTGTCTGTGCCTGTTGTTTCTGTGTTTCCGTATGCTGCGGGCTGCGTTTCGCTGTGGCTTACTATCGAACGGTAAACGGCTATCATCGCAGCTGTGAACACCGCGTAGATCGCATAAACGTACGGCTGGGCCAGGAACGTTCCGCCTGCCGGAAGAGACAGGAGGAAGGACAGGATGCTTCCCGCTCCGTAACCTGCGCCGAATGTCAGGGCGGTGTGCTTCGGGTCCGCGTAAGCCGCCAGAGCGATCAGGTAGCAGGAAGCCACCAGACCGATCATGAAGTTCATCCCGTATCCGAAAATCAGAGTGACAGGACCTGAAGGAGCGAATCCGGAAAGACCGAGGAGGGCGAGCCATCCGCAAGCGAACAGGGTGAAGGAGTGGAGGCGGATGCTTACTGAGCCATCATCATCCAGACTGAAATCTCTCGACGCCATCAAGGAGCCCGCGAACAGGCCGGCCGCCTGCAGCGGATAGCCGATCACCTGAGTCAGGATATCGACCTGGCTGGCAGCATAAAACTCCCTGAGATGGTACACCCAGGTCAGGAAACCGCTCCCTGTGGTCAGAAAAGCGAGGGCTATGAGCAGGCATGTCTTTGCCGCTGTATATGAATTCATTTTTTCTTCCATTATGCAGATGATACCCCAGAAACGGGAGTATTTCAACACAGGGGTAGGTACCTACCCCAAAACAATCCTACATATTTCCCGCCTTTGATTGTACGATTGTGTCAACAGGAGGGATCTGATATGACAAAGATAATGAAGAAAGCAGTATTGAAGAGCGCAGCGGCAGCTCTTGCCATCCTGATGGCGCTTACTTTCGTGCCGCTGACAGGTGCAGGATATGCGCAGGCGGACGATGACTGGAGCAGCATGCCGGCGAGTGTCGAGTTCAAAGCGGTGACTGACAGCAGCGGAGTTTTGACCGACGCGGTCGCGAGCTGGGATCCGGTCGAGGGAGCTGACGGATATATGTACCGTATCTACGATGTCGACATGGATATGAACTGGAACAACTGGAAGGAGGCTCAGGCTCCGAAATCTGACGGAGGCAAACTGCAGATAAGTGTTTTTGATGACATCAAGACTTCGGGTGAGACATATGCCGTAGAGGTGTATGCGTATAAGGATGATCCCGATGATTGGTGGGAGTCCACAAGGTCGAATTCCGTCAAGGTCGCCATCCTCAGAGTGGAGACCGACGAGACAGGCATGAATGCTATCGAATTGTGCGTGCTGCCGGGATCGAAAACAGGCGAGTGCGTAAGGGATCATTTCATTTCCACACTGCACAAAGACGGCGATGATTATTTCAACAATGCAGAGAAGGAGAAGAAGCTCATAGGAGTGGTACCGGGAAGCGCCGGCGAGTACTCTTCACTTGAGGAACTGAGACAGAATGCAGTCTTCCTGCCGCCGGATACGGTGTCTGACGCCCGGATAACGGATGAGACCTATCTCTCAGCGGTCTGGGACAGCGACCTTTGCCCGGCTACGAACGATCTGCACGTATGGAAGCAGGTCACCGAAAAAGCGACGTTCGGTAAAAACGGAGACATGCACGGAAAATGTGAAAACTGCGGGGCCGTCCAGGGCGGATGGATATTCGTAAAGCTTACCGGAGCCACTCTGAGTCCCACGACATATACATATGACGGAAAGGCGAAGACTCCTGCTGTTACGGTGATGAGCGTGGATGGTCCTCTTGCAAAAAAACAGTACAAGGTGACCTACAAGAACAACACGAACGCGGGCAAGGCATCGGCGACGGTCCAGATGACAAGCGACTTTTACTATGGGACGAAAACGCTGTATTTCACGATCAACAAGGCCAACAACCCGATGACGGTCAAGGGGAAAACGGCTATAGTAAAAAGAGCCAAAGTCAAGAAAAAGAACCAGACACTGAAGGTCGCTAAGGTCCTTAAGATCAGCAAGAAGCAGGGGACTCTGACCTTCAAGAAAGTCAAGGGAAGCAAGAAGATAACGATCGCGAAGAAGACCGGAAAGGTCAAAGTGTTGAAGGGGACCAAAAAAGGAACCTACAAGGTCACGGTACAAGTCAAAGCCGCCGGTAATTCGAATTACAAGGCTCTGACGAAGAAGGTGACGTTCAGGGTGAAAGTGAAATAGCTGATGTTATGCAGGGATAGATCGTAAAAAGGACCGCGGCCGATAGGCTGCGGTCCTGATTATCTATTTACTTCGTCTTTTCCAGCTGCTCTGCGACTCTCGCGAACGACGTTCCGCCTTCGGATACCTTCGCGTTGATGCACGCTTCAACGCTGATTTTGTCGTATATATCCTCTTCGAATCTATCGGAGAATTCTTTGAGTTCGTCTATCGACAGATCTTCGATCGCGCATCCGTTTTCAATGCAGTGGAGCACGAGGCGCCCGATGATCTCGTGGCACTCGCGGAACGGCAGTCCCTTGCCGACGAGGTAGTCGGCGCAGTCCGTCGCGTTCATGTAGCCGTATTTGGCTGCTTCCGCCATACCGGCTTCCTTGACCTGCATCGTCGCTATCATCTCAGTGAAGACCGACAGCGAATCTTTCAGCGTATCCGACGCGTCGAACACCGGAGGCTTGTCCTCCTGCATGTCCTTGTTGTAGGCGAGCGGCAGTCCCTTCATGATCGTGAACAGGCTCATCATATCGCCGTAGACACGGCCTGTCTTTCCGCGGATCAGCTCCGCCATATCCGGGTTCTTCTTCTGCGGCATGATGCTCGATCCAGTCGCATAGGCATCGTCCATCTCGATGAACGAGAACTCCTTCGAGCTCCAGAGGATCAGCTCTTCGCAGAACCTCGAAAGGTGCATCATCGCTATCGATACGCAGCTGAGGAATTCAAGGGCGAAGTCACGGTCGGATACCGAGTCCATGCCGTTGACTGTGACGCCTGCGAAACCGAGCTCTTTTGCTGTGAGCTGCCTGTCCGTGTTATATGACGTTCCCGCGAGGGCTCCGGCGCCGAGAGGGCACTCGTCCGCTCTTGCGAGGCAGTCTGCGAAACGCGACTTGTCGCGGCTGAACATCTGGTGGTAAGCCATCAGGTGATAAGCCAGTGTCACAGGCTGCGCTCTCTGCAGATGTGTGTATCCGGGCATCACCGTCTTCTGGTTCTTTTCAGCCAGATCGTGGATGGTGCCGATGAGGTTTTCGAGCAGTCCGTCGATCTCTTCGATCTCGCCCTTGACGAAAAGTTTGAAATCGACAGCGACCTGGTCGTTCCTGCTTCTTGCAGTATGGAGCCTCTTACCGGCATCGCCGATCTTCTCGGTGAGGAGCTTTTCGATATTCATGTGGATATCTTCACTCGCGATGTCGAATTCGACTTTCCCGGCTTCGATGTCGTCCTTTATCTCAAGAAGAGCGGAGCGGATGGACTCCGCTTCTTCCTGAGTGAGTATTCCCTGCTGCGCGAGCATCTTCGCATGAGCCATGCTGCCCGCTATATCTTCTTTGTAGAGTCGTTTGTCGAAGGTGATACTTGCCCCGAATTCGTCTGTCGACTTACTCGCTGACTTTGTAAACCTTCCTTTCCACAGCTTCATTCTTGTCTCCTTCTTTCTTCAGCTTGAGCATAGCGCGGATCTTCAGCGGCAGCGACCACAGTGTGATGAATCCCTGAGCGTCTGCCTGGTTGTATACTTCGTCTTCGCCGAATGTAGCGAACTCTTCACTGAAGAGCGAGTTCTCGGATTTGCTTCCTGCGCATACGACGCTGCCCTTGTAGAGCTTCATCCTTACTGTGCCGGAAACTTCTTCCTGTGTGGAGTCTACGAATGCCATCAGGGCCTTCATCAGCGGTGTGAACCAGAGTCCGTCGTAGCAGAGCTCTGCGAACCTCTGAGCTACAGTCTGCTTGAAGTGCATCGTGTTGCGGTCGAGGATCAGCTTTTCGAGTGCGTCATGAGCTGCGTAGAGGATCGTGCCTCCCGGTGTCTCGTAAACGCCGCGGGACTTCATGCCGACCAGACGGTTCTCGATGATGTCGATCGTGCCGACGCCGTTTCTTGAGCCGAGCTCGTTCAGCTTTTTGAGGAGCTGGATGGGTCCGAGGTTCTCACCGTCGATAGCTACCGGAATGCCTTTTTCGAATGTGATCTCAACGTATTCCGGTTTGTCCGGAGCCTGCTCCGGTGTTACGGACAGAACGTGGATGTCATCGAGGTGCTCGTTCCACGGATCTTCCAGGTTTCCGCCTTCGTGGCTGATGTGCCATATGTTCTCATCGCGGCTGTAGATCTTCTCTACTGTCTGCGCGATAGGTACGTTCTTGCTCTTTGAATATTCGATGAGGTCTTCACGGCTCTTGAACTTCCAGTTGTCCTGCCTCCACGGAGCGAATGTCTCGATGGAAGGATCCAGAGCGTTGATCGTGCACTCGAATCTTACCTGGTCATTTCCTTTTCCTGTGCAGCCGTGTACGATGACCTGTGCGCCTTCGTCCTGAGCTACTTCGACCAGCTTCTTAGCCATAAGCGGTCTTGCCATCGATGTTCCGAGGAGATAGTCCTCATAGATAGCGCCGGCCTTTACTGTCGGCCAGATGTAGTCTGTGATGAACTCTTCCTGGATGTCGAGTACCATCGACTTCGTAGCGCCGGACTTGAGCGCCTTGTCCTTGATGAAGTCGAAGTCTTCGTTCTGACCTGCGTTGCAGCATACAGCGATGACCTCTGCGTCATACTCATCCTTGAGCCAGGGGATTACGGCTGAAGTGTCCAGACCGCCCGAGTAAGCCAATACGACCTTTTGATTCTTTTCCATTTGTTTACCTCCGATAGATTCTTATTCTATGATCTGCTTTATGCTTTTTGTGACCCGGTATGTATCGGTGCGATCATCGATACACCTTTTTTATATGTGCATATCGGGTGAATAGTCATGCATAAATATTTATGATTTAGCAATATTATACACAACACAAATCATATTGCAAGGGGTTTTCATAGATTTCACGAAACTTCACGGAACAGCGGGAAAGGGACTGAATTTTCTGCATTTTTTGCCGCCGAATATTGTTTCGGGAGGGTCGGAAATGTATATTATATGTAAGGGTCGATAATCAATAAGGGTTGAGAATAAAGTTGAGAATAAAGCTGGAAAACAAAGTCAGGAAAAGAGGTGGGATGATCATGAAGAGAAAACTGAGAGCGGCAGCGGTCATCGTATTCGCGGTCGTGCTTTTTGCGTCGATGTCGTTGTCTGTTTTTGCTGATGACTGGTATTACAAAACGAATCCATATGTGAAGTTCACTTCGCCGAAGCCGTCGCCTTCGCTTACTATATACAAAGGATACTCCAAGAGCGGCAAGACGAAGAGGATCGAAGCGAAGACCTTCAGATACGAGTGCAAAGACAGATACAGCACAGCCCCGCTTTTCCCGGGGATCGACGGTGTTATTTACAATCAGGTGAACGTAACACTCAACGAATGGAATAAGGGTACAGAAGAAGAATTTACTGCGAATGTTCCGTTCAACAAAGGCACGTTCAAGGCACCTATAGTCGTAGGCGGCGGCAACACATATATCTCGCCTGCAGGCAAATACAAAGTCAAGCTCACGATGTTTCCGATAGTCATGCCGACTGATGAGGAAGATCCCTGGCCGGATGAACCGCCTGCAGGGTATGAGAATCTTAAAGAGGAGGCATGGATGCTTCTTTATATCAAGGCGCTCAGGCCGCCGACGAACGTGAAGATGAGGACCGGTAAGCACGTAGTCAAGGTGACTTTTACAAAGGCTAAAGGCGCTAATTACTGCATCGTTTACAGGGCCACAAAGAAGAACGGCAAATACAAGAAGGTGGGCTCCACGAACAAATCATATTTCTACGACAGGAAGGCCGCCAAGGGAAAGAAATACTATTACAAGCTGAAGTCGCTCAGGCGCACGACATATAAGAGGATCGTTCTCGATAAGGAAGTGAAGGATACGAACATGATCTACAGCAAATTCACTTCGCCGAAGAGATGTAAGAAAGTCAAATAGGAAGCGGCTGGATCGCAGGGAGGAACGAGATGATATTCAGAAAAGCCACGGTCGATGATATACCGGAACTGGTCGAATGCAGGAAGAGACAGCTGGTCGAAGATACTCGAGATCCTGGAAGACCGCGCCCGCGAGAAGGGCTGCTGCCGCGTATGGCTCGAAGCATCCGAGATCGGGAAGTACGTGTATCAGAAGCGCGGCTTCGAAGAGAACGAGATGGTGCTGATGATCGAACTGTAAGCAGACCGGCGAATTGAAAGCAGACCGGTGAATTGAAAGCAGACCGGTGAGCTGAAAGCAGACCGGTGAGCTGAAAGCAGACCGGTGAGCCGGTGGCGCTCGGTGAATTGTAAGAATATAGGTGAAATGGTGGTTCTATACGAAAAGCCACCATTTTTTTCGTATCATATTGATCCGCATCACAGGACCCCCTGCTTTTTATTTGCCGGAGCGGTGCTTTGTTTGTTTATAGAAAGCCCCTCGCGTTCGACGAAGGAATGCGATTTGATGATTGTGTGTAGCCGGGAGGTTTATTCGAGAACTGATTCAAGAGTTGATTCGAGCAGATCGAAGTAGTTTAAAAAGGAATAGGGAAGTTTTTATGAACAAATATGTATATATGGAAAGTACATAAAAGATGTGGGCTGTGGGGATCGGAAGAA
>CAMKAM010000055.1 GCA_946410475.1 uncultured Bacillota bacterium
ATTGCAACCTTAAGGCTCCCCGCCCGCAAAAAAAAATTCAAAACCCTATTGACATATCCCGCTTCATGTACTATTGTACTAAGTAGTTAATACAGTAACACAATGATACAATCATAGATCAGCGACAGAAGGGAGACCCAAAATGAAAAAGATCATAGCAATAGCAGGATCGTTCGTACTCGTGATAGGAATGCTCGCTCTCACCGGATGCGGCGTCAAAACGGATTACGAATACGACGACGCGGACAAGTACACAGCAGGAGACCTGCAGACATCGGCGAAGATCGAAAAGATCGACATCGACTACCTCGCCGGAAACGTAGATATCGTAACGAACTCCTCAGGTGAGATCAAAGTCACCGAAACAGCCAACAAGGATCTGGAAGATGAACAGAAGGTCAGGACATGGATCGACGGCACGACTCTCCGCATCAAATACTGCGCGCCGGTGAAGAAAGTCAGCTTCGGCGATCTTGAGAAAAATCTCACAGTGAGCATCCCCGAAAAGACTTCCCTCTCCGAACTGAATATCGACATTGCGGCGGGCGACTTCCATTACGACAGCGTTCTTGCTGAAAAGCTCAATATAGACGCTGCGGCAGGCAATATCGTCCTCGACCTCAAAAACGTTCCCAAGGAAACTGACATCGACGCAGCCGCGGGCGATGTAAAGATAAAGGTACCTGAAGACAGCGGCATCAAACTGGAACTCGACAAGGCGGTGGGAGACTTCAAATGCGACCTCCCCCACGTGTCGGACGAAGACAAAGAAGAGATCACGATCGGAGACGGCTCGAACGAAATGAATATCGACATAGCCGCAGGAGACATCAGCATCTCAGCCCTCTGATCGGCATTATCAGGAAAACAGAAAGGTTAGGCAAATATGGAATGGAACTTCAAAAACGGCATTCCGATCTACCAGCAGATCGTGGATGAAATGACGATGCGGATCGCCAGCGGTTCCTATGCCCCGGGCGCCAAGCTCCCATCAGTCAGAGACCTCGCCATGGACGCGGGAGTCAACCCAAACACTATGCAGCGCGCGCTTGCGGAGCTCGAGCGCAGAGGCCTGGTCTTCAGCGAAAGGACCAGCGGAAGATTCGTAACAAAGGAGGTGGCAGTCTTGAGAAAACTGCACGAAGAACTCGCCCGCGTGTACTTCGATGAATTCGCGGCGAAACTGATGAAGATCGGCATGAGCGCGACCGAGATATCTGAATCGATAGGCAAATGGATCAGCGAGCTTCCCGCTCAGAAGGCTGCCGAGTAAGCAGATCCGCCGTAAACATATACAGTAATGATCCACAGTAACGAAACAGGAGAACCAAAATGGCACGGATAGAAATAAAAGATCTTACAAAAAGGTTCGGCCACATCAATGCAGTTGATGACATCGGCCTCGAACTTGAAAAAGGACAGATAATCGGGCTCCTCGGTCCGAACGGGAGCGGCAAGACGACGCTCATCAAAATGATGACGGGGCTTCTCACCCCCACTTCCGGAACGATCACCATCAACGGTCTCGAACCGGGTGTGGAGACCAAGAAAGCAGTTGCTTACCTTCCCGACAGGAACGCCCTGCCCGATCACATGGATACGAACAAACTCATCGCCCTGTATGCAGACTTCTTCGATGACTTCGACAGCGGTAAAGCCAGAGCGATGGCGGAAGACCTCGGACTCGACTTTTCACAGCCGATGAAGAAGATGTCGAAGGGAACGAAGGAAAAGCTCCAGCTGATCCTGGTCATGGCAAGGAAGGCCGACGTCTATCTGCTCGACGAACCCATCGGCGGCGTCGATCCGGCGACAAGAGACTACATCCTCAGGACGATAATCTCGAACTACAACGAAGAAGCGATCGTGCTCATCTCTACGCATCTGATCGCGGACATCGAGCAGGTGCTCGACGACGTAGTCTTCATCAAAAACGGAAAGATAGTCCTCCACAAGACAGCGGAGGAGATAAGAGAAGAAAACGCATGCAGCGTTGACGAACTTTTCAGGGAGGTGTTCAAATGCTAGGCAAAGTAATGAAATATGACATACCGGCCCTCGGCCGCAGGCTCGTCCCCCTCTACCTCGCGTGGATAGCGACAGCTGTATTCCTCGGGATAATGGCGGGCGCAGCGAACATGACAGGCTTTCTGGCAGTCCTCTCTGCCCTCCTCTACGGAGTGGTCACGACAGCTGTCATCGTAATGACGATCATCCTCGTCATCCAGAGATACTCGACCAGCCTCCTCGGAGACGGCGGCTATTTCACGAACGTGCTGCCGGTCAAAGCGGGAACGCACATCCTGAGCAAGACTCTCTCGGCAACGCTCTGGGTCTTCATCAGCGGCCTCGTCGCAGCGATCACGGGCATCATCATAGGTCTTCTCGACAACGCCGGCACCGTCATGGATACGTTCCACGCAATAGGATACTTCTTCGGCGAACTGACCGGTCAGGATATCCTCATAATGATCGAACTTATCATCCTCGTGATCGTCAGCGCAGCAAAATCGATACTCGCAGTCTACACCGCGATCACTATCGGACACCAGTCCGGAAAGCACGTGGTCCTCAGCTCGATAGGCGCATACATCGGCGTCCTGATATTCGAGACGCTCATAGGCCAGATCGTATTCAAGGCCGTGGATATCAACGAGGTCACCATCAATTCGCTGGAGCACTTCTCTGATATTCAGTTGTTCTTCTTCGGAACACTGATCGTGACTCTCGCAATAGCAGCGGTATACTTCTTCGTTACCCGCTATCTGATGACGAAACGTCTGAACCTGCAGTAAGCAGATAAGCTAATAGATATAATACTCCTCTCGAAAAGGGGCGGCCGCGATCGGCCGCCCCTTCCATATTCTTTACGTTTACTTTGCTTTCTTCTTTTGTTTTGATTTCTTCTTCGTGAAGCTGTCGACGGTGCCGAACCGGTATCCCCTTTTCTTCATCGACTTTATTATATACGGAAGCGCCTTCCTGTCCGCCGACGAAATGACATGCAGGAGCGGCATCATTCCGCAGAAGTGATGCTTCCTGAATATGCTTACCACCTGCTTCACAGACGGCTGATCATTCACATTATAGTCATACAGTGCGAGGCTCCAGAGCATCGTGCTGTAACCCATGTCCTGCATCACCTTCATGACGCGCACGCTGTAGACACCTTCCGGCGGTCTGAAGTACGGATCCATCTCGTATCCTGTCTTCTTCTTCATCGTGGCAGCGCATCTGCGGACTTCTCTTTTCATTTTGCTTACCGAGAGCGTCGTCATCCTCGGATGAGTGCACGTGTGGTTGCCGACCAGATGTCCTTCTCTTTTCATTCGTTTTACGAGCTTCGGATTCGCCTTGATATACGGCTCCGTCACAAAGAAGATCGCCTTGATCTTGTTCCGCTTCAAAGTCCTCAGGATATATTTCGTGTTACCGTTCTCATATCCGCAGTCGAAGGTCAGATAGATGACCTTCTTTTTCTTTTTGTAAGCTTTCCGGTCGTAATAGTAGGTCTTGAAATTCCTCAGTTTTATCCCCTTCGGCTTGTCGCACACAGGCCTCTTGTGGTCAGTCCGAGGGTTCAGACCGAACTCTATCATATGGTTGGAATAGTTATTGTAATAAGCATCGTTCTTCGCGGCCTTCGCCTGCGCCTCCGCCGAACAGACTGCCGGCACGGCTGTCAGAAGCATTACCGCTGCAAGGATCATACTTAAGCAAGCCCTTCTCTTCATGATCAGATCCCTCTCTTCCTCTATCTCCGGACAAACAGATCCTATTTCAGATTCTCGTCCATTCCCGCAAGCATATAGAGCGCGATTATCGGCCCCTGCTCCAGCTTCTCGTTGGCGACTGCGCCCTTCAGGCGTTCCGCCTGATCGAGCAGCAGCGGTCCGCATGTCTCGTCACCGCGGAAGCCGAGCGCAAGACACATCATCGACTTTGCGTACGGATCCTGGATCTGGCCGAAGTTCTCTGCCAGCCACGCGCTCGGATCCTCATCGCACGAGATCAGGAACCTCGTCGCATTCTCGATGAAATGATCTATCCTGTTCGTGAGTATGCGCTTTTTCACCATCGGCATCACTTCATCCTCATGCTCGAGCAGCCTGGTATTGAGAAGCTCCTTGTTCGCCTGCGACATCTGCTTTCTCATCCATCTGAAAAAGTCGTTCGGCGTCTCCAGCTGCTCTATCGCAGCCCGTGTCTCACGGTCCTCATCAGTCTCATCACGCGCCGACTGCCCCAGTTCGGTCAATGAAACAAGATCTTCGTCCTTTCCTGAGAACATGTAGAATATATAAGCGGCGGAATACTGGTCCACCAGATTCTCTTTCAAGTATTTTTCGGGAAGTTTCAAACTCATTTTCGTCCTCCGTTTCGATAATCTATCTGCTTCAGCTTACACTCCTGCCCGCAGGTCTCATGCCCATCTCCGCGAGCTTTTCAGGAAGGTCGAAGACAGTCTTGCCGCCGTCCTCATAGACCCTGCACTCCCATGTGAGCTGACCCTCGTCATCGCCACCCGGCACTTCCGGAGCCTCACCGGAAATGATATCGAACGCCGTCGTCACCTTATCTACCTTCTGCACCTTGTGCGGCCCGAAGAAATCCTCCACGAACTCCAGATCCTGCCCGAACGCTTCCATGACGTTGAATCTTCCGAACGAGATCCTGTCACCGCTCGCGTCGCCTTCTATCTCGAACGACGAGACGCCGTCCTCGAACAGCACCTTTCCCGCACGGATCATCACCAGCAGCATGTCCTCGACCGAGCATCTTTCGATCTCGTAAGCGACCACGCCCGAATCCGCTTCCTCGTCCACAGGCAGGTTCAGAGTGAACGTCATCGGTTCGTCGTGCACCATCACAAAGTACTGCACCAGTTTTTCTATCTTGTCGATGCTGACGTTCGCTTTGATGTATCCGTCTCCTGCTTCGTATTCCTCGAACAGAAGGTCTCCGAACGAACATACGCATCCTGTCTTCAATTTCAATGCTTTTCTGTCTTCCGCCATATCCGGTCTCCCATTATCCCTCAATGTTGTCAAAAAATGATTTTATGTTATCTTCATCCATTATCAGCGCGACCTGGTCGTTCTCCTGCGCGATACGCAGCAGTTTGGCCTTCTGCGCCTCCGTCCAGTCTCCCGCCGGGTAAGCAGCCATCTCCGCCACCACCTCGCGCGTATACATGAAGTTCATGCTCGAGCCGAGTTTGTCGATCAGAATGTCTCTCTCCCTTTCATCCTTGCCTCGTCCGTCTCCCGCGTACGCCGCATCGGCCTCGGCCACCTTTTCATAGTATATGCGCTCGAGGATCTCAGCCGCATATGTCTTGTCGATGATCCTCCTGACCAGCGTTTCGAGTTCGCTTCCCTCGCCGTAATCCGCAGGAGCGAAGTACCTGATCCTCTCGTCCTTCATCATACCGTATACTTTCGTGCGGTCATCCTTCACGGGATCGAAAACACCTATCGAATGTCCGCCGTACGAATTGACCAGCTTCATGCACGGGATGTCCGTATCGCTGTCTCCGATGTATATCATATTCCTGAACGGGACGCGCACCTTCTCGGGCGGGAACTTGTCGTTCACCCTCTGGTCGTTCACGTCCAGCACGCCCTTCTCTATCCTGAACAGGAACTGCGTCTTGTTCGTGTAGTTGACGACCTGCGCCGGCCACACCGCCACTCCGTCGTCGTCGAACAGGAACGAGCTCGCGTAAACCTTTTTGAAAACGCCTCGCTTGTATATCTCCGTCCCCTCGATCATCTCACGAAGACCGGAAGAAATGATGTAGTGCTCGGTCACGACCCCGTGCTCCGCAGCGTACTCGTCGATACGCGAGAACCATGTGTCGACCCCGGGGAACAGCGAGACCCCCGCTCCGTACTCCTGCAGACGCTGCCTGGTGAAAAGCTCCTTGCCGCGGGCCTCCTTTACCATCTTGAACATCCACGCGGAGTTCTGGTCCATCTCGTTCTCGTAAGCGACTTCGTTCGACTGCTTCCAGAACTCTGCCGCTTCCTCGAAACCCACCGTCTGCAAAAACCCCTGGGCCTGCATATCGTTTGGCGACAGAGTCTTGTCGAAGTCGTAACATATCGCGACTATCGGTCTTGTTTCCATCTCATTCGTTCCTTTTTGATACAGTAAGCTGTCTGCTTACATACTCAGCACACGCTTCACGAACTCATCCTCATCCTCGATCAGCTCGTAGGACTGATACTCGTTGTAAGTCGTGATATCGCGCGCCGTCAGTATCTGCACTCCGAGCGGGAAAGCCTTCTTCGTGAGTTCCTCCGCGAACTCATAAGCCCGGCTTTCGTCCTTCTCCTCGTGCACGATGCACTCGTACTGATGATATTTCTTTGCTACTAAAAACATCCTTTTGCCTTTCTGTTTCTATATGATCCTATGCTACCGCGTATCCCTCGGCGGACAGCACTTCCAGCGCCCTCTCAAAGTTCTCCGCCTTGACGAGGATATAGTCTGTGTTGTAAGTCGACACTGCAAACAGTCCTATCCCGTGCCCCGCCAGAGCGCCTGATATCTTCGACAGGATCCCGATCAGCGAGAAATCTAACACTCCCTGTATGCGGAAGCACTTCCAGCCATCATCCCGTTCGGCCGCATCCGCGGGCACATCCTCTGTCCTGCACACAAGCGACAGTTCCTCATCAGTCTTGCTGAAGAAGTAGAACTCCGCATCCATATCGACGTCCTCGATCTTCCGGACCTTGCAGACACTCAGATCATATGGCATCCTCTTCAGTTCCATAACTTGTCCTCCATTCCATAACTTGTCCTCCACCCATGATCCGAACGATCGAGCTCTAACAAAGCGGTCTGAACGGCGGAACGTCGCCGCCGGCAGCCTCATCCGTGTCGTACTCACGATCATTCAGCCTGACCCCATATGCTTCGAACAATTTGTCATCCAGCATCTTTATGTAGCGCCCGGCCTCGCTTTCCATTTTCTTGTTCCTTACGCCGTCAAGACCTGCTGCCGTGTCCACTATCATATTCAGCAGCCGGAAATACAGTCTCGTCAGAGCATAGTCCTTCACCGGATCCACCGGCTGGCCCTGACTCTTCTTGTACTCTGCCCCATAATAGTTCGCCATTGCGACCATCGACAGCTCTGACGGAAAATATGTGTCCACAAAGTCTTTGACCTTGCTCTTCAGGATCTCGACGTTCGCCATCTGCCTTTCGTATTCCGGCAGGACCGGCAGCATCCCCGCCGCCATCTCGTGCCACTCCTTCGAATAGCCGTCTTTCAAAAGACCCAGCCAGCTGATGAACATGTTCAGATCCGCATCAAGCAGTCTGCACAGATAATCACCTTCGACCTGACTCTTGTCCAGCCCGAGCGTCCTGGTATAGAAATCGACGCCCTTCAGCGCTTTGTCCACATCGACGAGGCTCTGCCTGAGCACCTTGTAAACATCGTCGATCCATACCTTGTTTATCTCAAATTGTTTTTCTGTCGTTGTCATATCGCTGTCCCATCGCTCCTTTCGAACAAGCAACCCTTTATTTCGATCCTGAAACTTGATCCTTCTCCAGCTTGTTGTATCCGCATCCGCCATCATCAGAACATAAGAATAGACATCAGCAAGTTCCTCCTTGAGCTCGTCGATGTCATATTCGTCATTTCTTTGTTGTATTCTCTGATCTCGCTCAAAGCTTTGCTGTCCATCATTTCCCCCTGTTTCCGGTTTCATGTAGTGCGTCCATTATACCATATGGGGGAGTTACCAACAATCAGCCAGCACGTTCGATCGGAATCTTTCCCTCTCCTCATCGGAGATCCCGAGTCTGTCTCTGAAAAACGATTCGACGCTGCCGCATTGTCTGCTTACTGCATCGATCATGGCCCGGAGGTAACGCTCATCTGCACGGTAAGCAGCCCTTACCTTCTCAGCCATCCTGCGGTCGCGCCTGGCCAGCAGGACCAGCATGTACATCCGCCTGGCTTTCTTCTCTGCGGCCGCGCCCGTAAGCATATAGTCCGCCATCACGCGCTCTCGGCTGACGCCGAGCAGCATCAGGAAAAGAGCCGACAGGATGCCGCTCCTGTCCTTCCCCTCCGTGCAGTGCCAGAGCACGGCGCCCTTTTCCGGCGCTTCGAGGATGATCTCAAAGGCTCTTCTTATCCCTTCAACAGCGAAATCGTTCGTGACGATCGCGGCGTACATGGCAGGCATATCGGGGATCATGTCTTCCTGCCGCGCGGCGCGGTCCGTATCACCCTCATGAGTGATGCCGAGCACGCTCTCGTTCAGCAGCGGGATGTGCACCGTTTCCACGCCTTCGAGATCGACGTTCGGTTTCTCCGCGCGCTCCTGATCCGTCCTCAGATCGATCACGGTCCGAAGACCCGCCTCACCAAGAAGGATCTCTTTATCTTTTGCGGTCAGCTTGTCCAGCGCTCCGCCCCTGATGAAGGCCGAAGAAGCGATCACGCGCCCGTCTTCCGCAGGTATCCCTTCGAACGTTCTTATGTTTTTGACGCTTTTGATTCTGCCTGTCATTTCGTGCTTTCCTCTCTCAGTCAATAATAGCACGGCAGCTAGCAGTTCGCTAACGATTACGCACCGGCAGAGGTCATAGTCGAAATGATGTTCAACTCGATGCCGGAAGACCTACGGAAAGTCTACGGGTTTTAGATCCTTCTGTTTCCTCACCGACAGAGGAGTCCATCTCCGCTATCACATCG
>CAMKAM010000056.1 GCA_946410475.1 uncultured Bacillota bacterium
TCATAGAGTGGGACGAGAAGAGGGAGCTCGACTGGCTGCTTCTCGAATACGACAGACATCGCGAGAACCAACAGTTCGTCAGCAAGCTGAACAAATATTACCTCAGCAGAAAAGCCCTGTGGTTCGGCGACAACGATCCGGACGGATTCAGATGGATAGACGCCGACAACGCGGATGACAATGTATATACATATTACAGACTGACAGGTGAAGACGACGTAACGCTCGTTTGTCTGAACCTTTCGGGAAGGGATTTCGAAGAATACGACATCGGAGTTCCTGACGCAAAGGATTATAAATGCGTTATAGATACGACTGACGGAGCGCCGAGGGAAGGCAAGTTGTTCAAGACGGAAGAAGGCGACCGTAACGGTCATGAAAGATATATTACCGTATCGCTGCCGAAATATTCAGCGATGATACTTGAAATGGGGGATGCGAAATATGCTCAGCACAAAAAAATGCGTAGCGATGCTCCTGGCAGGCGGACAGGGAAGCCGTCTGGCTCCGCTGACTAACCACATAGCGAAGCCCGCGGTACCTTTCGGAGCGAGGTACAGGATCATCGACTTTTCACTTTCGAACTGTGTCAACTCAGGTATAGACACGGTAGGAGTACTGACACAGTACCAGCCGCTCGAACTCAACGACTATCTTGGAACGGGCAGCCCGTGGGATCTGGACCTGAGGTTCGGAGGACTCCACATACTGCCGCCGTATCAGGCCAAGCAGGGAGGAGACTGGTTCAAAGGGACAGCAAACGCGATCTATCAGAATCTGAAATTCATCAAGCAGTATGATCCTGAATACGTACTGATACTTTCAGGTGACCATATCTACAAGATGGATTATTCGATCATGCTTGAGGAGCATATCGCGAACGATGCAGACTGCACCATAGCCGTTATAGATGTGCCGCTGGAGGAGGCCTCCAGATTCGGTATCATGTCGACGGACGATAAGGGCAGGATCACGGAGTTTGCAGAAAAACCCGAGCATCCGAAGAGCACTCAGGCATCGATGGGAGTCTACATCTTCTCGACGGATGCCCTGGTGAAGTATCTTGAAGAGGACGAAGCAGATCCGGATTCGGAGAATGACTTCGGAAAGAACGTCATCCCGGCCATGTTGAACGACGGCCGCAGGCTGTTCGCCCATCTCTTCAAAGGATACTGGAGAGACGTCGGAACGCTTTCCAGTTACTGGGCGGCGAATATGGACGCTCTCGGGGAGTTCCCGGAGCTGGTGCTCAATGACCCGGGCTGGAGGATCTATTACAGGCATTCATTCAACTTTCCTCAGTATCTGGGAGACAGCGCTGAAGTAACTCACTCAATCACCGGAGCGGGCAACGGCGTTTACGGAAAAGTTGAGGACTCCGTACTGTTCAATAACACGATCATCGAAGAAGGCGCTGTGATCAAAGACAGTATCGTGCTCAGCGACTGCATAATCCGCAAAGGCGCAAGGGTAGAGTATGCTATCCTGGACAATGATGCCGAGATCTGTGAAGGAGTCACGGTCTGCGGCGACAAGAGCGGGGATCCGATCGTCATAGACAAAGGTGAGAAAGTAACTGAGGACAGAAAGGAAGGAGGCCTGAAATGAACGCAGTAGGATTGATATTCGCGGATTCATATGATGCTGATCTGGGCGGCCTCACTGAACTGAGGACACTTGCCGCCGTATCATACGGAGCAAGGTACAGGCTGATCGACTTCATGCTGTCGAACATGGCTAACGCCGGTATCAGGAATATAGGAATAATAACGACACAGAAATACGGAAGCCTGATGTGGCACGTAAGAGGAGGCTCGGGATGGGATCTGGACAGGAAGCAGTCCGGCATCAGGTTCCTGCCGCCGTTTGCGACTGAGACGGGAAGGTACGCTTACGAGAACAGGCTCGAGGCCATGCAGGCCAACCTTGCTTACCTCAGAGAGCTCAAGGAAAAGTACGTCCTCTTCGGCAGCTGCAACTACGCGGCCAACCTCGATTTCCAGGCTATGCTCGACTTCCATGAGAAGAGCGGCGCCGTCGTTACGGGCCTCTACACGAAGAACCCGGTCAACAAGAAGAACGGAAGTGACGTCACGGAGTACGTGACGGATGAGAACGGGAAGATCCTCGAGTGCAGGATAGTCCGCGATCTCGACCATGCTGAGAAGATCGCGGCGAACACATACATCATGGACAGGGAGGAGCTGATCCGCGGCCTCGAGGAAACGAGCAAGGCGGGCAAGAAGAGCTTCAGAAGGGATATAATCCCGCAGATGGCGGCCGAGGGCAAGGCCATGGCTTATGAGGCGAAGGAAAGGCTGTTCTTCATGGATGATATTTCGAGCTATCTTGCCAGCAATCTGATGCTTCTTGAGCCGGAGGTGCGCTACGAACTTCTCAGGAACCCGGCGAGACCGATAATCACAAGGGTCAAGGACAGCGCGCCGACGCGCTTCGGATCGAAGGCAAAAGCGACGAACTCGATCATCGCCGACGGTGCGATAATCGACGGCGAGGTAAAGAATTCGATAGTATTCAGAGGAGCCCGCATCAAGAAGGGCGCCGTAGTCGAGAACAGCGTGATCATGCAGGACACGACTATAGGAGAAGGCGCGAAGGTCAACTATGCGATCCTCGACAAGAAAGTGATAATACAGGATTCGAGACTGCTCTCAGGGTATATAACGCATCCGTTCTATGCCGGAAAAGGAACAGTGATATAGCAACCGGAAAGGCAGCAAAGGTCAAGGCTTTATGAAGGAACCGGTCATACGATACGACTCCAGGAGCGAAAAATCAAAAAGACCCTTCGGTGCGGTGAAAAACGGCACCGAAGTCTTTTTCCGTGTAAAAATCAGCAGCGACATCGTTGTCAGAGGTTTCTGGATCGTAGTCAAATATGACCGTCATGAATCTGCCGCCTGGTATGATATGACTCCTGAGGAGTCCGGTCATGAGATGACTACGGACGCGGTGAACAGGTATATCACGTACAAGACGTCCGTGAAATTCAAAGACACGGGTCTTTACTGGTATCACTTCGAGATCGAGACCGATCTGGGCTGGCTGAAGGCCGGAAGATCGGAGGAGGATGACAAGCCTGTGATCTCGGACAGACTGCAGTATGCGGGCGATCCGCTTCCGTGGCAGCTTACAGTATACCGTGAAAAGAAAAATGCTCCTAAATGGATATACGGAGGGGTGTACTATCATATCTTCGTAGACCGGTTCAACAGGAGCGAAGCGAGAAAAGCGGCCATAGAAAAGGGCATATTCGCTTACTCGGGCGACAGCTACCGCCAGAACTGCGACCTTTCAAACAGGGTCCTGAGGAAGGACTGGGGAAGCATGCCGGAATACAGGCCCGACAAGCGCGGCAGGATATTGAACAACGACTTTTTCGGCGGGGATATCGCAGGTGTCACGGAAAAGCTTCCGTATCTTGAGGATCTGGGAGTGACCTGCATATATCTCAGCCCGGTTTTCGAAGCCTATTCCAACCACAAATACGATACGGCCGACTATTCGGAGATCGACAGGGAGTTCGGCACGGACGCCGATCTCGAGAGGCTCTGCGAGGAGGCCGGGAAACGCGGGATCAGAGTGATCCTCGACGGTGTTTTCGCCCATACCGGATCCGATTCGATATATTTCAACAAATACGGCACTTACGGAAAAGACGGAGCCTGGAGAAACGAGAGATCCAAGTACAGAGACTGGTATTCGATCAACGAAGACGGGACATATGATTCCTGGTGGGGTATCGATACCCTGCCTAAGGTCAACAAGATGCAGCCGTCCTATGAGGAGTTCATAACAGGACGGAACGGTATAGCCAGGCGGTGGCTGAGGATGGGCGCTTCGGGCTGGAGGCTCGACGTTGCCGACGAACTGCCCGTCGCTTTCATGAAAGCGCTGTCAGCGGCCGTCCATCATGAGAAGAAGGATGCTCTTCTGATAGGCGAGGTATGGGAAGACGCCTCGAACAAGATCGCTTATGACGAGAGGAAGAACTACTTCGAGGGCGACAAGCTCGATTCAGTCATGGACTATCCGATGAAGGACGCCATCATCTCATTCGTCAGATACGCTGATTCCGAGGGGATAGCGCTGACGGTCGAGAGGCTGGTGGAGAACTATCCGCCGTTCGCGCTCGCTGCCCTCATGAACAATCTGGGGACGCATGACAGCATAAGGATACTGACAGCCCTGGCAGGAGAGCGGATCGAGCCGTGCCTTGAGACGAGGGAGCAGCAGGCTGAGACGAAGCTGACCGGCGAAGAATATGAGAGGGGAGTAAAGCTCCTTAAGATGGCTGTGCTCCTGCAGATGACGCTGCCGGGCGTGCCGTGTGTGTATTATGCCGATGAGGCAGGGATGCAGGGATATGCGGATCCGTTCAACAGGCAGTGTTATCCCTGGGGCGAAGAGGATCAGGATATCCTGGGATGGTACAGGAAGCTGATAAAGATCCGTCGGTCGAACGATGTGTACAAAAAAGGCGCCTACAGGACTATGGTTCACCATAATGGGTGTTATGCATTCTCAAGATCCGGAGCCAATTCAGGCGAGATAATAACGGCTGTCAACAGAGGTGAGAAGACAAGGAAGCTTCCTGTCAGCGGGAAGTGGACAGATCTTCTGACCGGAAGGCTGTTCGACACGCAAAATACCGGCCCTGTTGAGATAGGACCGGATGAGATGCTTCTTATCAAGAAAACTCTTTAAGAAAATGATATGATCAGCGGCGGGCGAGCCTGCCGCTTTCTTTTGTCAGTTCCAGGACGTAATCCGCAATATCATCAGTGAACGCCCCTTCTTTCATGCGCCACCGCCAGTTCGGCCCGACGGTGCCGGGAGTGTTGACGCGTCCTTCGCTGCCGAGAAGGAGATGATCCTGCAAAGGGATGATGCAGATATCTGCCTTGCTCCGGAAGGCGAGGCTCACGAGGGAGATGGCAGCCGTTTTCGAATCGAAAACAGGCGCCTTAGTGCTCTTCTCTTCGACTGCGCCGGCGGATCTTCTGAGGTAAGCTGTGACGCGTTTTTTCATATCGGGTACAAGCTCTTTGTACCAACCGGCCGTCGTATCGTTGTCGTGCGTTCCTGTGTAGACGACGCAGCTGTCTTTATAGTTCTCGGGAAGATAGGGGTTCGCTCCGTCTGAATCGAAGGCGAACTGCAGCACCTTCATGCCCGGGAGCTTCGCTCTTTTTTTGAGATGGTTGACTTTCGGAGTGATGTATCCTAGGTCCTCCGCTATGAACTTCGCGCCCGGGATCGCTCTTTTGACTGCTCTGAAGAACGACATGCCGGGACCTTTTATCCATTTCCCGCCAAGGGCGTCTTCCGCATCAGCGGGTATCGAATAGTATGATTCGAATCCCCGCATGTGGTCGAGTCTTATCACATCATAGAGTTCGAAGTCTCTTTTCAGTCTCTGTATCCACCAGCCGAAGCCGCTTCTTGCGTGATATTTCCATCTGTAAAGGGGATTGCCCCAGATCTGTCCGGTCTCACTGAAGGCATCGGGCGGGCAGCCTGCCACGGCCGTAGGCCTGAGCCCTTCCGTCAGTTTGAAAAGATCCGGATGCGACCAGCAGTCGGCGCTTTCGAATGCCGCATAGATCGGTATGTCGCCAATGATCTCGATGCCCTTTTCGTGAGCGTATGCTCTGATGCTCTGCCACTGGATGTCGGCTTCGTACTGCAGCCATTCGAAAAAGCGTATCTCATCTGCAAGTTTTTCACGCCAGAGGGCGACAGCCTCGCTATCGCTCTTCTTTATATCTTCCGGCCATTCGCTCCAGTCGGCTGTCCCGAATTCGGCGGCGAGAGAAGCGAAGAGGGCGTAGTCAGTAAGCCAGTATCCGTTCGCTGCTCTGAATGCTTCGAATCCCTTGTCAGATCCCCCGATGTCGTTTTCGCTGCTGCAAAATGCCGCATATGCTCTTTTGAAGACCTCGTGCCTGACAGGGATCAGTGTCTCGTAGTCGATGGTCGTCGCGTCTGTTTTAGCTGCTTCCTCAGCGAGATAGTCGATATCTTCCTTTGTAAGCAGACCCTTCTCGAAAAGCGTGCGAGGATCGATGAACATCGGATCGAGGGCAAAGCACGACAAAGGCTGGTACGGCGAGTACCATCCTCCTGTGCGTCCGAGCGGCAGGACCTGCCAGTATCTCTGGCCTGCCGCTGCGAGTTTGTCTATGAATCCTTCTGCCTCGCCGGAAAAACATCCGATCCCGTATGGTGAGGGGAGGGAGAATACCGGCATCAATATTCCGCTTGTTCTCATGAGGATATTTTACCATATCGCAGTTCTCTTTTGCACGGGAAAAGCATTATGACGGCGGGGCGCCGCAGGTGATGGCGACGGCGGCGCTTCGAATATTGTCGTGAATACAATGTTACCATTGTATTCACACAATAGCAGTGCTATTCTGAAAATACAGGTAATATCGACGATCTATGTCGTTATGACCCTGGAAACATCAGAGTTGAAGGAGGAATGAAGATGAGTATTCTTGAGAATCTAAGCGTAGCAGTAAGGGATTATATAAAGCCGTATTCAACGCCTGTTTGCATCTCGTTCTTGCAGGAGGACGATGAAGTCCCCGCAAAAGCGAAGAAACCGGCGCAATTTTTTGGATACAGGCTCGGTCTTTGTCAGGGCGTGAGCTTTGCGAGAAAGTACGGATGGTCGATGGTATTCACAGCTAAGGATATAGGCTGCGGTCCGTGCCTTTCATACTTCGGCTTCGTTGAGAGACCCGAGTTCGAGGTCGAAGGCGGACTCGTTCACCCGCTTTATACGAAGACACTTGAGCAGGGTAAAAAATCCGAAGATGCGATAGACAAGCTTCCTGTAGGCACGATAGCCAAGATCCTGGTCGAGCCTCTCGACAGAGCAACGAGGCAGCCTGATATGGTCCTCATATACGGCAATGCGGCTCAGATGGCGAGACTGATACAGGGCGCGCTCTTCAATCAGGGCGGAGCGATATATCCGAAGTTCTGCGGCAGATGCGCATGCTCGCCTGAGATGGTAACACCGTATCTCACGGGAGAGTACAACGTATCGATACCGGACGGCGGCGAGAGGATGTTTGCTCTTACCGCTGATGAGGAGCTCGTATTCACCGTACCGTTCGCGAAGATCGAAGATCTGATCGACGGCATAACGACGACACACAAGAGCGGTATCGCAAGGTATCCGTTCCCGATCTACGGCCTCAGGATGGAGCCGAAGTTCCCGGATCACTATTATCAGATAGTGGATCTGACGAAAGATGAAGATGAATGATATTTGGTATATGAAATGATATTCAGATGTGAAGAAAGATCTTAATGATCATGAAAGGAGAAACTTCCAATGAGTGAGATCAAACTTGAACGAGATAAGGACGGTCTGGTCCGTGACGCTACCCAGAGCAGCATCAAGGTAAAACCGAAGTACACGCCCGAAGATATCGCCGATATAGACTACGACGAGAAGATAGGCGATCCGGGTTCCTTCCCGTTCACAAGGGGACTCTATGAGAACATGTACAGGGACCGCCTGTGGCTGAAATCGTTCATAGTCAGCTACGCGACCCCCGAGGAGACGAACGAGGCGTTCAAATCATACATAAAGAACGGACTCAACGACCTCCGTCTGCTGGCAGATCTGCCGACTCAGTCCGGTATAGATCCGGATCATCCGGCTGCTTACAACAGCATGATGTGTGGCGGTGTCGCAGTCTACGGCATGCCGGTCTTCGACAAGATGCTCGAAGGGCTCCCGCTCGAGGGCGTAACGTATGAGCTCGCTCATTCGAACGTATCCAGTTCGATATACAGTCATGCCTGCCTCGTCGCTAAGATGAAGAGAGAAGGTCTCGATCCGACGAAGCTGAGAGGCAACGGAATCTGCGACCCGATCAGAGCGATCCTGGTATACGGCTCGCCTGACTGGCCGACGGAGATCAACCGTCAGATCTGCATAGACCATGTAGAGTACACGATAGACCATACTCCGAAGTGGAAGGCGGCGGCGCCGAACGGCGTCGATCCGCAGCAGGCGGGAATGCCGATCGTACAGGAAGTCGGTGAAGTCATAGCCGTACAGTCCGCTATCATAGCTGACCTCGAGAAGAGAGGAAAGACGATAGACGATTACGGTCCGGTAGTCGTGGCGCTCGACTCCGAGATCGACTTCTTCGAAACGATCTGCAAGTTCAGGGCGGCAAGAAGGCTCTGGGCAGAGGTCGCAAGAAACAGGTTCGGAGCAAAGACGAAGAGGGCGCAGCTCCTCAAGATCGGTATCAGAACTTCAGGTCTGTCGCTGCAGAAGCAGAAACCGCTGAACAATGCCGCCAGGATCACGATGGAGATCCTCGCGAGCGTACTTGGCGGAGTAAACTCTCTGGATGCTTCCAGCTTCGACGAGGCCATAGGTCTTCCGTCCGAAGAAGCCCGTATGTTCAACCTCGACACTCAGCACATCATCACGCATGAAGCCGGTATCCCGCTGGTATCCGACCCGCTCGGCGGATCGTATTACGTCGAGGCTCTGACGAACTACATCGTCGAGGAAGTCTACAAATATCTCGACGAGATCGAAGAGCGCGGCGGGATCTATGAGTGCCTCG
>CAMKAM010000057.1 GCA_946410475.1 uncultured Bacillota bacterium
CTATTCGATGCTGTTACATTATAAAATGGGAAACTCGTGGGAACAATATGTATATAGAATAAATGTTCCTATCATTTCAACGATTATTAGCCTTGGAAATGTGGTAATGACCACATTTTGGTTTAGTTCTGCATTGAGACTGCTTATTTAAGGCTGTATGCATTGATTTCGTAGGAACAATCAAATATATAAGCAACTGTTCCTACTATTTCAACGATCTATTCAGGCAACCTATATCCATCATCAAACGAAAACAGACCCCCGCTGCATGCAGGAGTCTGTTTAGAAGTATGTTGGTTATTGATTATGGACAAAACGAGCGAATCGATCAGTCGTCGATATCGACGATAGCTTTGACGAGCTCTTTCTTGCCCTGGATGTTGCCCTGGCGCTGGATCATGATGCGCTGAGCCTGCGGGGAGCCTGCTCCGTGGAGAGATTCCGTTCTGTAACCTACGGCGCCTGCTCCGAGACATTCGTTCTCGAGGAAGCGGAGGACCTTCATCCTGTTGACTGTGCTGACTTCTTCTCTTCCGGCGAAGTACTTGTTGCAGATCTCGCCGATGGTCTCGCCGTTGCTGCCTACAGGTGTGTCGGATTCGAAGTCCTTCTGCGAGGGCATCGTTACCATGAGGCCGCCTGCGATGTCTTCTGCGAGGCGTACGATCTCATACGGGAATCTTGTGACGTTCTGCTTGCAGACGTTGGCGAGAAGCATATCGATCTGATAGTTTCCTGCCTTTGTTGCGTTTCCTTCACACGAGCATGCTATGCCGCAGGAGTAAAGCGTCTCGTTGAGGTGAGTCATCTCTACGAGTTTGTCCTTGACTGCGGAAGCCTTCTCAACGCCGTTGTACTCAGCTGCGAGAGCTGCTGCGCCGATGATGACATCGCCTACGCCGACTTTGCATCCGCCGTAGCTCTGGCGGTGGTATCCTGCGAAACGCTCGACCATCATGCCTGCGAATTCATATTCTCCGTTGAGGAAGCCAGATAATCAGCACTCTTGAAAGAGACCTTGGCGTGACGCTGCTGAAGAGGAGCCAGACCGGGATCAATCTCACGACGGAAGGGGAGTACCTCCTGCCGCTGATCGAAGAACTGAGCGAGGCTGAAAAGAGCGTCTATGCTGCTTCATCGAAACTCAACTGCGTAGAATCAGGGAGCATAAGGATAGGAACGTTCTCAAGCGTTGCCTGCAATATACTGATCCCTGTCATCAACATATTCAAAAAAGAATATCCGGGGATACAGATAGAACTTCGCGAAGGAGACAATCACCAGACGGAAGCATGGCTTGCGGAAGGAACAGTCGATGTAGGGTTCATAGATATGCCGGCCCCGTCAGGCTTCGAGACCATACCGATATATACCGACCCGTTCGTAGCAGTAATGAGCGCAGGCAGCAAATACGCAGATCAGGACGTCATAAGCATCGACACCTTTGAGAAGGAACCGATGGTGCTATACAACGAAGGGACGCAGAAGGAAGCAGCGGGCATCCTGAGGAAGAACAAGATAAAGGCTAACGTTGAGTATGTAAGCCGCGATGACAGGATGATCCTTTCTCTGATCGAGAACGATCTTTGTATGGGATTCATGGGCGAGTTGATACTTGCCAATTCTTCGTTCGATATCGTTTCAAGACCGACCGAGCCGCAGTTCTACAGGGATATCGTCCTTGCTGTCAGAAGCAGGGAACATGCAAGCAGCGCGACGAAAAAGTTCATCGATTTCATTGAAAGAGACATAGATAAGGTCATAGATGAACTGGAAATATAACTCTCCTGTGGCAATTATTCCCATTGATAATAATAGCGTGCAAACCTGTGAATAAATTGGTTGTTGACAAATGTAAAAATGGGTGAAACGCTTGGAATCAGCGGGCTTGGCAAAATAAAGTTTTCCACAGGCAGAAGTGGATAAAATCGTATACAATTAATAAACGATTGTGGATAACTCCAACAATCGTTTATTTTTTGCACCATTGGGGGCTGTTGATATTCGTTCTGCCGCCTGCTGCCTATAGTTGACATAAAACGTCTTTGCGCAGACAGCTAAAACTTTTTTTTATAGCTGTTTATCTGAACATCGACTTGCTGATGATCAGTCTCTGGATCTCGTTCGTGCCTTCGTAGATCTGTGTGATCTTCGCGTCTCTGAAGAGTCTTTCGATATCGTTCTCACGCATGTAGCCTGCGCCGCCCATGCTCTGCACGCAGTCTGTCGTCACGCGCATAGCGAGATTCGAGCAGGCGAGCTTCGCTTTCGAAGCGGATATCGAGAAGTCCAGTCCGTTCTGCTGTTCCCATACGGCTTTGTAGAGGAGCAGGCGGGCCATGTCGATCTCGACTTCCATGTCGACCATCCTGAAGGCAATGTACTGGTTTTTGTAGATCGGCTTACCGAACTGCTCACGCTCTATGATATGCTTCTTGGCTATATCGAAAGCTCCTTCGGCTATAGCGAGAGCCTGCGCCGCCACGCCGAGTCTTCCGGCGTTCAGGCTGGTCAGAGCGTATTTGAGTCCGCTTCCTTCTTCACCGATCAGCATCGTCTTCGGGATGCGGGCGTCTTCCATGATTATCTCCGCTACCTTCGCGCTGCGGATGCCACATTTGTTTTCTACATGTCCGATGCTGACTCCCGGTGTGTTCTTGAGATCGACCAGGAATGCTGAAAGACCTTTAGCTCCTTTCGAAGGATCGGTGTTCGCTATGAGCATGCAGTAGTCAGCGACCGCAGAGTTGGTGATGTAGCGTTTCTTTCCGTTCAGGACATATTCATCTCCGTCAAGGACGGCTGTAGATTTTGCTGCGCCTGCGTCCGATCCTGCGTTCTCCTCTGTCAGAGCGAAGCAGCTGAGAGTCTCACCACGGAAGTAGGGAGGAAGTGCCAGCTGTTTCTGTTCTTCGGTACCGAAGAGGTATATGCCGGTCGAGGCAGTAGAAGCTATAGCGAAAGCGATGCCGAAAGCGGAATCGACCTTGCAAAGTTCTTCGACGACGAGAATGAACGCGAGATAGTCATCTCCGTGTCCGCCGTATTCTTCAGGGAACTGAAGTCCGATCAGTCCTTCGTCACCGAGCTTCTTCAGGATATCCATAGGAAACTCCTCGCTGAGGTCACGTTCCTGTACGCCCGGTGCGAGTTCTCTGAGTGCGAACTGTCTCGCTTTTTCCTGTATTTCTTTTTGATAATCAGTTAATGTAAAATCCATCATTGCCAAACCTCCATCTCATATAATTAAAGCCACATAACACATAATAAAGTTCAAATAGTTCTGATTTTTTTTAGCACTTTTTCAGTGCTGTTGTCAAACAAGAACAAGCATGTGCAAGAAAAAATGCGCCGGATCAAACGCATTTTTTCTGTTTTTTGTTTATCTTTTGCTAAATATATTATTTGCTGTAAGGTTTTGTAAAAAGTGTGTTTTGAAAAAAACATATTTCCGGATCACTCTGCGCAGCATTCGTTGACCCATTCGATGAAGTTGGATGTGCTGTCACCGTTTCGCTCAGCTGTAGTGTGGCCCTGTCCCCATACTGTAGTAAAGTCGACATCTTTGACACCGTCTGCTGACTCGAGGGCGAGAGCGAGGTTCATCTCAGTAGTGAGGGACGTGTCTCCCTGTTCGATACCGCTGTTGATGCGCCAGTATTTCGATACGGTCGATGTTCCTGCTCCGTCATAATAGTCGGAAAGGTAGTACATAGGATCATACATGTTCTGCCTTGTCGCTGAAGAATTGCCGAGAGCATCTTTCGTCGCTATATCATTTGCGTATTCCTCAGCATACGAAGAGTCGAAGTCGCTGTATTTGCTGTACTCCCCGGAATTGGCATCAAGCAGGTCAGCTATCGTCTGGTCGAAGTGAAGCCCTTCGCCGTCGTCTGTCCCGAAGACCTTGTTCTCTGCCTGCGATCTGTCGAGGGCGTCGAATGCGGCAACATCCTTCGTCGCTGTTTTGCAGTGTTTTACGAAATCTTCGACGGATGTGATCGTTGCAGTATTCGTATCAGCATCGTATTTGATCCATTCACCATCCTCGTTCAGCGAGTCGATATAGTCCTGTGCGGACTCGTAAGTTTCACCGGAGGAGGATCCTGTCATGGACGATCCTGACGGAGCATCTCCTGAAGGTGCTTCCCCTGAAGGTGCTTCTCCTGACGGCGCTGCGCCGCCCATACCGCCCATATCACCGGAGCTTGCTGTATATGGGAACTCTGTATCTGAAAGGAAGTTGTTCAGTGATGTTTCGATCGTATCCTTAAGATATTCGTAGTACGATCCGGAAGCGTATATGCTTTTGTCTGATGCTTCGAGTTTCAGGGTATTGCCGTCACTGTCTTTCAGGCCAAGCTTGTTGATGTATTCTGCGTAGCTTTCCGCAAGGTCATCGGAAAGGGCGCTCGTCCAGGTATCGTCCGATCTTGTGCCGGAATCAGAATATTGACCCATCATCCATTCATAAGCAGCGTCAGCTGTGTCCAGGTTCGTGATCGGACACCACGCCATCGTGCCGTAGGCTGCGTCGCTTATGTATTCGCCGTCATCAGTCTCCATCACCGCACCGATCTTTTCGAGATATTCGTAGTAGAGCTCGCTGTCTCCGCTTGCCCCGACGATCGCACTCTGCGCTCCGCCGCCGCTGTGACCGAACGTGAACACTTTTTCCGAATCGCCGGCCAGCGCATCGTCGTTATACCTCATGTATCTTATCGCCGCTTTGAGGTCAGTGACGCCGCAGGGCGATCCGCCGTTCTCACGTCCGCGGCATCCGGCATAAACATATATGTATCCCGCTTTGAGATATGAGGATGCTTCATTATAGTTGTATTCGGTCTGCGATGCCTGAGCGGAATAGCCTGCCGTGTTGACAGGGAAGACGACCGGGGCGGTCTTGGAAGTATATCCGCCGACTTTGCCCTCATCATCAAGTTCGCAGGTGTATGTTCCGTCACCGTTATCCGTAGCTTTCATGTAAGCCCCGGGCACATAGACCGCTAGGGTCTCATAGGCCTCATCAGCCGGATCTGTACAGTAAGCGATCCCAATCTGATAATATACGTCATTCGTTTCGTCATATTTCCATTTTGAGTTATCGATCTTCAGATCAGCCACATCGTCCGGGTTGGTAACGTCCACGCTCGATGCGGTCACCGCCGATGAAGCATCAGTATCAGAGCCGGTCCCGCAGGAGCAGAGACTGAGGACGAGGAAGACTGAGAGAACGAGAACAAGGATCATTCGTTTGATATCAGTCAAGTATTACCTCCGTTTCTTTGTGATAGTGGTCAATTTTTGTAGAGAATAATAGGAAAACCTAAAAACATCCTTAAAGTTCTGAAATGTTTTTCGAAAGGGCAGGACTTTGACAAGTTTTTCCATTGATAATAAAAGCGAACAAAGCTGTGGAAAAAAACTGTCTTGACAAATGTAAAAGAGCAACAAACGTTGAAAACCAGGGGTTTTCGATTTAGAAACTATCCACAGGCAGATGTGAATAAAATTGTATACAAATTAAAAACGGCTGTGGATAACACGGCCGAGCGTTCATTTTTCGCACCTTTTAGGGCTGTTGATATTCGTTTGCCGGTGTGCGAACAGAAGTTGACATAATCACCGATCAAACTGTTTTCTTATGTGTTTTTTTTGTGAAGACAAAAAACGGTCAGCGACCTTTTGGAGCGTCGGCATGTCTATTCCGCGCTCCTTTCCTATCCGAAGAGGATTGAGGATGAGGCTGTCGAATTCACTCATCCCGCCGGCGGCAATGTCGCGCTGGAGAGAGGACTCCGTATCGGGCGACAGACTGTCGAGAGAACGAAGGATGTCTTCCTTCAGGTCAAAACCGAATGACACACCGATCGATCGGGCGAGTGACTGCATTTCTTCCGCTATACCGCCGACCATATCGCGCGGCTCGCCTGGCCTTTGCATATCCTTCAGGCGTATATCGAAGTACAGACCGGTGCCTGCCGATGCGGCGACGAAAGAGGCTTTCCTGATAGAATGTGAAAGGATATCGTCCGAGGCTTCCGCGTCTATACCGGCTGAGCGAAGATCTTCTGCGATATATCCAAGCTCCGCAGCGCTGAGCGCCGAAGAGGGCGTCATGCCGTCTCCGCCGAAGACCAGGCGGAAGCTATCGCCTTTCATCAGGAATCTGCCCGGGCCGTCTTTCATGGCAGAAAGATAAGTGCATCCGTCGAGGACTCTTCCGGATCTGACGAACCTGCGGATATATTCACCCATACACATGCCGTTGAGGATGGGGATCATTATCGTGTCTGCGGTCCCGATCTCGTTCAGGAAGGGCGCGATGTCAGGGATGCTGTAGCTTTTGACGCAGATAAAGATGACAGGAGGCATCCGGCCCTCACTGCCGCGCCTGCGTTTGATGTAAGCTTCCTGATCACAGACATCGATGTTCCGTATCACAGACTCCTTTTTTTGTTCACCAAAATCAGCAGTGAGGACTATTCCGTTACTGCTGAGCGCTTCGAGCTGCGGGCCCCTGGCTATCAAGGTGACATTTTTATCAGAGGCAGCAAGGGTGCCCGCGATCGAGCCTCCTATGCCGCCTGCGCCTATGACAAGATAATCGATGTCCATACGAAACTATTTTTTGAAAAGTGTTCCCATGATATTCAGAACATCGTTCGCATCGACTCCGTCGAGGAGTCCCCCGACGATCCCCGCGATACCCTGACCTGACGGTTTCGCATCGTCCTTTGCTTTTTTGCCCATCTGAGACATGAGAAGGGGAGCTGCGATAGCCATGATCTTCATTATCGTTTTTGTGTCGAGACCGAGATTTCCTCTGACTTCTTCGGCCTTTGCTTCCTTCTTGTCGCCGAGAAGATGACCGACGATCTTCGAGCCGTCTTCGATATCGACATTGCTCAGGAAGGACGCGATATCACTCGTGTCGTTCTGTCCATGCGCGGAAAGAGCGCTGAGGAACGAATCAGCTGTCGACTTGTCGTTCGCCTGTCCCTGCATTCCTTTTAGCAGCAAGGGAACGATCTCCTCGAGGGCGGATCCGGCTTCCTTTTCGGATACGCCTGTGAGGCTGCTTACCTGACCGAGAGCGTCGCTGCTCGTCATCAATTTCATGATCGAATTAACGTCCATTATTTTTCCTCCTTACTATTTCACATCAGCGTGATTTTTCAGTTTGAATCCTAGTGTGATTATACTATGAAAGAAAAGAGAAAAACAGTAGGGGAGCCGCAATAAAAATGACCGCCATCCGTGAAAAGCGGATAGCGGTCTTCGTTGTTTTTATACTTTTGGTTTGTCGTTGGGCCGATACTTAGATCCTTGCAACTCCCGTGTCTCTAGCAGCCTGAGCTACTGCTGCTGCGACTGCGTCTTTTACTCTCGGGTCGAATGCCTTCGGGATGATGTAGTCAGCAGTGAGTTCATCGTCAGAAATGACGCCTGCGATAGCCTTAGCTGCTGCGATCTTCATCTCTTCGTTGATGTCGCTGGCGCGTACGTCGAATGTTCCGCGGAAGATGCCCGGGAATGCGAGTACGTTGTTGATCTGGTTCGGGAAGTCCGAACGGCCTGTTGCGATAACAACTGCACCTGCTTCTTTAGCTTCATCCGGGAAGATCTCCGGTGTCGGGTTCGCGCAGGCGAATACTACCGGATCAGGATTCATGGAAGCGACCATTTTCTTAGTTACGAGGCCCGGAGCGCTGACGCCGAGGAAGATGTCTGCGCCTTTCATAGCGTCTGCCAGAGTTCCCTGGACCTTGTTCTTGTTCGTCATCTTCGCGATCTCTTCCTTGAACGGGTTCATGCCTTCTGTACGTCCCTCATAGATAGCTCCCTTGCTGTCGCAGAGGATGGCGTCCTTGAGGCCGTAGCTCATGAGAAGCTTTGTGATCGTGATAGCTGCTGCACCTGCTCCGCTTACTGCGAGCGTGCAGTCTTCCCACTTCTTGCCTGTGACCTTCAGAGCGTTGATCATGCCGGCAAGTGTGATGACGGCTGTACCGTGCTGGTCATCGTGGAAGATAGGAATGTCGCATTTTTCTTTAAGCTTTCTTTCGATCTCGAAGCAGCGCGGTGCGGAGATGTCCTCCAGGTTGACGCCGCCGAAGCTGCCGCTGATCATGTAGATCGTGTTAACGATCTCATCAACGTCCTTGCTCTTGATGCAGAGCGGGAAAGCGTCTACATCGCCGAATGCCTTGAACAGTACGCATTTTCCTTCCATTACCGGCATGCCTGCTTCGGGACCGATGTCTCCGAGGCCGAGGACTGCCGAACCGTCTGTAGCGACGAGGCACATGTTCCAGCGGCGTGTCAGCTCGTAGGAGAGGTTGATGTCCTTCTGGATCTCCAGGCACGGCTGAGCTACGCCCGGTGTGTAGGCTGTCGAGAGGTCATGTTCGTTCTCAACGGGTACTGTGCTGATAACTTCTATCTTGCCTTTTTTATCATAGTGCATCTTCAGGCTTTCTTCTGCATAGTTGTGGTTTGCCATTTTGTTCTCCTTTCAAAGTAACATTCCGTACTTTATTTATTCTACTACATTAGGCTTGGATATGCTTTCTGTTTTTTTGCGCTGCCTTCATATT
>CAMKAM010000058.1 GCA_946410475.1 uncultured Bacillota bacterium
CTTCGGTCGCCCACGTCTTCGATATGACTGCAGCCTCGGTAGGACTGAACGAAAAGGCTCTCAAGGCGAAAGGCCTTGAAAAGGGAAAGGACTACCACGCCTTCGTCATCACGCAGAAGTCGCACGCGGGCTACTATCCGGGCGCTGTGCCGATCTTCATCAAGCTGATCTTCAAGCCGGACGGAAAGATCCTCGGAGCGCAGGCTGCGGGACAGAAGGGCGTAGACAAGAGAATAGATACGATAGCTACGACGATAGCTCTCGACGGAACGGTAGCTGATCTTGCGAACCTCGAGCTCGCTTACGCGCCGCCGTATTCATCGGCCAAAGACCCGGTCAACATGGCCGGCTTTGCCGCGGAGAACCTTCTTGCGGGAAGAGTCGCTTTCACATCGCCGCTGGATCTTGACGGCAAGCTCGTCCTCGACGTAAGGCGCGACGATGAGATCGAAGAGTTCGCCGTGCCGGGCGCGACGTGGATACCGCTCGGCCAGCTGAGAAAGAGATACGAAGAGCTGCCGAAGGATAAGCCGATCGCCGTCATGTGCGCAGTTGGAGTCAGGGCATACAACGCAGCTCTCTTCCTGAAGCACGTCGGATTCAAGGACGTGACTGTCATAGAGGGCGGCATCAATTTCTACAAGGCCGCGACATACAACAAGTAAGTTATGGAAATCAAGAATATATATGCAGTATATTTCAGCCCTGCTGAAAGCACAGGAACGATAGTGAGGGCCGCTGCCGAAGAAGCGGCGGCTCTTCTTGAAAAGGAATACGGAAGAGAGGTCCCCGTTTCGGAGCTCGATTTCACACTGCCCGCGGCGCGTGAGAAGATCGGAAAGAAGTCTTTTGCGGCTGACGATCTGGTCTTTTTCGGCACGCCGACCTATGCGGGCAGGATCCCGAACAAGGCTCTTCCATTCGTCGAGGAAATGTTCGAAGGAAGCGGCACGCCTCTGTGCGCTCTTGCGACCTTCGGCAACAGAAGCTATGACAACGTCCTTAGGGAGCTGACCACGGTGGCGAAGAAGAACGGCTTCATCCCGCTTGGGGCCGGGGCTTTCGTTGCCCGCCATGTGTTCTCGGGCATAATGGCTGCGGGTCGTCCGGATGCGGGCGATATGGATCTTGTAAGTAAGCTGGCTCACGGAGTCGCAGAGAAGATCCTTTCCTGCGGTTCGTCTGGAGCGGATGGGGCGCTGGATCCTCTGGATCTCGGCGAGCCCGGCCCGTACTATACTCCTCTCGGAGAAGACGGTCAGCCGGTGAAGTTCCTCAAGGCGAAGCCTAAGACGGACACAGAAAAATGCGGACAGTGCGGCCTCTGCGCCGAGAAGTGTCCGCTCGGTTCGATCGATAAGGATGATGTGACGAGCGTCACAGGCATCTGCATCAAATGCCACAGCTGCGTCAGAAGATGTCCTGCCAAGGCGAAGTATTTCGATGACGAGCAGATGATGTCGCACCTCAGGATGCTCGAAGCGAACTATGCTGAGAGAAGGGCCGAGAGCGAGATCATTCTCTGACCGGAATTATGATGTTTCGTTCGATCAGATTGTTCCTGCTCTTCTGCACGACGATCTGATCACTGTTGCCCAGGAGGGTGTTGCCGGAGAACTCGCAGTCCTCGGTAAAGCCGAGGTCAGGGGCGTATCCGCCAAGAGATATGCCCGCAGCAGAACACCCGATTATACTGTTACCCAGCACTTTCACGCCCGATGCTTTTGCGCCGGGCGTTTCTTCTGGGCTGTGCTCTGTCGCGACCTCGATGCCGATATCGCAGCTGAGCACGCGGTTTTTCGATATGAGGATGTCCTGTCCGCCGTCAACATAGATGCCGCCTGCGCAGAGGTCGTAGCCGCTGCCCTTGCGGTAAGCGTCATTACCCTCCGTACTGATATCATAGACCGTGTTCCCGGTGCAGATACCATTGCGGGCGTAGTCCGAAGCGAACGGATCTGCCGATCCTTCATCTTTTGCCGTGCCTTCAAAACCTATCATATCTATCCCGATGTTATTGCTGTCATGAACTATGTTGCCCGAGATCTCGAAGCCGTCGATGTTGCCATTAACGGCTATGGTCTCGCTGCTGCCGCATTCGCAGTCGTAGACTTCGTTGCCGGTGATCCTTATATCTTTGACCGCCGTGTGCGGATCCTCACCGTAGACGCAGATGCCGTGGACTCCGCGGATCCCGTGCACCGTGCAGCCTTCGATCGATATATCCCTGCGCGCCGGGCTCCGGGCTGGATCCGGGTCCGTGCTGTAGTAAGCGATCCCGTGAGTTCCGCCGTCTACCTCAAGACCTTTGATGGTGATGAAGCTGACGTTTTCCATCATGATGCCGAAGCTTTCTTCTGTTCCGGCAGGATCAACTGATTTCTTCCGAGCAGGATCATCCGCCTTTATGACAGCTGTTTCTCCGGGCGCCGCGCTGATTGTGACTGGAGCGCTCTTCGTGCCGGATGCGCTCTCGTCAAGCTCGAAAGGCGGGTACTCTCCGCTGTGGATGATCACCTCGGATCCGGGCTCGATCCTGCTTACTGCCTTCTGAACGGTCGCAAAAGGTCGGCCTTCCGAGCCGTCACCTGCGGTGTCGCTTCCAGACTGCGCGACGTGGATCTCACCGGGCGCATCTGAAGAGGAGCTTCCTGCTCCGCACCCGGATAGCAGGAGGCAGAAAGCCAGAAGTATGGAATATATCGTTACTGCGGCTGCTTTCTTCATATGTATAATCTACCACGGCTGTGTGAAGATTTGTTAAACGGACCGATGAGTGCTAAACTGTTTTGAAAGAAAGAGTAAGCAGATCGCAGTCGGGAGTGGATTCGATGGCTAAGAAAAAGTACTACATGGGAATAGACGGCGGCGGAACGAAGACGAAGTTCGTGCTGGCAGGTGAGAACGGCGCAATATTTGCTTCGCATACCGGAGGGCCGTGCCACTATCTTCAGGTGGGACTGGATGCATTGACGCAGCTGATGGATGAGGGCACTGAAAGCCTGATAGCCGCAGCGAATGAATGCCCGGGCGCCGGAAGCGAAGAGAAGATATGCAGGGATGATATCGCAGCTGCTTGTGCGGGGCTTGCCGGCTATGGAGACATCGCATCGGACAGTGAGTTGATAAAAGAAGCGGTCGCAAAGGGTCTCGGCAGTATACCGTTCCTGGTGGTGAATGACTGCGAGATAGCTCTTGCCGGAGCTCTTGAAGGCACGGAAGGGATATGCATCATAGCGGGAACCGGCGCTATCGCTTACGGAAGATCGGATGAGAATGGGACGATGCGCTGCGGCGGATGGAACCACGTGCTGGGAAGCGACGAAGGCTCAGGATACTGGCTCGGCTGGTCGATGCTGAGAGAGTTCGGACGCCAGAGCGATGGGCGCGATGAGAAGACCCTTCTCTATGAAAAGATGAAGGAGATACTCGGTATCGATGCTGACGATGAAATGGTGAAGCGCGTGGTCGAAGACTGGGGACTCGACAGGACGAAGATCGCATCGCTTGCTCCGGAGGCAGGCGAGCTTTATGATGCGGGAGATCCGTTCGCGATCGATCTGATACAAAGAGGAGCGGCGGAACTCGCGGATCTGGCTGTCTCTCTGTACCAGCGCCTGGGATTCTCAAAAGAGAAGAACGGCATTGTTCCTGTCAGCGGGGCCGGCAGCATATTCAAGCTTGGGACGAAGCTGATGGATCCGCTTACTGAGAGACTCGGGGCGAATGGCATGAAATGGCGGGAGCCCGCAGGCACGCCTGAAGAGGGCGCAGTCCTGCTTGCGATGCGTGCAGACACTTTGTAAATCGCAAAAGGAAAAGAGAATCATTGAACAACCATTTTTGATAGTATAATCGAAAATGGTTGTTTTCATATCGCAAAAATGATACGCTATGAGCATAGGAGGTGCGGATATGAATTTGGATGAACTCAGAAGAAGGAAAAAGGAACTTGGATATACGAACGATGATCTGGCCGAGATCTCCGGCGTTCCGCTGGGGACTGTACAGCGCATCATGTCGGGAGAGACAAAGAATCCAAGACGCGATACATGGGAAGCTCTGGAAAGAGCTTTGAGCGTGCGGTATTTTGATGACGGAAAGCCTGCTCCCTCGGGCATGATCAAAGAAGAGGCTTTCGAGCATTCGGTAAAGAAAGAAAAAAAGCAGGGCGAGTACACTGTAGATGATTATTATGCTCTTCCGGATGACATGAAGGCGGAACTGATAGATGGGGTGATATACGATATGTCTCCATCACCAACAACATTCCATCAGTATATGATTTCAGAGATCGTCGCCAGGATAAGCAGCTGCATAGCCGCGAAGGAAGAGGATTGTATGGTGATGGTGGATATCGATGTCCAGTTGGACAAAGATGAGAAAACAATGATCAGACCTGACATCGCAGTCGTTTGTGATATTCAAAAAATAAGAGAACAGTGTGTTTACGGCGCGCCTGAGATAGTTATTGAAGTCCTGTCGCCATCAACAAGGAAGAGGGATATGACCCTGAAACTCAAGAAATATCTGGAAGCGGGCGTAAAGGTTTACTGGATGGTAGATGTGAAAAAGAAACAAATTGTAACCTATCAATTCGATGAAGAGGACTTTATTCCTCGTATTTATTCATTCGATGAAATAATACCGCTTAAAGCAGACAAGGGTGAATGTGAGATCGATCTTAAAAAGACTTCAGAAGTGCTGAATACGGTTTATGGTATCTAGAAGATGCGATGACATATGTCAGCGCGTCCTTGCGCCCATGGCCTTGAGTTCTTTCTTGCGTTCGTACATCACCTGGTCGGCGCGCTGGAATACGGCATGGATGTTTTCATCTATGCCTTTTCTGTACTCTGAGATGCCGGTCGATACGACGACATCACCGCTGGATATGTTGGACTCCATGCGCTCGTTGAAAGTTTTGAGTATCGACTCGCGGGATTCAAAATCGTCCCCTCTGAGTATCACGGCGAATTCGTCGCCGCCGATCCTGAATACGGGGCTGTGCGAGAAGAGTTTGCATATGAGCTCCGACGCCTGACAGATATATGCGTCGCCGGCCTTGTGGCCCTGAGTATCGTTGACATGCTTGAGGCCGTTCACGTCGCAGACGACCACGGCGAGTTCGCTTACTGCGCCTTCCGCGATCTGTTCATCGAGCTTCTTTTCATGCTCGGCATAAGCGTGCTTGCTCTTGACACCCGTCAGCGGGTCTCTGTTGGCTATATTCATGAAAGCGCCGAGAGCTTCCTCTGTCTCACGGGCCTTCTTCATCATCAGCGAGTAGTTGTTCAGCATTGCGGCGAGGCCGATGATGAACAGAACGATGACTGTGACGAGTATCCTCGCGTTGTGCGCCCTGAGTGCAGCCAGCTGGCTGTTCATGAGATCAGCTGCCTCCTGTATCTTTTCAGGAGATGTTTCGCTTCCTATGTAGTACTGCTGCATATTCTCAAGAGCGTCCGTAGTCGAGACGAGGGTAGCCTGGCTCATCCATACCAGAGCCGAGAAGAGAACGAGGGAGAGGAGAGCTATCCATACGACGATGCTCTTTCCGAATCTCCTGTTGGCGTCTCTTTGCAGTATCCACCTGAATACTATGAAGCCGAATATCGCCCAGGCCGTGAAGAGGATGTACGACTCCGTCGCCATCTTCTCGTCCGTGAACAGTGTCGGCAGAAGGACCATAGCTCCGAATCCCACCATGATCACGAGCCCTATGAGGCCGGTCACTTTTTCGATGCTGTCGCCGCGGTCGCGTGCCGTCTTCATCGCCGCGGCCGAAACGAAGCCGTAGATGATGGTGGCGCCGAGGGTCGTTACATCGACGATCCAGCCGATGGCCGTCCTTCCGATGAAGGGGATGAAGAGCGAGATGCAGGCTATGAGGATGACTGCATTCTGCGGGATGTTGCGGTCATTTATCTTCGCGAACCTCTGAGGGAGGACGTCGTCTTTCGCGAACGCGTAGAACAGCCTGCTCAGAGCGAGGGTGTTTCCGATGAGGCTCGAGATGATCAGAGCCAGGAGCGAGAGCATCAGAATGATGATGCCCGGCCTTCCCATGTAGTAGTAAGCAGCATAGAAAGCAGGCAGCCCGTTGATCCCTGAAATATTGTCGCGGTCCTGTATGTATTCGAGCCAGCTGGCGTAGCCCGGCGGATAAGCCGTCGCCGACAGCATCGTGACGAATATATACAGAAGCGTCGTCGTTATGACAGTGATCGCAAGTATCCTGAACGCCTTCCTGTGGGGGAATGTGTATTCTTCTGAAGCGTGTGATATGTTCTCGAATCCGATGAAGGCCCACGGCGAAATGCAGGCGATGCGGATCACCTGAGAGAGGATGCTCTTGTCCGGTATGAAGGCCGGATCGAATCCGCGTCCGGAGCCTCCCAGTCTGAAGATGGCCGCAGCAAAGCAGATCGTTATACCCGCAGTGAACACGAGCGCCATAACGATCATGAGCTTGGATGTGAGGATCCTGGATCTTGACAGAAGCAGGGCCGTAAGGATTATCGCAACTATTGAAAGAAGGGCCTCTCCAAAGTAGACCTCATAGCCGAATACCGTGTAGTGGAAGCCGAACCGGAATATATCGCCGAGAAAATATCTGGCGAAGAGCGGCAGAGACGAGGCGTTCGCCCAGAATACCGCAAGATATGTCAGCGCAAGGAACCATCCGGTGATGAAACCGTGGTCGTGGCTGAAGGCGTGCTTTGAGTAAGCATACGCGCCTCCGGCATCCGGATAGCAGTTGATCATATAATGATAGTTCCGTCCTATCACCAGCATGATGATCGCGCCGAGGATAGTTCCGATGGCGGAACCGAAAGGTCCGGCCTGGAGCAGATATGTGTTACTGGTAACTACAAGAGAGCCCCAGCCTATACTGGTGCCGAGGGCTACTGCCCAGGCGCCGGCAGGCGAGAGATACGGAGTCAGTCTGTTTTCAGTTCCTGCTGTATTACCTTTATTCATCAGTACAATTTTAACACAAGCGAACATATTTGTAAAAAGAACAGCCTCTTCTTACGGTGCCTCGTTTCTGATATAATCAGAGAAAATGAGAAGGATATATAGATGAAATATAGATGAAGAAGAGGTTTGACTGAATGAACAGATCTGTAAATAAAACAGCTGGAAAAAGGTTGGCATGTCTGGCGGCGCTGGTGCTCGCGCTGATCATGGCCTTTTCGCTTACTCCCCAGACGGCAAACGCCGCTGCGTCTTCGGGAATGAGCGACGCCGAGATCGAGGCCAGGGCGGCGAAAATCGTCAGCAAGATGAGTCTTTACGACAAGGTCAACCAGATGATGATCGTCAAGATGCCTGAAAAGCGGATCGTCGACATAGCGAAGAAGAACCAGTACGGCGGATATATAATGTTCGGATACAACTTCAGGGGAAAGAGCAAGGCGTCCATCAAGAGGACGATAGCGAAGTGCCAGAAGGTGTCAAAGAAGAACATGCTGATCGGTGTGGACGAAGAGGGCGGCACGGTCGTGAGGGCTTCTCTTTACAGGCAGTTCAGAAAAAGCAGGTTCAAGTCTCCAAGGCAGGTATACAGGTCATCGGGCTACAAGGGCATCGTGAAATATACGAAGAGCAAGGACAGGTTCCTGAAGTCGCTCGGGATCAATACGAACTTCGCGCCGGTCGCGGACGTTCCGTACAGGAGCAGCAACTTCATATATCAGAGAGGTTTTTCGATCAGCACTCAGAAGACTTCGATGTTCATCTCGAGGACAGTCAAGCAGATGGGGAAGGACAACGTTGTCAGCTGCCTCAAGCACTTCCCGGGCTACGGCGGCAACGGCGACACGCACGGAAAGATCATCCGCGACAGAAGATCGAAGACCACTTTCAAGAAGAGGGATCTGTGGCCGTTCAGAAAGGGCATACAAAATGGTACCGACATGATAATGGTATCGCATGTTATCGTGAACGCTTTTGATTCGAAGAGGCCGGCGTCACTGTCGAAGAATGTCCACAAATACCTCAGAAAGAATCTGAAGTTCGACGGCGTCATCATAACTGATGGACTCGGCATGGAAGGCATCAGGAAGTTCGTCGGAGGAGACGCGGGCAAGGCTGCCGTCGCTGCGGTAAAAGCCGGAAACGACATGCTCTGCGTGACGACGGGAAGGGTCGAGACGCAGCGCGCGATCAGAAAGGCCGTAAAGAACGGAAAGATCAGCGAAAAGCAGATAGACAGATCCGTGCAGAGGATCATAGAGATGAAGATAAGAAGAGGTATCATAAAGTAACGCGGAGGTGTGAAATGGGTATCGAAAAGAAGTGGAATATCGATATCGGCTCTCTTGAAAAAGGACCAAGGAACCTGATATCTGATGTCGAAGGAGTCACAGTTGGTCACTTTACACTGGCGGATGGAGATGTGCAGACCGGAGTGACGGCTTTGAAGCCCCATCAGGGGGATACCTACCGCGACAAGCTGATGGCGGCGAGCGTTGTATTCAACGGTCAGGGAAAGAGCGTGGGCCTTGTAGAGGTAGACGATCTCGGATACA
>CAMKAM010000059.1 GCA_946410475.1 uncultured Bacillota bacterium
TTAGCCATAATGTCAAGTATATTTTACATATTGCTTTTAAGAAATGCGGCCGCCTGTTTTGCGCCGTATTACCGCCGCATCAGACACCCACCCTTACTGTTGTTTGCCACCCGTCATTGCTTGCTGCTGTTGCAGTCTGCTGTTTGCTGCCGCCCGTCGCCATTTGCTGCTTGCTGTCCGCTTCTTACCGCTTCAGTTTGGACTCTATCGCCGACTTTTTCTCTTCGATTGCAGACTTCCTCTCTTCGATCTTTGCGTCGAACCACTGCTGATAATCCTCGAGTATGTCGCTCAGCCGGCGCTCACTGCGGAAGGGCAGCAGGAATCTTGCGCGCTCCTCCAGCTCTTCGCGCTGCTCGGCGAGGTGGAGCTTGAGCTCTTCGTAGCGGATCTCGATCTCGTTCTCCTTTGCGAAGCTGCGCAGCCTGCCGGCCAGGTTGAACGAGTAAGCGACATCGATCGCGAATACTCCGAAGAAAAAACCTATGACGAAGGAGAACGTCAGATGCCAGGACAGCCAGTCTACCCAGCGCGCTACATGATCGTTGATCGAAAAGAAGTATATGCATCCTGAGATGCCCCAGATCAGCGAGAACTTCGGGCAGATCACGCCCTTGTAATTGAATCTTTCATTGCGGTAGTCCCAGAGCATCACATTGTATGTGTTTCTGAAAAAGAGCCCAGCGGCCAGTTCGATCAGGGTCATCAGCACAGCGATCAGCACCAGGACGATCGCGACATCGCCCGCTTTTGAGCCCGTCATCGGCAACCGGCCCAGAAGTGCTGTGAAGTACATCGTCGCCAGCCCAAATCCGTATATAGGAAGACAGGGTCCCGTGAGGAACCCCGGATTGATCCACTTTTTTCCCGGATTGTTTTTCGACAGGAACCGCCGGTAGAGCACCTCGATGCACCAGCCGGCCGTGCTTCCTATCGCAAAAAGAAATGCGAATATCAGAAACAGATTCATTTTTTCATTATCTCATCAGCATTGCTCAGCAGCTTCGTTGTGACCTTCTCAAACGAATCCAGTTCGCTTTCGCTGATGCCCTTAAGAAGAACATCTTCGACCTGCACCCTGATTTTCTCGATATCCTTCACTATCTCTTTGCCCTGATCCGTCAGAGAAAGACGGATGAACCTGCGGTCATGATCGTCGCGCTCCGCGATCATAAAACCTTTTTTGCAGAGGCCGTCCGTCGCAAGAGAAATGTGCCCCTTCGGGATGAAGAGATCCTTCGCGATCTGCGACGCCGGCTTTTCAGGGAAGGCTGCCTGGTAGACCAGCACATCGACCTCGACCTGCTTGAGGCCGTACCTCTTCCTGATCTCGCGGTAGATATTGTCAAAAACCATTTTTACTTTTCTTCCTCTCAGCAGAATCGCCACTTCCGAATTGAATATATCCATCTACACACACCTGTTTCCTTCACATTTTAAAGTTTCATTTTGAACAATTCTAATTTTAACGCATCTCAAAGTCAATAGTCATTCAGATGCTTTTTGTCCAAATTACAACATAATGCCGATATTGTAGTTACAGTAAGCGAAAAGCCCGCCGAAGGCGGGCTCGACCAAGGGGGGTATGGTTTCGCTTTTTTTGATTTTCTTATTCTATTGTTATCTTATCACTTATCCGATTTGTGTTGTTTGTGCTTTCAGGGAGCAGGCGCACTGCTCCCGGTGTTTTCCGAAACCGCGCCACCCGGCTTCTATGATTCCTGGAGCGCTACCCGAATATAGGCTGCTTACTGCTCCTTGGTTTCTTCGATATATACCTTCGGGAGCCTCTGTCCGAATCCGCAGAGGACCTCGTGGATTATAGTTCCTGTCGCGGAAGCGATCTCCTCACCGGTGATCTCAAGACCGCCGGATTCTCCCATGAGAACGACCTCGTCGCCGACATTTACGTTATCGAGCTCAGTTACATCGACCATGAACTGGTCCATGCAGATGTTGCCTGCTATAGGAGCGTACTCGCCGCCGATTATGACCCTGCCGTCCTTCGACCACGCGCGCGGGAAGCCGTCTGCATAGCCGACGTTGCATGTCGCGATCAGGCTCTTCTTCTCAGCCTTGAACCTGCAGCCGTATCCGACGCACTCACCTTCATCGACTTCCTTGATCTTGACGATCTTCGCCTTGACCGTCATCACATTCTTTAGCGGGACGCTCTTCTTGTTGACCTCGTCCATCGAGTAGTGACCGTACAGGATGATGCCCGGGCGAACGTGGGTGTAGTAAGCTTCGGGGATGTCGACTATCGATGCGCTGTTCGCGAAGCTCTTGATCTTCATGTCGATGCCGGCCGCGTCCAGAGTCTCAACAAAGTCCCTGTATCTTCCGAGCTGCAGCTCTGCGTAGCCCTTGTCAGCGCTGTCCGCGTTGGACATGTGTGAGAACATGCCGATGTATTCGAACGCAGTAAGCGAGTCCATCTTCTTTATCTCCGCGACGTAGTCGTCGTCAGGTCTGAAGCCGATACGGCCCATTCCTGTATCGAAGGCGATGATGCCTTTTGCGACCCTGCCCTGCTTTTCTGCTTCCTTCGAAAGCGCCTCAGCGAATTCAAACGAATCCGTCGCCGGGATGAAACCGTTCTCAACGATCACGTCAGCGTTTGCTTCATCCTGCAGACCAAGGATGATGATGTCTTCCTCGTCGAAGCCTGCTTCCTTCAGCTCGACCGCCTCGGCCAGTGTGGCAACAGCGAACATCCTGATGCCCTTTGATCTGTAGAACTGCGCGATCCTGACCGCGCCGCTTCCGTAAGCGTCTGCCTTTACGACCGCGACTATCTCCTTATCGCCGACCTGTTTTCTGATCGATTCAAGGTTGAAAGCGAATGCGCCCAGATCGATCTCTACCCATGATGATCTTAGTGTCTGCCTGATATCCATTTTCTCTTCCTTTCCATTTTATCTAGCGAGTCGCCTTTACAGCTTCTCTGTTTTCCGAACCGTTTGCTTCCGCTTCCTCAGCGCCTGCGGCCTTTCTCTTCTGCATCGCGATGTAGACCGGAAGTCCGAGGAATGTGACAGCCAGACTTGCGATCGACAGCATCCTTGCAGCAGGACCTGCGAACAGCAGCTGATTGACCAGTACGAATACACCGCTCAGGATAGCGATGACCGGGATGACCGGATAAAGGGGAACTTTGTATGTCCTTTCAAGATCCGGCTCTTTGATCCTGTATCTGATAACGCCCGCGAATGTCAGCGTGTAGAATGTCCATGATGAGAATACCGCGAGGTCTGTCAGCATGTTGAACTGTCCGCTTACTGCGTACAGAGCGCCGATCGTTGCGATAAATGCGATGCCGCCGCCCGGGACGCCGTTCTTGTTCAGCTTGCCGAGGCGCTCGCTGCCCGGAAGGTCTCCGTTTCCTGCGAGCATGTAGACGATCCTCGAGCCGCCGAGCACGAATGCGTTGCACGCGCCGAATGTCGAGACCATGATGCCTACCGAGATGAACGCGCCGCCCATGTTGCCGAAGAGAGCCTGAGCTACAGCGGCCGCGGGTGCTGCGATGTCCTTCAGCTGTTCAGCCGGCAGGACTTTGAGGTAAGCGATATTGATCACGAGGTAGATGGCCGTTATGATGCTGACGCCGCCTACGATGGCCTTCGGGAGGTCCTTCGCGGGGTTCTTCATCTCGCCTGCGATAGCGCCGACGTTCGTCCATCCTTCGAATGCGAACAGAACTGCTATCATCAGCTGTCCCATGACTGTTACGGGGTTCAGGTGGTCGCCGATAACCGGGCTCATGATGCCGCCCGTCTGCTGGCCTTTTGCGAAGCCGAATGCCATGATGATGAAGATCGGGATGAGTTTTCCTATCGTCGATACGATCTGGACCATGCTGCCGACCTTCGATCCGAGCATGTTCAGGAAAGCGATGATCGCTACGACTCCGACAGCGATGGGGATCATCAGGTGCTCAGATGTGTACAGCGATGCCTGCTGGGCTGTCGCTACGGCCAGTGCCGATACCATCGCGGGGTAGAACAGGATTATCTGCATCCATCCTGCGAGGAATCCGACCTTCTTTCCGAATATTTTTTCAAGGTAGACCGGTATGCCGCCTGTTTCCGGGATAAGGATCGCGATCTCAGCGAACGTCATCGCAGCGAATATGCATACGATGCCCGTGACGATCCATGCGATCATTGCGATGCCCGGAGCTCCGCCTGTGAGCGTGTACATCGCCTGAGGCTTGAAGAAGATACCGGATCCGATGACTCCGCCGATGACTGCCGCCATCGCCGAGGCGAGTCCCATCGTCTTTTTCATTTCGTTTTTCATTAGACCTTCCTTTCTGGAGGCTCACGCCTTCTGAACGGAATGACCTATGCGCCTTTATGCGCCGCGCTCCCTTGCAGCGCAACAATCAAAAAGAGAATGCGCAAAGGACTGTTCCTGCCTTTTTGCATTCTCTGTATTTTTACCTGAAAGTATTACTTCTACGGTGCCGCGGCGGTATGCGGGGTGCTGTCCCGGCCCGCCTGCGATCTCTCCAGAGACTCGTCGGCACAAGGTTCTTTTCCCTGAAAGATTCTCGCGGCATCGGCTTTGCCGTGATTGCTTCGTCGGGTCCCCGCAGCCGCCTTATATGCGCTGCGAGGTCTTTCCCTCATGCGTCATCCGAACTATTTACTATTTTCGTTGCGATGACTATACACCCTTGAAGAGCCGATTGTCAACGGGTTTTAGTGATTTTTCACCCGCTACAGGAATCTCGATATCGTGCCCATCATCGCTTCGGGCGAGACCGGCTTGGATACGTGCGCATCCATTCCTGCATCGATAGCTTTCTTTATATCTTCTTTGAACGCGTTGGCCGTGACCGCGATGACCGGGACATTCGCCCTGCCCGGGTCAGTAAGCGACCTGATCCGCTGCGTCGCTTCATATCCGTCCATGACCGGCATCTGGATATCCATCAGGATCGCGGCATAATGGCCGACCGGTTTTTCAGATACCAGATCCACTGCCTCCTGACCGTTTTCAGCGACATCGACCGAAAAGCCGTCGCTTTCCAGCATCATCTTCGCGACCTCTCTGTTGATCTGCATATCATCAACGAGGAGGATCTTCACTCCGGCCGCTTTTCCGGCCGCAGTTCTGATCGCTTCCTCAGAGGCTGCCTGCTTACTCTGCATGCACGATGCGTCAGCGCACTCCGGCAGGCTGACCCTGACGATGAACTCCGAGCCTTCGCCCGGCGCGGTTGCGACTTCGATCGCGCCGCCCATCCTGTCGATGATGCTCTTGCTGATCGCCATGCCGAGACCCGCGCCCTGGATGCCGCTGACCGTCGATGTGCGCTCGCGCTCAAACATATCGAATATGCGGCCGGCGAACTCTTCAGTCATGCCGATGCCGTTGTCTTTGACTCTCAGCTCGTACACTCCGCCGTCCGGACCCGAGCCCGTCTGCTCGAGGGTGACGCTTACCGTTCCGCCCTCCGGCGTGTACTTGTAGGCGTTGCTTACGAGGTTCATCACCACGCGGTCGAACATGCCTTTGTCGATCAGCACGCCGCGCGAGGCGACGTTCGTCTCGACCGTGAAGCTGATGCTTTTCTCCTTCATCTGGTAAGCGAACATGTCGCAGCCTTCTCTTACGAGCAGCTCGATGGCGCACGGTTCTTCTTCGATCTCGATCTTGCCGCTCTCTATCCTGCTCATCTCAAGGACGTCGTTGATCAGCGCCAGAAGGTGCTGGCCCGACGTCGAGATCTTTTCCATGTAGTCCCTGAGGTCCTCTTCAGTCGTACCTTCTCTCTCGGCCAGCGCGGTATATCCCATGATCGCGTTGAGCGGCGTCCTGATGTCATGGGACATATTCGAAAGGAAGACGCTCTTCGCCCGGTTCGCCTGCTCCGCCTCGCTGAGCGCAGCCTTCAGCTGCTCCTGCTCGATGACCTTTTCGGTGATCCGGCGCATGACGCTCATGATGATGAACACGAAAATGCTGCCGCCGAAAAGTATCCCGGCGATGATGATATCCGGCCTGCCGAAAAGTCCCACCATAATATATCCTGCCAGAAACAGTATCAGCAGGACCAGCGGAATGAACAGTATCCCATTGTGCTCGTCCCAGCCCCGGCCTTTCCTGATGAACCGCTCGAAGGCGCAGTACCTGATGATGTTCAGTATCATCAGCGCGCTCCCGGCGTAGATCATGCCGAGGATAAGCATTCTATTTTCCATCTCGTAATACCTTTTGCGCGTCCTTTTGTGCGTCTTCAAACGCACCTTGCCTGTCCCGTTACTTCAGCGCGTCTCTCCTTTTGATCAGGAGTTTCTCGTTGGCCTTCTCGATATCGTTGAATCTGCTCCTCACGACATCCTGGTCCTTAGTCTTGTCCGGCACCTGATGATACCAGTCGAACGATCCAAAGTAAGCCTTCGCCTCAGCTGTCTGGAACTCGTAGCCGTTGTTAGCGTATATATAGTTGATCATTCTCTGCGTCGCGTCATAGTTGAGATCGGCGATATCCGCCTCCGTAAGATAGACGCTCGATACTGAATATCTGATGCTGTCGTCGCTCGCCGTGTCGAGCCCCGACGCGTTGTCGTAGTTGTTGTTGAGGTCGCTTACTGCGGACTGCTCGATCGTGACGGCCTTCGCCTCGAGGCGCTCTATCGTGATCGTCGTCTCGACCGTGCCGTTGCGGCCGTTCTTGACTTTCAGGCCCTTCTCCTCGGCCTTCGACTCGCTGTACTCGCATATGATCTTGACCTTGTCGCCGTTCACGAGGTTCGTCGCGCTGTCCTTGTCTGTCGTGTATGTGACGGAATCGATGAAGTCCCTGACCTCGTCTGTCTGATCGTTGTAAGCGAGATTTTCTCTTATCTTGTCGAAGTCTATGCCGGTGATAGTGCCTTCTCCGTCCTGTCCGGATAGATCGAGCACTCTGTCGTCGAAGTTCTGGACGAGGTCGATCTCTGTCGGCTCTGCCTGCTTGCCGAAATGAGTAAGCGCAAAGGCTCCTCCGCCCAGAGCAAGTGCCAGAATGATCACAAGAGGTATGATCCATTTCTTTCCGCCGCCCTGCTTTGCGGCTTCCTGCTGGTAATCCTGCTGATAGTCCTGCCTCGAACGACGCGCGCCGTCGTCAGCTGTCACGAGCCTGCTTCCGCACTGGTCACAGAATGCCGCTCCCTCAGTGTTCGGCGCCCCACAGCGCGAACAATATACCGTTGCCATTTCCGTCCCTCCTGTCTGACCTTCTTTCTTACACTTTCACTTTTTTCCAAAACCTCTGCTGAGGAAACCGCAGTCGCTCTTTTGCCGAAGTCCCAAGCGATCCGCTAGCGGCATCCGCTCAGTCATGCGTCCGGTGATCTCTGTAATTCTCCAGATACCCCGCGAATTCCTGCGATGTATCGGAGTTTCCGGTCCTCCACATCTTATGGTCTATTATATCACTTTCATTACCATAATATGCATCTATATAAGCAATGAGCCTGTCGACCGCTTCAAGCTGCGCTTCGGGATATTCCTCGCCTCCGATGTGGACCATCTCGATGCCGACCGAATACGAATTCATCCCGTAGTCGGCCATGTCCGAACCGATCGGGCTGGTGCCTCTCTTGTCGTCCCTCGACTCGTCCGAAACGCCGTACTGCTCGTTGTGGCCGGTGTCGCCGAAGCCAGCGTGGTGGGCTATCCTGTCCATCGGAACGCACTGCACCACCGTGCCGTCTTTGTTCACTATGAAGTGGGAAGCGATATATCTTCCATCATTCACCCATCCGCTGATGACAGTGTCCGCATCGCCGGAGCCTTCCGTATCGTGAAGGACTATGTATTTCTGATATTCCGCGCTCTTGTCGCCGTGGTCGAACTCATCTCTGAAGTCCTTCCTCAGAGGCATCTCCTCCTCCATCTTCGCGAGTTCTTCTTGGCTCGCTTCCCCTGAAGCCGCTCCTGAACTGTTCGAGCCTGAGCCGGATGACGAAGCGGCACTGTTCTTCTTCGCCCTGTAATCCGCGTTGCGCTTTTCATCCTTCACCTTACGGGCGACTTCACCGGCGGCGGACTTCATTTCTTTCACGACGGACCCTTCGGATTTTGATCCGCCCGACCCGCACGCAGCCGTCATCACAGCCGCGACCGCCAGGATCAATAATATTGAAATCGTTGTCAGTATTTTTCGCTTCATGTCTATTCGCTCTATTCGCTTCATCAGCTTGCTTATTGGCCTACTTTCTCACTTGCCTGCTCGCGTAACTCTAACGTAACGCGCATGTATCAATTCGCTTACTATTTTATCATATCTCAGCTCTTCTTTGTCCGGCCACAGCTTCTCCCTTATGCAAAAAGAACGCCCCGGCTTCATATGCCGGGGCGCATTAACCATTTTACAGCCCATTCGGTTTATTCGACCTTTTATACGATCTTCACTCCCAGCTCTGCAAGGCACGCCAGAACGAACTCGGTATCCTTCATCGTCTCCGCTGCCAGATACTCGACGTCCTC
>CAMKAM010000060.1 GCA_946410475.1 uncultured Bacillota bacterium
GCAGGAGGCGCGGCTCTTCTCGGAGGAATGACCGTCAAGATCGCTGCCGGAAAAACTTCGCTCTCGTTCGGCGCTGCATTCGTACTTGGAATACTCTGTAACTGGCTCGTATGCACAGCTGTCTGGATGTCGTTCGCTGCTGAATCGTTCATAGGAAAGCTCTTCGGCATATTCCTTCCGATATGGCTTTTTGTCACATCTGGCTTCGAGCACAGCATAGCTAATATGTATTACATCCCTGCCGGGATCTTTGCCAAAGGAACAGAAGCCTTCGTACAGGCATCGGGACTTGCGCCGGATGCTCTCGCTTCCCTCACCTGGAGCGGCTTCTTCGTAAGCAACCTCATCCCGGTAACACTCGGCAACATAGTCGGAGGCGGACTGTTCATAGCGCTTGCTTACTGGTTCTCATTCAAAAAAGCATGATCAAAGAAATCATGGACATAAACGGGTGAAACGATATATAATTATATAGTTAACGATAAAAACCCTATCATCACCCGGAGGTGCAAGGAATGAATAAAAGTGAACTCAGAAAAATGATATACAATTCGTACAGGGATCTGACTGACGACTATAAGGCTCAGGCTGATTCGTCGATCAGACAGAACATCATGTCCCTGCCGGAATACCGCGATGCTCATACGATCTTCTGCTTCGTCGGCACTAAAGACGAGATCGACACATCCCAGATGATCGATCAGATGATCAAAGAAGGCAAAAGAGTCGCTGTACCTCTGTGCACAGGCAAAGGAATCATGGAAGCGAAAAAGCTCACTGACAGGAGCCAGCTGAACAAAGGAACGTTCGGCATCCTCGAGCCTTCGGCAGATGCCGAGACCATCCCTGTGGAAGAGATCGACTTCGCTGTCGTCCCCTGCGTCACATGCAACAAGATCGGACAGAGACTCGGCCACGGCGGCGGATTCTATGACAGATACCTTGAGGGAGCCGAGATTGACTGTGCCCTCGTCTGCCGCGAAGAGACGATGACGGCTGCTATCCCCACGGAGACGCACGACAAGAAATTCGACCTAATCGTCACGGAAAGACACATATTCCGCAAATAGTAAGAGAACTATCATTTCTGAGAATACTAAATGCATAAAAAAACAGACTCTTTGCGAGTCTGTTTTCTTTTTCATCGATCATACGCGATCTATTTCTCTGACGCAGTCTGTGCTATTATGTCCAGAGCTTTGTCTATATCGTCATAACCAATGACGAGCGGCGGCAGCAGTCTTACCTTATCATGAGCGGTAAGAGCGATAACGCCCTTTTTGAGCAGCGCGGCTACGAAGTCGCCCGGCTTCTGTCCGTCAACTTTGAAGCCGATCATCATGCCGAGACCGGAAACATCTGTGACGCCGTCCATCGCTGCGAGTTTTTCCATTATGTAAGCGCCCTTTGCGGCTGCTTCGTCCAGCAGTTCATCAGTCATCTGATCGAGTACGCTCAGCGCGCCTGCGCAGATCACCGGATTCGCCCCGAAAGTCGTGCCGTGATCTCCCGGCTGGAGGATATCCATCGTCTTCTCGCTGAAGAGGACTCCGCCCAAAGGAAGTCCGCCGCCGATCCCCTTGGCGAACGTTACCATATCCGGCTCTATGCCGCAGTGCTGATATGCGAAGAATTTTCCCGTTCTTCCGATACCTGTCTGCACTTCGTCTATGATCAGGAGAGCATCGTTCTTTTCGCAGATCTCGCTTACAGCCTTAACGTACTCTTTGTCCAGGACGTTCACTCCGCCCTCGCCCTGTACGATCTCGACTATCACGCCGCATGTGTTTTCATCGACTGCAGCTTCCATTGCAGCAACATCATTTGCCGGTACATATTTGAAGCCTTCCGGGAAAGGTCCGAAATACTTGTGCATATCGTCCTGTCCTGTTGCAGTAAGCGTCTGCAGCGTCCTTCCGTGGAATGAATCTATAAGAGATACTATATCCGTCTTCTTCTCGTTTTTCGAGCTACCGTACTTCCTCGCACTCTTGATCGCGCATTCGTTGGCTTCCGCTCCGGAATTCCCGAAGAATACTTTCTTCATACCTGTCCTCTCACAAAGCTTCTCCGCGAGTTTGGGAGCCGGCTGCGTGTAGTAGAGGTTGGATATATGCTGGAGTTTGTCGAGCTGCTCTTTGACCGCGCTCACCCACTGTTCGTTGCAGTATCCGAGTGAGCAGACACCGATGCCCGATGTCAGATCTATCAGTTCTTTTCCGTCCATATCAGTGATATGCGCCCCCGAGCCGCTCTCCGCCACCAGATCGGCCCTTCCGTATGTGTGGACTATATATTCGCTGTCCAGTTCCTTGATCTTGTCCCTGTTCATTAGGATCATCCTTTCTTTTCCTTTTTGCTCAGTTCCTGTTTGTAATATCTGAATTCGCTCGGGTTCATGATGGCAGTGCCGCTACCTCTGTCTGTGAAGAACTCGAGGAGCAGGCAGTGCGGGATGCGCCCGTCGAGTATATGCACTCTGTTAACGCCCTTGTTGATCGCATCTACGCAGTTGTACAGTTTCGGGATCATGCCGCCTACGACCTTACCGTCGTCTATGAGCTGCTTGACCTCATCCGTATACATCTCGGAGATGAGACTGTCCGGATCGTCTCTGTCCATCAGCACGCCCGGAACGTCTGAGAGGAATGCCAGTTTCTCTGCTTTGAGCACCTTCGCAACTGCGCACGCCGCATCGTCAGCGTTGATATTATATGTATTGTATTCATCGTCCATTCCCAGCGGATAAACGACAGGAAGATAATCGTTGTCGAGCATATCATTCAGAACCTTGCTGTTGACTCCCGTGATAGATCCGACGAAACCGAGATCTTCGTTCTCATCGTCGCTGTCCTTCTTGACAGCTGTGAAGAGCGAACCGCTCTTTCCGCTTACGCCCATAGCCTTCTCGCCGAGCGCCTCGATATTCCTTACGAGCGCGCCGTTGACCTTCGCCAGAGCCATCTCTACGATCTCGAGAGTATTCTCGTCCGTCACCCTTAGGCCGTTAACGAATCTCGTCTCAAGACCTGTCTTGTCGATCCAGTGGCTGATCTCTTTGCCGCCGCCGTGTACGATTATCGGTTTGAAGCCGACGACCTTGAGAAGTACGATGTCTTCGATGATCGCAGCCATCCTCTCAGGGTCATCCATCAGTGATCCGCCGCATTTTATGACGATCACCTTGCCGTTGAATCTTTGGATATATGGCAGAGCCTCGATCAGTATCTCTGCCTTTTCTATGTTTTCTTTTATCGAGTCCTTCTTGATGTCGTTCGTTGTCATATCTCTTACCTAACTCCTGTAATCTCCGTTGATCTTAACGTAATCATATGTGAGGTCGCATCCCCACGCTGTTGCAGACGCTTCGCCGTCTTTCAGATCCACGTCTATGTATATCTCATCAGCTGAGAGGATCAAAGCAGCTTCCTCCTCGCTGTGCGGCGCATATCTGGAATCGAGACATACGGTAACGCTGCCTTTATCCGATCTCATTACGACGTCGACCTTGTCAGCCGAAAAGTCCGCATCGGTGTAGCCTATAGCGCAGAGAACCCTTCCCCAGTTGGCGTCTTCACCGAATATCGCCGCTTTGAGGAGGCTCGATGATACGACGGATCTTGAGACCTTTCTGGCCGTATCCTTGTCCGGCGCGCCCTTCAGATCGCAGACGATCAGTTTTCCCGCGCCTTCACCGTCGGAAGCGAGCTTCATGGCTGTGTATCTTGTCACGTAAGCAAGCGCTTCTTTGAAAGCCTCCAGGTCCTCTCCTTCGCCTTCTATCTTTTCGTTTCCGGCCATTCCGTTAGCCATCACCATGCACATATCATTTGTCGACGTATCCCCGTCGACTGTCATCTGATTGAAGCTGTCCTTGACATCTTCCTTCAGGACTTCTCTCAGCATCTCGGCGGATATCGCGACATCGCTCGTTATGAAGCAGAGCATCGTTGCCATATTCGGATGTATCATCCCGCTGCCTTTTGCGATGCAGCCTATCCTGCACGTCTTTCCTCCGATCTCGAATTCGATCGCGATCTCCTTCTTCACTGTATCAGTCGTCATGATCGCCGCCGCAGCATCATCCGAACCGTCAGCATCCAGCGCCTCTGCAAGTGCCGGTATGTTCTTTTCGAACGGTTCGATCGCCATCGGCTCGCCAATGACACCGGTCGAGGCCACGATCACGTCTTCAGCTTTCTTTCCAGTTGCGGCAGCTGCAAGTTCGCAGATCTGCCATGCGATCTCTTCACCGTTTGGCGCGCAGGTGTTGGCGTTTCCGCTGTTGCATATGACGAGGCTGGCTTTTCCGTCTGCGATGTTCTCCTTCGTCACTGTGATCGGAGCGCCCTTCACCTTGTTCGTAGTATAGACGCCTGCGGCATCAGCAGTAGTTTCAGATGTGATCATCATCAGATCCTTCTTTTCGCTGCTGTACCTGATGCCCGCGTGCATTCCTGCTGCTTTGTACCCTTTAGGTGCGCATATGCCGCCTGTTATTACCTTGATATCCATCTTTACTTCTCTTTCTTATTACTATTCCTTCATCAGCTATTTATCGAGTCCGAGCATGATGTCCATGTTCTGGACAGCAGCGCCTGCTGCTCCTTTTCCGAGATTGTCGATGCATGATGTCACGATCGTTCTCTCGTCGTTGCCATGTATATATATACGGCATGCGTCCGTTCCGGCCATGTCCGCCGCATATATCCTGGGTTGGTCACAGACAGTGACTTCGATCAGTTTCTCGTCTTTATAATAATCACTGATCAGCTTTCCCGTCGCTTCCACTCCGGGGCCACCGAATACAGGTACCGATACGCACATGCCTCTGTAATAATCAGATACCACCGGCATGAATACCGGTTCCTTATCAAGCAGAGCGTACTTCATCATCTCCGGTAAATGCTTGTGCTGCTGTCCGAGAGCGTATTGCGCCGGGCTGTCCAGCAGACCGTCTCTTTCATCGTCCTCGTACTCTGCTATCATCTTCTTTCCGCCGCCGCTGTATCCGGTGATGCTCGTAACAGCGATATCAGCGTCTTTGGCTATCAGCCCGTTCTCCACGAGCGGCCTTGCCGCCAGGATGAAAGCAGTGGCGTGGCATCCGGGATTCGATACTCTGTCCGCCTTTCTGATCTCTTCTCTCAGGCCTATCTCTGCAAGCCCGTATGTCCATCCCTCAGCCGTTCTGTGAGCCGTAGATGTGTCGATCACTCTGCAGCCTTCCGGAACGCGTGATATCGTCTCTCTGGCGCTCTCATCGGGCAGACACATGAACGATATATCTGCTTCCGAGAAGAATTTGACCTTCTCATCTATATCTTTTCTCTTATCTTCATCGATCTTCAGGATCTCGATGTCTTCTCTTGCTTCGAGCAATGTCGCAAGCTCGAGGCCGGCTGTTCCGGCCATGCCGTCAATGAATACTTTGTAAGCCATTTTTCCTCCTTATGAAAACTCGTACATTACTATACTACTTCACTGTTTTCGGGTCAAGGATTTTATGAGTATTTTTTTACGTTTTTGCATATTTATTCATAAACATAAAAGATCCGCGCGCACGGCACGGATCCTTATAAACAGCTTGCTGATGATCAGTTCAGCTGGCCCGTCAGGACGATGCTGTCATTGATCAACTCGTTCGCCCAGTACGGATCTATCTCGGCGAAACCTTCCTTATCGGTCTTTTCCTCGATATCGTGAGAGAACATCTTCTCGACCTTGTTATACATATCTTCAGTCACATCTATCATCGCAGGATCCCTGTCGAGGAAGATGAGGACGAGGCACTTGCCGCCATCTTCTTTCTTATTGAATCTTACCTCGGAGAGCTGAGCACCGTTGAGCTGTTCTGCGACCTCGTTGATGCAAAGTATCTTCAGCACCTCGATGACGCGGTCGTCAAGGTCCATATCCGAGATAAGGATCTTCTCCTTCAGTTCATTGATGCTTCCTACGATGCGTCTTCTGTATTCCCCCGCGAACTTCTTGTCGTTGTCGTTTTTCATGCTGGATGCAAGATCCTCATCGAGGGCTTTCTTCTGCTCATCATCGAAATTGGCGATGAGCCAGTACATGTACTTCTTTTTCATATCGCTAACGAGGCATGGGAAAGCCATGAGTGCTTTTTTTGAACAGTCTTTGCATTCGAATGTGAAAAGCTCGTCGCTCATGATCTTTTCCTTCAGTTCAGGCTCGATATCGACATCTATGTTGATGTATGATTCGAATTCCTGCTCCTTGCCGCAGTACGGGCAGGCTACGATCTCTTTTTTCTTTTCCATCATATCTCCTTCTCTATTTTCCTAACGCGGGCAGGACGAATTTTACTATGTCGTTGCCCGTAACATATATCATAAGTGCGAACAGAAGCATAAGACCAATGAGATTGATCCTGCCTTCCACCTCATCCGAAACAGCTTTTCCGGTGATCTTCCTGATCACGATGAACAGCAGCCTTCCTCCGTCGAGCGCAGGGAACGGAAGCAGATTTATCACCGCGAGGTTGAGCGAAAGCATCGCAAGCAGGTAGAAGAAATATATCATACCCTGCGATATGGACTGATTCACTACGTACACGATGCCCACAGGTCCGGACAATTCCGAAGCGGAGACTTCCCCTGTGAATATCTGCTTCAGGATGACGTACATCTGCTTCGTCAGAGTGAATGTCGACTTCGTGCCCTCGATGACAGCAGTCCCTATATTCCTCTCAAGAGCCGGGGTAATGCCTATCATCTTTCTTCCCTCAGACTCCATGAGAGGGACTTCCAGGCTGATCGTCTCCCCGTCTCTTTTGACTGTTACATTGATAGTGTCGCCTTTATTCTCTGCGATGACAGGTCCTATATCCTCCCAGTCTGATATCGCCGTGCCTTCGATCTCTACTATCTCGTCTCCGGTCTTCATTCCGGCAGCTTCCGAATGATTGCCTTCAACAAAACCGCCGACGCGGTTGACCGCAGTTCCGACCGTGAAGACGATAACGATCATTATTATCAGCGCGAGGATGAAATTCATGAAAGGCCCCGCAGCGACGACTATCGCCTTCTGCAGAGCAGGCTTGTTGTTGAATCCCCTCGGATCATCCGTTTCCTCGTCTTCACCTTCCATCGCGCAGAACCCGCCGATAGGGATCGCCCTCAGCGAGTATTCCGTCTCGCCCTTCTGTCTTCTGAATATGGCAGGTCCCATTCCTACAGCAAACTGGTTGACCTTGATGTCACACAGCTTCGCGGCGGAAAAGTGTCCGAATTCATGTATGAATATCAGTATGCAGAACAAAAGTACTGCAAATATTACCGTCATGTGTTTTCCCCCAGATATCTTTCTATCATTTTTCTTGCTGTCCTGTCAGCATCCAGTATTTCTTCTATCCCCGGGGCGCTTACAGGACTGTGCTCCTCAAGAACACGTTCTATCATTACAGGTATATCGGTATATCCGATCCTTCCGTCAAGGAAGGCGGCTACGAGAGCCTCGTTAGCTCCGTTCATCACAGCTGTGTATGTCCCGCCTCTTCTGAGAGCTTCTGTCGCGAGCGCCAGGCACGGGAATCTCTGTGTGTCCGGTCTTTCGAAATGCAGCGTGGATGAGCTTCCGAAAAAGTCGATGCTTTCGCTTACGCCTTCAAGTCTGTCAGGCATGGTTAGAGCGTAAGCGATCGGGATCTCCATATCCGGAACTCCCATCTGAGCCAGGACAGCTCCGTCCCTGAACTCGACCATCGAATGTATGATGCTCTCAGGATGTATCACGACCGTGATATCATCGACTTCGACATCGAAGAGCCACTTCGCTTCTATCACCTCGAGCCCCTTGTTCATGAGAGTCGAGGAGTCGATCGTTATCTTCGGCCCCATCGACCATCTTGGATGATGCAGCGCCATCTCCTTTGTGACGGACTTCATCTGCTCAGCCGTGAACTGTCTGAACGGTCCGCCGCTGCCTGTCAGAAGGATCCTTTTCAGTGTATCCCTTTTCCTTCCCTCAAGACACTGGTAGATAGCGCTGTGTTCGCTATCCACCGGTTTTATGACAGTTCCCGTTTTCTTGGCCTCCCGCATTATGACGCTTCCGCCGGCTACGAGGGTCTCTTTGTTCGCAAGAGCTATCTCTTTTCCGAGCTTTACGGCCTCGTATGTCGGTTCGAGTCCGCTTATACCCATCATAGCATTCAGCATAACGTCGTAATCAGTCCGCGCAGCTTCTTTATACCCATCCTTACCGGAAAGAATCTCTATCCCCGGAAATTCTTTTCTGAGGGCCTTCGCATCCTCCTCATCCATGACGACAGCCATTTCAGGATGATACCTGTGTATCTGCGCACGGATAAGGTCTATGTTTTTTCCGCACGCCAAAACAGCAACAGAAAGTTGCTGCCTGCTTTTATCTATTACATCGAGGGCCTGACGGCCTATCGATCCTGTTGAGCCAAAAAGAGCTACTCTT
>CAMKAM010000061.1 GCA_946410475.1 uncultured Bacillota bacterium
GTCATCGCTGAAGCAGCTGATGTCGAAGTATTCGCCGGCCTTTTCGGCGAGCGCCGCAGGTGCGAACGGACGGAACGATTCTCTGTATTTGATGCTCAGGTTGAGGTGCGACTGCATCTTATCCGAGCGCGGATCCGCTATGATGCTCCTGGCGCCGAGCGCCCTCGGTCCGTATTCCATCCTGCCGTGGAAGAGACCGATGACCTTCTGGTCCGCGAGCAGGCGGGCTGCGGTGCGGGGCAGGCTCTCCTTTTCGGGGGTGCGTTCGGATGGACCGGCAGGGCAGATGTGATATGGCGCGCCGATGCCGTCAAGGAAGCCGCATATCTCTTCTGTTGAGAAGGACGGCCCGAGCAGGCTGCCTTTCTGCGAATCCGCCTTAGCCACCGGGCATCCGGTTTCCTGAGAACTATTTCCCGGCTTTGGCCGAGGCATCCCAAGTTCCATATATCTGTATGCCAGCGCGGCGCCGAGCGCCCCTCCGGCGTCTCCGGCAGCGGGCTGTACCCAGATGTCGTCGAAAATGCCCTCGCGCGCGATGAGGCCGTTGGCCACGCAGTTGAGCGCGACGCCGCCAGCCATGACGAGTTGTCTTTTGCCGGTAAGGCCGCGGGCGGTGCGGGCGAGTTTTATCATGATCTCTTCAGTGACGGCCTGAGCAGAGGCCGCGATGTCCATCTCGCGTTTCGTGATAGTATCCTCAGGCGCGCGGCGCGGTCCGCCGAAGAGGGCCGCGAAGGCGTCGTTCGTCATCGCTCTGCCGTACTGGTAATCAAAATAGTCGAGGTCCAGACGGAACGATCCGTCGTCTTTGATATCTATCAGCTTGCTCCTGATCAGGTCGGCGTACACAGGTTCGCCGTAGGGCGCGAGCCCCATCAGTTTGTAGTCGCCGTAGTTGACGCGGAAACCGCAGAAATACGTGAACGCGCTGTAGAGCAGTCCGAGCGAGTGCGGGTATCCGATCGTTCTCAGCAAGCGGATATCGCTGCCTTCCCCGACGCCGATCGCAGTCGTGTCCCACTCGCCGACGCCGTCGACGGTGAGGATGGCTGCTTCTTCGAACGGGGAAGGATAGAAGGCTGATGCTGCGTGTGAGATGTGGTGGCGGCAGACGTGGAGCCTGTCGTCTTTTCCGATCCTGCCGAGGAGGTCGCGAAGTATCTTTTCGATCCACATCTTTTCGCCGAATGCCGATCCGGGGGACTGTATCGGTGCGTCTGCCCCCTGCACGGCTTCAGGGTCTTCTGCGCTCGCTGCGCGGGCATTGCAAACAGTCCTGTCCAGAGTGAGGACAGGATCGTCGTAGTATATGACGGCGTCCAGCTGTGCCGGAGCGATGCCGGCTTCCCTGAGACAGTAGCCGATCGCGTTCACGGGGATCCGGCGGTCTGCCTTGATCCTGGTGAAGCGTTCCTCCTGGGCCGCCGCCAGTATCTCGTCGTCATTTATGAGGGCTGCCGCCGAGTCGTGGTAAAGTGCGGATATTCCGAGGATGTACATCACAGATCTCCTTTGATCACATCATAAACTATTTCCGCTATCTTCGCGGCGCCCGCTTCAGAGTAGTGCCCCTGATCGACGAACATGCCGCTCACATCGTGGAACAGGCGGAGAAGGTCGTAGTAGAAGTCATCGCTCGAGGTATTGTCTGTGAATGATCTCCCGATCCATCCGGAGTCTGTGACGAACATGAGATTGTGCTCGAAATCCGGGTCCGGCTTGAATCCGTTGATCGGCTGCAGGAAGCAGAAAAACTTTGCGCCTTCGGCTTCTGCGATCATCTTGGAGTAGCCCTCTATACGCTTCCAGTAGTCGAAGACCCTCTCATCGCGGAACTTTTCGAATTTGTTTGCGGGCGAGCCGGTGTCGTTCAGCCCGCTCAGCGTTATCACTATATCCGGAGCCAGACGTTTTATATCCCTGGTGAGGCGCACGAGCTCCTCTGCGGCGTCGGCTTTCTCTTTCGCGCCGTTGTAGATCACTGTCCTTTTGCCGTTCGCCTCACAGAGGCGCTGCAGCTTTGACGCCCAGCTCTCGAAACGGAAGACGTCGGTCGACGTGCTGCCGCCGAGTACCATTATCTTTGTATCCGCTGCCGCCTCATCGCCGTAGACCGCCCAGCCCGGCTTGCCGCCGAGAGGGGTGTAGTCGATGCTCGCCTCGAGCATGCGGTCGTATTCGTAATCTATCTCGCCGTAAGCCATCGGTCTGTCGTAACATGATTTCCCTGTGGTGGCAAAGTTGCCGTATTCCGGGGAGAAGCCGAGCTCCTTCGCGGCCTCGGCAGCATCGAACCTGATCTTTCTGTCGAAGGAGTGGACGATCAGAGTGCTTTTTGCCGGGTCTTCATCGGCGAGGTCGTAGATATCTTCGGGTGTGACATACCTGTTTGCCTGTAAGCCGAAAGTCCTAAGGCATTTTTCGATCAGTTCTCCGGCCATGGGTTCTTTGCAGCAGAGAAGTATCCTGCGGTTTTCATTCATAGCTTTGTTGAGCATAATGAAAGTATCCGATGCCCACATGTCGGGGCGGCGGATGAATTCGTATATGTAAAGGTCGCCGCTGTATCCGCAGCGCTCGAGATAAGCAGGTATGTCTTCGGGATCGTGATAGCGGGTCGGCGTCACGATGATCGACGACGCCATGTTCGGATCGGCCGGGTCGAACTGTTTGATGGGGAGTCCCAAAACTTCATCGGGCATGTCGCCTGCCTTGTCAGTAACAAGGAAGCCGTCGATACGGATGCCCCGTTTCGTGAAGCGTTTCAGAAGCGTCCACGCGTGAGCGCCAGCTCCGTAGAGCCAGTGGCTTCCTTCGTACAGATCCGGGTGATAGTCGAACATATCACGAAGGCGCAGACCTTCGCCCCATTTCAGAGCGTCGTCCATGACCTTCCGCGGGACCTCGTCATCGAAAGCCAGCAGGGCGTTATCCAGCTTGGAGAGATCCCCGGCGCTGATGACGGGAAGCCTCATTATACTGTTCCCGCAGGCGGGCTCTCCGGCGAATGTGTCAGTACATGACACGAAGCCTTTCACCGGCAGGCATCTGTAAGCAAGATAAGTGAACGTCCAGGATGCGCGTTTGCTAGTATCCCAAACATATATATCCTTGTCGGCAAGGTCTGTTTTCAGTGTTTGGATGTGTTTTATCATCGATCCCTATTGCAATATCATAACAGTATCAGTTGCAATTGATTATATCACAAGAACCGCGACATAAGAACCGCGGGCGTCACTCCTTGTCACTCCTTCAGGGCAAGTATGCTCGTCGCGATGATGACTATGGTTCCGCCCGCGAGCTGGAGCGGGGCAAGAGTCCTTCCGAGAAGGATCACTGAGAATATCACCGAAGTGAGCGGCAGGATGTTCTCGAACATCGATACCATGCTGACAGACAGTCTTCCGATGGCAAAGATGTAGCCGTAGTTGCCGATGATGATGAAGGCGACGGCGCTGATGACGATGACCGCGAGGAACTGCGGGCTGGCGTCGTATTTGCCGGGGCCCATGAATGCGACGATCGGCATGAGGAATACGGCTCCGGATGTGAAGACCCCGGTCAGGATCTGAGTTTCGGAGTATCTTTCCTCGAGCGGTTTGAGAAGGGCGATGTAGCCCGCCCAAAGGCATGCCGCTGCGAACATCATGACAGTGCCCCTGACGTTGATGCCGAACGGCGAGCCGCAGACTATGAAATAGACGCCGGCAACGGATACGAGGGCGCAGCCTATCTTCAGCGGCGTCAGGCTGCTGCGGAAGAATATGCGGTCGAAGACCATTCCGATGATCGGCACGAACGCCATGATAAGAGAAGCGAACGCTGCCGAAGTCAGGTCGGTCCCTATGCTTTCCGCCGTGAAATACAGCGAGCAGCCGACGGCTCCTGTCAGAAGGAAACGGGGGACGTCTGCCGCCCGGACGCGGCCCTGTGTCTGGCTGTCCTGATCCGTGCCGACAGATCTGCGGCGGATCGTTTCCCTGCGGCGGATCGCCGCCGACACGCACAGCATGACTGCGGCGCAGACCGCTATCCGGATGAACGAAAAAAGCTGGGGCGAGATATATTCGGTCGCATATTCGATGAATATGTAATCCAGTCCCCATGAAAAATTCACTGCTGTGATCGCCGCTATCCCGGCTGCTTTTCCTGTTCGCTTTCCTGCGTTGCCTGAGTCCATTTCCCATATTCTATCAACACGCCGCGGCTTCTTCAAGTAATGAGTTACATGTTCGCGTCCGATGGTGTATACTAAAAAATGGTTTATGTGGTAGTAACGACTAGTTTATCGACTTGGAAGGATGGCAGAAAAGAATGCAAACAATGACAGCAAGAACTACTGGGAAAAGGATCATCAGGAAAGCCATGGCATTATGTCTGGCGGCAGTGTGCTTCGTGACCATGAGTCTGGGCGTCTCGCCCGCGATGGCAGATGACGGGGCAGGAAGCATGACAATAAAGCTGAACGCGGAAGCAAACAGCCCGACGAGCATAAGGCTGACATGGACAGACGCCGCGACTGAGGAGCAGCCGGTAAAAGAGTACAGAGTATACCGTGTCGTCGATGGGAAAAGACAAATGATCAGAGATGGAGTTTCGGACAGGAGCTGCCTGATAGACGGTCTCTCCCCTGCGACAGAATATACATTCTATATCGAAGCTTGGGGGGAAAAGGCTGAGAGCGCTGAAGAAGAAGGATCTTCAGCTGTACTGCAGATGGTGGCTTATTCGAACAACGCCGGATGCACGACGCCAAAGCAGACAGCGACGGTGAAGGGGCTTACGAAAACCATCAAGAAGAAAGCAAGATACACAGCAAGGGCGCACGTCAGCGTTTCCGGCACCATGGGCAGCCCGGTGCTCCTGCAGTATTACAACGGCTCGAAGTGGGTGACGAAAAAGACGATCTCGACAGCGGATACCGCAGGGACGCAGACTGTGAAAGTCGTCTTCCCGAATCTTTGGTGGAAAAAGACGAAGACGAAGTGGCGCTATGTGGTGAAGGCCGGTGAACAGAACACAGAGGCTGTTTATGGAACGGTCGTCCTGAAGACACTGAAGTACTATCAGAACCCGGAGCGTTACGTACAGATCAAGAACAAGATCTCGAAGCACGGCCACAAATATTACACTGCGCCGGTGCTTACCAATAACATGTCTACGAGAAAGCAGCACGTCGAGGCGATGATCAAAACGGCGAGGAAATATCTTGGCGATCCGTATGTCGTATGCAGATCGCGTGCGCCGGGCAAAGGCGTGGACTGCTCGGGACTCGTCATGCAGGCGTGCTACGGAGCGGGCGTCGATCTCTGGCCGTCGAATCCGTGGAGGCACAGATTCCCGAAGTACGAGTACGAGTCGAGACGTATCGCGAAGATGAAGACGCTGAAGACTGTAAAGTGGAAGGATAGGAAGCGCGGGGACCTGATCTTCTATTCGAGAGGCGGCAGAGTGATGCACGTCGCGATATATATCGGACGCGGAAGGATAATCCATTCGTCGTACCCGAATGTGCGCATCTCCAGGGCGAAGAACCCGACATGGGGAAGGATAACGAGGGTCGCTCGCGTATTCAACTGATAGAAAAGAGGAAATGAAGGATGGCTGACATTAAGATAAAAGGAATGATATTCGATATGGACGGCGTCATCGTCGATTCGATGTCCATGTGGAGGGGGATCCTTCCGGGCATCTCCGAGGAACTGGGCATAGAGATAGACGAGGAACTGAGCAGTCAGGTCCAGGCTATGAGCATAGCCATTTCTTCGCAGTTCATCGTAGACAAATTCGGTCTCGATATCACGCCGGAAGAGATAATCGAAAAGGTGAACAGGAAGATAACTGCTTTCTACAGGAACTACGCGACGCTCAAGCCGGGCGCACACGACCTGATGCCGCTGGTCAGGATGAAGCAGATCAAAGTGTGCCTGGCGACGGCGACGCCGAAGGACCTTGCGAGCGCGGCGCTGAACAAGAACGACATCCGCGAGTCTTTCCCGAAGATCATCACCGTGGGTGAGATCGGCAAGGGAAAGGCGGAGCCGGACATTTTCGAGGCGGCGCTGGATTATCTCGGGACAGCTCCGGAAGAAACGCTGGTCGTCGAGGATTCCGAGATCGCGATCAGGACTGCTCACGATCTGGGCATGAAGACCTGCGCTGTATACGATGGTGTGAACGACAGCCTGCTCGATACAGTAAGCGACATAGTCGACATCAAGATCCGCAGCCTGAATGAATTGATAGAGTACATCTAGGGAAGAGCGGCTGCCCCGGCATCAGGCAAACGGCAGTAAGCGAAGAAGCAAGCAGATAAAAGATAACGGATCGGCCCGCCGCGCGGGCCGGTTTTTGTTGTAAAATAATTCCAATTATCTATTGACATATATTTCCAATTGGTATATATTGGAATTGCTCTAAGGGAATACTTGGAGAAAGGAGATGATCGGATGGCAAACACGAATGAGAGAGACGGCGATATCGTTTTCGAGATCACAGAACATATCGGAGTGATCAAGTCTTTTCCGAGCGGCTGGACCAAAGAACTGAACGTGGTCAAGTGGAACGATGCCGATCCCAAATTCGACATACGCGACTGGGATATGGAACACAAGCTCATGAAACGCGGCGTCACTCTCAGACAGGATGAAATGGAAACACTGATGGATCTGATGAACAAAAGGGGATCGGATCTTGTGACTGACGGACCAGTGTCCGACGGACAGGTACCGGACAGTCAGGTGTCATGAACATCTGAAGAAAACTACATATTATATTACTAAACTTGAGAATCATTTAGGTTCGACAAATGTCCCCCTTTGGTTAACCCAAAATACCAAATACAAAAGATACCCCTCAATAATAACTATCCTATCAGTTTGGAGTAAGATCTGAACTTGGGCGGCGGCAAGTTGCGTTGCCGCCGCTCTTAATGTTATATTTACAGAAGACGCTTACGATCGGAAGAAAGGTATTATAGTATGAAGATAGATTTGAAACTTGGACCGAATGCGGACTGGCAGACTGTCGATTGCGAGAGGGGAATGACGCTTGAACAGATCTACTGTGATATGACGGCTGAACCCGGACTTGCAGGCGCGCTCGACGCGGCCATCCATTCTGATAAGGCTGCAGAGGCTTTTGGGAAAGCGACCGCCGCTATCGACAAAGCAGTCAAAGCGGCCGACCCTGCCAAGGCGGCGAAGCTTTCTGATGCGAAGAAGAAGGTCACCAAAAACATCTTCCGCAACAAGGCGATGGAAAACAGGGTGATGGTCGCAAAGGTCGACAACAGATATATGAGTCTGGACTATGCGCCGAAGAAGAATGTAAAAGTCGAGTTTCTCGACATTTCTACGCATAACGGCAGGCTCGTGTTCCAGCACGGAATGATAATGGTATATCTGAAGGCGATAGAAGAGACGCTCGGCCGTAGCCATGTCGAAGTCCAGTACGCTCTCAGCAAGGGACTGTATACGGAGATCGACGGCGGAAGGATGATAACGGATGAAGAGTTCGACCGGATCAAAGTCAAGATGGAGGAACTGGTAGAAAAGGATATCCCGTTCGTCATGGGCGTAGCCGACAGAGAGACCGCGCTTGAAGCGGTGGAGAGAGCGGGGCTTACTGAGAAGAAGCGCCTTCTCGAGGGAGCCACAAACGTGAAGAGAGTCAACTACTTCATGCTCGACGGCTTCTACAATCTGTTCTACGGTCCGATGGTGCCCTCGACCGGATACATAAAGGGATTCGACCTCATGAGATACAGGAAGGGTATCCTTTTGATGCTTCCGAGGATCAGAGAGGGCTCCGGACTTGCTTACATAGACGACAGAAAGCTCTACTCGGCGTTCGAAGAGACGCAGAAATGGCAGCGCCTGCTCGAGGTGCCTTACGTCAAGGATCTCAACCTGAAGATCGACAACGGGGAAGAGAAGGATATGATCCAGCTCTCCGAAGCGCTGCACGAGCAGAAGATAATCGAGCTCGCCCAGCGTATCGTCAAAGAGCGCAAGCGCGTCATCCTGATCTCAGGACCGAGCTCGTCGGGCAAGACGACGTTCGCGAGGAGGCTGTGCATACAGCTTAGGGTCAACGGCCTGTCTCCGCTGTACATGGGAACGGACGACTATTTCCTCGACCGCGACCTCACGCCGGTCAATGCGAAGGGCGAGAAGGATTACGAGTGCCTCGAGGCGGTCGACATCGAGCTGTTCAATCAGAACATGAACGACCTGCTCTCAGGCAAGCAGGCTGACCTGCCGACATTCGATTTCATCGAGGGCAAGAAGATATTCGGCAAGCGCATCACTTCGATCAAGCCGGGCACGCCGATCGTTATCGAAGGCATCCACGCTTTGAACAAGAAGTTCACTCCGAAGATCGACGACAAGGAGAAGTTCAAGATATATATCAGCCCGCTGACGCAGCTGAACATCGATAATCA
>CAMKAM010000062.1 GCA_946410475.1 uncultured Bacillota bacterium
GAGATCTGCCGAGGACAGCAAGCGACTGTGCTCGGGGATGAAACTGTCCTTTCTGACAGTGAAATCGATCCCCAGTTCGCGCGCGCGGCTCCTCTTGCCGATGAGCAGGGCGGCAAGGGTATGGTTCATTATGGTCTGACGGATGGTATCCGCCTCGGAGTCGTTTTCTGCGGAGGACTGGATGTACTCTATCGCTTTCTCGGATTCGCCGAGCTGGAGCAGCCCGAGTATGACATGCATTTTGTTCTTCGTTTCGTGGGTCGAAGCCCTGAGCGCGGCTATGATCTGATCTATGCCGGTCAGCTGCGCGGCCATCTTCGTTGCTTCGGTCTTGTCGTGGAGGACGATGAGGTCGCCTATGAACTGTTTCTTTGCCATGACCGGGATGATATCCATCAGCATCGTGCGCTCGCCGAAGCGTATGGTCTGGCTGGAGATGATCTGCTTGGACGATATCTGCGGCCTCACATATGTGCTGAGGAAAAGCTTCGTGTTTTCGTTGTCTCCCGGGCCGATCATATTCTCCGCCGCCAGATTGACGTATTCACAGCCCCCGTTCTCGTTGATGAGCATGAGACCTTCTTCGAGCTCGTCAAGGATGCCTTCACGCTGCGTGAACATGAGGGCTATCTCATAAGGTTCGTATCCGAGCAGCTGTCTGCGGATCCTTCTTCCGATGATACCTGCAGTGATGGCCGCTATGAATAGAGACAGGAGAAAGAGGGCGAGGACGATCAGTGCCTGCTGCTCTTTGATGTGACTGATGTCGGCGGAGTGGCGGCTTACCATTATGAAACCTGTCACATTACCGCTCTCGTCCTTCATGCTGTGGAAGCACCTGCGCTGGTCGGCATTCGTGCCTCTCCCGTTGACGATATAGTCGGTCCCGCCTGCTACGGCATCTCCTTCATCACCCCCGACGAAGTGCTGCCCTATCAGCGAGTGGTCGGGGTGGTAGAGTCTGATCCCGTCAGGCCTGGCGAGAGTGATGTAGTCGATGGTGTCCTGGCTGCTTATCAGCTTGTCCAGGTAGACCATCGTCTCGCCCGAGACCTTCCTGTCGGTGAAAGCCTGCTGGACGCCCGGTTCGCTCTTTACTACCGACATCATGTTCTTCAGAGAGTCGTCGACGAGTATTGTCGTCGTCCTCATCTGCAGCACAAATATCGTCAGGCTCACTATGAAGAGGACCAGGACGATGACTATCAGATATGAAAGAAAAAACCTTACCGGTAAACTGGCTTTTTTGAACATATTTCGATTTTAACACACAAATCCGGAATGACATAAATTTTTCGTCTGACAGTAAGCAAAATGATAGTACTTTTTGCGGCGCGGATATATAATCATAGCAAAGGAAACATATTTGAAAATAGAGATATAGTTATGGAAACAAAAAAGTACAAAATCGTCGTTCTGGACGGATACCGGGAAAACCCGGGAGACCTCGACTGGGCCCCTGTGGAGGAACTCGGGGAACTTGAGGTCTGGGACAGGACGTCTTACGAAGAATCAGATCTTATCGCAGAGAGGATAGGCGACGCCGACATAGTCGTGGTGAACAAGACTCCCGTCAGCGCTGCGACGATGGATAAGTGCCCGAACATAAAGGCGATCACAGTCCTCGCGACGGGCTACAACATCGTGGACACGGAATACGCGGCGAAGAAGGGGATCGTTGTCATGAACGTTCCGGTGTACGGGACTAATATAGTAAGCCAGTATGCCGTCGGCCTCCTGCTTGAGATCTGCTCTCACTACGGGGACCATGCTGCCGCAGTCAGCAAAGGCAGATGGTCGAAGGATCCGGACTGGTGCTTCTGGGACTATCCGCTTATCGAACTCTACGGCAAGACGGCCGGGATAATCGGCCTGGGACGGATAGGCAGGAGGACGGCTGAGATCCTGAGCGCTCTCGGAATGAAGGTCATCGCTTTCGACAGCCATAAGGACGATGAGGGAGCAAAGATCGCGGAATATGTGGGACTGGATGATCTTCTTGCGTGCTCGGACGTGATATTCCTGCACTGCCCGTTGTTCCCTGATACCGAGAAGATGATCAACAAAGATACTATAGCAAAAATGAAAGACGGAGTGATCCTGATAAACAACAGCCGTGGCCAGCTGATAGACGAGCAGGACGTCGCTGACGCTTTGGACTCCGGAAAGATGTATGCCGCAGGACTCGATGTCGTGAGGACTGAACCGATAAGGGAGGACAATCCTCTGCTTAAAGCGAAGAACTGCATCATCACTCCCCACATCTCATGGGCGGCAAAAGAAGCAAGAGAAAGGATAATGGAGATAACCGCAGAAAATATCAGGTCGTGGATCGCCGGTGAACCGGTGAACGTTGTGAACGGAGCTGTGTGACCGATGAAGTTCCTGTTCGCGAGCGATTCATTCAAAGGGAGCCTTTCGAGCCATGATACTGCGCGGCTCCTGAGTGAGGCTGCAGAGAAGGTATTTCCCGGATGCGAGACCGTGAGCGTCCCCGTCGCGGACGGAGGCGAGGGAACGGTGAGCGCCGTCGTTTCGGCGTGCGGAGGGCAGATCGTAACTGTAGGCGTCCATGACCCGCTGATGAGGAAGATCGATGCTTCCTACGGCATCATCGATGCGGGAGGCGGACGAAGGCGCGCAGTGATAGAGATGGCAGCGGCGTCAGGGCTGACTCTTGTTGAAGATGATCTTCGCGACCCGCTCATTACGAGCTCTTTCGGAACGGGAGAGTTGATACTGGACGCGCTTGACAGGGGCTGCCGCGACATATCCATAGCGATAGGCGGCTCTGCGACCAACGACGGCGGCATGGGATGCTGCAGGGCGCTCGGGATAAGGTTCCTTGACGAAGACGGGAACGAACTCGAAGGGCGCGGCATGGATCTTGAGAAAGCCGCGGATATAGATATCTCAGGGCTCGATCCGAGGATAAAAGGATCCGGGATAACTGTGATGTGCGACGTGACGAATCCTCTTACAGGACCTGACGGAGCGACTATGGTCTACGGACCGCAGAAGGGAGCCTCGGAGGATACGCTGAAGAGGCTGGAAGCCGGCATGCGGAGCTATGCGGACATCGTTTCTGTCTGCAAAGGCGAGGACGGCTGTTTCCCGGGAGCCGGGGCCGCGGGAGGGCTCGGATTCGCGCTGAAGGTATTCCTCGGAGGCGTTATGAGATCCGGTATCGAGACCGTGCTCGACCTGATAGATTTTGACAGGCTCCTCGAAGGAGTCGATCTGGTAGTGACGGGAGAAGGCCGGACCGACAGACAGAGCTGCTTCGGCAAGGTGATGCAGGGCGTAGGAGAGCGCGCTGCGAGAGCCGGAGTAACAGCCGTAGGACTATCGGGATCTGCGGGAGAAGGATACGAAGAGATATTCGATCACGGGATAAGTTCTCTTACACTGACTATGAAGGAAGGCTTGAGCCTTAAAGAGGCAATGGAGAACGCCGAACAGCTCTACGCTGAGGCGGCGGAGAAGATGTTTCTTGGATTAAGAACGGAGCAGGCCGAAACCCTGATGTGATCATGGTTATGTTATCAAAGAACAGAAAAATCTATGAAAGAGCGATACTTTTGGCAGCGGTCATCGTCCTTGTCGGGACGGTTGCACTTGCAGGAATCACTGACAGCGCGTCCGCGAAGGCGAGGTATCTTACTGTGCGGTGCGTCTGCGGCGGGAAGACTGTCAAAGGCGCAACTTTCGACGTGTATAAAGGAAAGAAGCGGATAGCTAACAATGTCAAGTATTTCAAGCGAAAAGTAAAAAAGGGAAAGGTCTACAGGATAAAGGATATCCGGCCGGGATCTGCTTATTCATACAAAGGCAAGAAGACAGTCAAGGTAAAGATAAAGAACAGATCAAGAAAAGTCGACCTCATCCTCGTAAAGAAACCAAAACCGTTCACCGTAAAAGAAAGCTCTGCCGCAAGCGGCAAGGTCACGTTCGATGTATTCATCGGCGGAAAGAAGAAGGCGAACGATGTCTCTTCATATACGGGGAAGATAGTGCCGGGCACGAAATGGAAGATAAGCGATCTGAGATCAAACGATCCGCATGTAAAGCCTGAACCGGCGGCTTCGGGAACAGCCGGCAAGAAAGGAGTCTCGTTTACTGTCGGAGCAATAGTGAGCGCCCATGACAAAACAGGAACCGTAAGGGTGCAAAGTGAGCCTTCGTTTACAGAGGATGGTATCTCATGGAAGACCTGCAGCATATGCGGCAAAGATATGGAAAAGGTCATATTGCCGAAGTACACTGACGAGATCTCTTTCTCAAAAGAAGCCGGTGCATATCCGGACTCATCTATAGCGCTTGATATAGAAAGCGAAGACGGCCTTAAGGTGCGATATACGACAGACGGCTCGATGCCGTCAATGCGAAACGGAAAAGATGCAGCGGGCGGCATAGTCCTCAGCGGCGACGTCAACGGATCGTTCATAGACAGGATCAACGATGAAGCTACGCAGAGCGGCTGGAGATACGACCCTCAGTTGATGAAGAACAGCGTGCTCCCGAACGCGGCAGTCGTAAAGGCTTGCGCCGTACTTCCTGACGGGACAACGGGAAAGGTATATACGAAGACATATTTCATGAGGACCGTTTTTCCCGGAAACTTCGGCTGCACTGTGATATCGATCGCGTGCGAGCCTGAAGATCTTTTGGGCTATGAAAGAGGTATCTTTGCTCGAGGAAAGATCTTTAAAGATAACTTCGCGGAAAATATGGAGAAGATAAATTCAGGTGATGAGATATCTGTCATAGCAAACTATACACAGAAGAAAAAAGCGTGGGAGCGTCCTGCGAACATAGAGGTCTTCAACGGAAGAAGCGGCGAGCAGACCGCACTGTTTGAGAGCGGATGCGGGATCAGAGTACAGGGAGGAGCTTCCAGGAGATTCAGTCAGAAGAGTTTCAATATATATTTCCGCAATGACTACGGCAAGAAAGAGATGGATCTGGATATCATAAGCGAAAATCCGGATGCGGACGGTGATGTGATAAGCGCTTACAAAAGCTTTACTTTAAGGAACGGCGGCAATGATGCCGACAGGACGAAGTTCAGGGATGCTATGATCCAGGGGATGCTGCATGGACTCGATATCGAAACGCAGAGGGCAGAGCCCGCCGTACTGTTCCTCAACGGTGAGTTTTTCGGGGTATATACTCTGAATGAAAAGTATTCTTCATATATGATAGGTTCCCACTACGGTATTAATAAAGATGACATCATCATCATCGACGAGGGTGAAGTCGACGATGCGAATGATGAGGATGCGGCGATGGAGAAGTTCGAAAAATTCAGAGCGTTCTTTGACAAGGATCTTACGCAGGAGGAAAACTGGAACGAATTCTGCAAAGCAGTCGATATCCGGTCTCTGGCGGATTACTACGCCGCGCAGATATATATAGGAAATCCTGACTGGAATGAAACGAACATGAAAAACTACAGGATCTGGAGCACGGTCAGCACCGGCGGAGAAGATCAGACAGAAGGTCCGGCAGATGGAAAATGGAGATGGGCGCTGTATGATACAGATTTTTCAACCGGCATATACGGGGCAGATAATACGAACCCGGGTCACGATCACCTGATGGATATGATGCAGTCGGATGAGTATCCACTGTTCAGACAGGTGATGAAAAACAGAGATTTCAGAGAACTGCTTGCAGGCAGCCTCGAGAGAGTCGAGGGTATGATGACGCAGGAGCGGTTCGATGCGGAATGTGTGAAGTGGATCAAAAGTGAATCTCAGCGTGATCTGCTGATAAAGAACCGTCTCAGGTTCGGTTATCCCGAGGAACGGCACTTCGATGATTCAAATGAGTACTCCGAACTCGGTTTAATGAAGCAGTTCATAATAAAAAGACCGGTTACCGTTGAGCAGATGATAGAAGAAATAAGATAGATCAAGTATGACGATGGAGGTAGATGAAGATGGAAATGGTACATGTCACGATACAGACAGCAAGATTCGAGGAGGAGATACAGTTCTATGAGAAATATGTCGGACTGACCATAAAGAGAGATATGAGAGGCGGAGACATGGATATCGTGTTCATGGGCGATGAGACCGGCGGCACTCTCGTGGAGATAATAAATAACGATACGGTGGAGAGTGCGGGAGGAGACGGCATATCCATCGGCTTCCACACTGATGATATAGAGGCTAAACGGGTCGAGCTGCAGATGGCGGGCGTACAGGTGACACCGGTGCTCGTTCCTTCGCCGGGAGTCAAATTCTTCTTCGCGAAGGATCCGGCGGGAGTTACTGTACAGTTTATATAAAGGAGAATATGAAATGGAATTCAGGAAGGCGTGCATGAAGGATGTAGACGCTATCGAGTCTATATATGATGCTATCCATGATGCTGAAGCAGAAGGCACATTGACGACGGGATGGCTGAGAGGTATTTATCCCGTGAGACAGACAGCTCTTTCGGCTATCGAAAGGGGCGATCTTTTCGTCGGGGAGGAAACAGATGCCGAGGGCAATAAAGAGATCTTCGGCTCTGCCGTGATCAATCAGATACAGGTCGATGTCTATGAGGGCGCTCCCTGGCAGAAAGAAGCCGCAGATGATGAGGTGATGGTGCTCCATTGCCTGACCATCGATCCCGCAAAATACGGAAAGGGATATGGTAGCGCTTTTGCTGAGTTTTATGAGGAGTATGCCCGCGAGAACGGCTGCGTTTCTTTGAGGATAGATACGAACGAAAAAAACGTCCGGGCTAGGAAGATGTATGCTTCTCTCGGCTATACCGAGATAGGTATAGTCCCGACCGTGTTCAACGGTATCCCGAACGTTATGCTTGTGATGCTTGAAAAGCCGCTTTGATGCGGGATCAGGCGGCTATGGGTCATGGTCACTGATCGATTTTTCCTGTCATTTCAAGGATGATCTTTGCGGCCTCGTCGCTTACTATCTTGGTGAGACCGTCAAGGATCTGTTCGGAATAGTTCCAGCGCTGCATGATCGGCACAGCGAACGGTGTGAATTCATGATACATCGCCGATATCCTTATGAGGTCCTTCAGAGGGACAGGCATGTTCTCGGCTGCAAAGACTTCGATGATGGAAAGCCCGTATTTTACGGGCTCTTTTTGTTCTGAAACCGTGAAGAGGTCAAGGCCCAGTCTTACGAGCATCTGCATGTTGAGACCGTCCTGGTTCTCCGCTATCTGTTCCTGGAGGTATTCTCTGGCTGCAGCTGCCGGAAGGACCTTCGAAAGCTCTCTGAGTGATGATGCTCCGCCTTCGATGTATCCCTCTGATGCATCTTTTATGGCTTCGTCTATCATTGCTTTCTGTTCATCAGAGATCTCTGCGTCGTCCGCGGGGATATTTTCATCCTCGGGGAGGACATAGTCTGTTTTCAGAGCCCCGTCCTCCAGGTTCGATGTCAGCATTTTCAGTATCGATTTTTCGTTTGCCTGTCTTTTCATATTCCTAACTCCATTTTAGTTGTTTTGAGGTTACTTTTTCTCTTCGGTTTATTGTGCTTTGCGGCTTTCAGCGGTTTTTGGCAACGTATTCGCTTATTATGGAAACCGTTGCGCTGGCTCCGATACGGTCGGCTCCGGCTTCTATCATCTTCATCGCTGTATCAAGATCGCGTATCCCGCCGCTGGCTTTTATCTTTGCTCTGCCGCCCGCAGCCTCTTTCATCAGTTCGATATGGCGGACTTCGGCCCCGCCGTGTCCGAATCCGGTCGAAGTCTTGATAAAGTCGGCTCCCGCGTCCACGGCGCACTTTGTCGCGAAGACTATCTCATCGTCCGTAAGCAGACCGGTCTCGAGGATGACTTTCAGGATCTTGTCTCCTATGGCTTCTTTGACGCCGGCGATGTCGGCCTTTATCATCTTTTCACAGCCGGCTTTTACCGATCCTATCATTATTACCATATCGATCTCGTCGGCACCGTCCCGGACTGCCTGAGCTGCCTCGAAGGCTTTTGCTTCCTTTGACATGGCTCCGAGAGGGAAGCCTACGACTGAGCAGACTTTCACATCTTCGGCCCCGGCTTCGTCCAGCGCTTTTCTTGCGAGGCTGACGAAGCGGCTGTTCACGCAGACGGAATACGGCTCTATCTCTGCTGCTTCTGTGCACAGAGCGCGTATGTCACCGGGCGTCGCTTCCGGCTTCAGAAGCGTATGGTCGAAATATTTTGCTATGTTTTCCATATATATCACTCCCGTATATAACTCTTTTATCATTACTCAAAAAGATAACTTGCGGCAGGGGAGTAGTCAAGTGCGGAAAGCCGTAGTCCTTGTTTCGATCATTCTGCCCGCCGGGCTTTTTAGTAGAAGCTCTACGAAAACCAGTTCATTTTTCGCTGAAAAGTACACATTCCGGCAAAGTGTATACGAGAACGA
>CAMKAM010000063.1 GCA_946410475.1 uncultured Bacillota bacterium
GGACTGATTCTGTATTCATGGATCAGCTGGTACGTCGTTATTCCTTTTTCTTCTGTTGTTCATATTCCTCCATTATCCGGAAGCGGGCTATTTCGCGACGATGTTCACGATCTTGCCCGGGACTGTGATCACCTTGACCACATTCTTGCCCTCGAGCAGCTCCTTGATCTTATCAGCAGCCATAGCCTGTTCTTCGATCGCTTCCTTAGACGCATCCTTTGCGACCTCGATCCTGTCCTTGACCTTTCCGTTGATCTGGACGACCATCTGGACGGTATCGAGAGTGATGGCGCTTTCATCATACGAAGGCCATGACTGATCGTAGATCAGATCATCGTGACCTGTGTGCTGCCACATCTCTTCGCAAACGTGCGGAACGAACGGTGAGAGGACGAGCATCAGCCTGTTGATGCAGAATCTGAACAGCTCGGGGTTCATCTCTCCGTCCTTGTATTTGTACATTTCGTTGACCAGCTCCATGATCGAACTGATCGCTGTATTGAAGGCGAATTTTCTGATGTCTTCTCCGACCTTCTTTACAGTAAGGTTGAGTCTGTAAACCAACTTCTTATCGGCGTCGTTCTTCGCTTCTTCGCTCATTTCGCCGTTTCCGTACTCCTCAACGAAGTCGTAAACGAGTCTGTATACCCTGTTGATGAAGCGGTAGCTTCCCTCAACGCCTGCCTCGGACCAGTCGAGCTCTCTTTCCGGCGGTGCGGCGAAGAGGATGAACATCCTTGCCGTGTCGGCGCCGTACTTGTCGATGATCTCAGCCGGGCTGACGACGTTGCCGAGCGATTTGCTCATCTTGGCTTTGACGTAGTTGCCGTTCTTGTCTGTGTAGCCCTTGATTACCATGCCCTGAGTAAGCAGGTTCTCAAACGGCTCTTCATATTTCGTCAGACCCAGATCGTAGAGTACCATCTGGAAGAAGCGCGCATAGAGCAGGTGCATCGTCGCGTGCTCGATTCCTCCGATGTACTGGTCTACGTTCATCCAGTAGTCAGCCTTTTCCTTGTTGAAGGCTTCCTTGTCGTTCTGCGGGTCAGTGTATCTGAGCATGTACCATGAGGAGTCGAGGAATGTATCCATCGTGTCGACTTCTCTTCTTGCCGGCTTTCCGCAGCACGGGCATGTGACGCCTTCCTGGAAGGTCTTGCTCGTCGTGATCGGGGAGTCGCCTGTTCCTGTGAACTCGACGTCTGTCGGCAGCATTACCGGAAGGTTCTCTTCCTTCTCAGGAACCCATCCGCAGTCGTCGCACCAGATCATCGGGATCGGGCAGCCCCAGTAGCGCTGACGCGAGATGATCCAGTCTCTCATCTTATATGTGATGGTGTGATGTCCCCATCCCTGCTCTTCAATGTATTTCTCCATAGCCGGGATAGCGTCACGCCAGTCCATTCCGTTGAACTGTCCGGAGTTGATGACCTTTCCTTCTGCGAGGAAGGCTTCTTTCAGGTCGTTCGGGTCGATCGAGGGATCTTCCGGCTGGATCGTCGGGATGATCTCGAGGCCGAACTTCTTCGCGAAGTCGAAGTCACGCTGGTCGTGAGCCGGCACGCCCATTACGGCGCCTGTTCCGTAGCCCATGAGTACGTAGTCCGTGATGAAGATCGGGACCTTCTTTCCTGTCAGTCTGTTGATAGCGTAGGAATCGATGAATACGCCCGTCTTCTCCTTGCCCTCTGCCGTTCTTTCGATCTCGGACTTCATGGAGCACTCGCGGATGTATTTTCTCGCTTCTTCCTCACACGGTTTTCCCTTGATGAGCTCTTCAACGAACGGATGCTCAGGCGAAAGTACCATGAACGTTACGCCGTACGTTGTGTCCGCCCTTGTCGTGAATACTTCGATGACTTTGTCGGATCCATCGATCGGGAACGTCATGTTCGCGCCCTTGCTCTTACCGATCCAGTTTCTCTGCATCGTCCTTACGCTGTCCGGCCATCCGCCGAGCTTCGTGTCGATGTTCGCCAGCAGTCTCTCAGCATAAGCAGTCGTCTTGAAGTTCCACTGCGAGAGCTTTTTCTTCTCGACGACGGAGCCGCAGCGCTCGCACTCGCCCTGCCATACCTGCTCGTTGGCAAGTACCGTCTTGCAGGACGGGCACCAGTTGACGTCAGTATCTTTTTTGTAAGCGACGCCCTTCTTGAAGAACTGGATGAATATCCACTGCATCCACTTCATGTAGAGCGGATCGCACGAATAGATCTTTCTGTCCCAGTCGTAGGAGATACCCATCGTCTTGAGCTGGGCATCCATCTCGTCCATGTTCTCATGTGTCCATTTGCTCGGCTCTACGCCGTGCTCTATAGCTGCGTTCTCCGCGGGAAGACCGAAAGCGTCGTACCCGATCGGATGGAGGACGTTATATCCTTCCATCTTCTTGGATCTTGCGACTACGTCGCCGATCGCGTAGTTTCTGAGGTGTCCCATGTGGAGTTTGCCCGACGGATACGGGTACATTACGAGGTCGTAGAACTTTTTCTTGTTCGGATCCTCTGTCACATGGAATGAATTCCTCTCTTCCCATATTTTCTGCCACTTTTTCTCAACGGTTCCCGCGTTGTATCTTCTTTCCATTACTTACTCCTCCGGTATGATCTTTTCACAGTCGGCCCAGACCTTCTCGATGTTGTATCTTTCCCTCATCTCAGTCGTGAGGATGTTGACTATCATATCGCCGTAATCCATCAGTATCCAGCCCGATTCCTTCGTTCCTTCTATGCTTCTTACGAGAACGCCTTCCTCGGCCATTTTGTCCTCGACTTCGTCTGTCAGGGCAGCAATCAGCCTTTCGTTGCTGCCCGACGCTAGGACGAGGTAATCTGCGAATGAAGATTTTTCACCGATGTCGATTATGACTATGTCAGTACCCTGTTTGTCGTCCAGCGCTTTTGCAGCTGTGAGAGCCAGCTCTCTTGTGTCCATCTTTATTGATCCCCTTTCTTTTCTAAGACTCTTATCCAATAGATCGTCTCTTGCTTCGATCGTATCTTTGTCTATTTCATCCTCTCCGAGCCCCTGCTCTTTCAGGAACCCGATAGTCCCTTCCAGCGACATCAGGCATGCGGTGTCAAGATCCGTCTCAGCCTGCTTCCTGATATCATCCACTCCGGGATAATCGCGGCCTTTCTCTATAGCGTCAGCCAGGAAGACTATCTTCTCCAGAGTCGTCATCCCTTTCCGCCCCGTCGTGTGGTAGGATACGGCATCGAGTATCTCCCTGTCATCTATGCCAAGGTCCCTCTCCATCATCGCCGCGGCGAGCTTCGAATGAGAAAGATTCGCGTTGTTCTTGTATCTTTCCTCTATACCGAATTCATCTATGAGAGCGTTCAGTGTCTCATCGTCCCTGCCCCTGTAAACGTCGTGGCAGATGACGGCGACCTCCGCCTTATCCTCGTCCGCCCCGAACCTTTCGGCCATCGCGAGCGCGCATTCCAAGACGCCCTCCGTATGGATCCGCCTCTTTTCACTCAGCTGATCCCATATGTTCTGTTTCTCAGTCCTGCTTATATAGTCCATTTGCCTGTATATATTTTTCTACTCCCGGCGTCACCAGTTTGTCAATAGGCCTGCCTTCGCGGACCCTCTCCCTTATCATCGTCGATGATATGTCGAGACGCTCGTTATTGATGACGACCGAACGCGTACCGTACTTTTCAAAGTACTCCTGCCTCTTCGCTTCAAGCTCTTCGACAGGATATCCCGGCCTGTCGCAGGCGATGAAGCTGTTCGTCCTCAGAAGATGCTCTGCCTCCGTCCACGTGTCGAGCTTCGTAAAGGTGTCGCTGCCCGTTATGAACCACAACTCGTCATCCTTCTTCAGTCTCTCGCGCAGCTCGTCGAGGGTCCTGTATGTATACGAGACGCCTTCGAGGTCCTTCTCCAGCCTCGATACGCTCAGCCCGTCGCGCTCTGCGCAGGCGATCTTCAGCATCATATATCTCTCCTCGAACGAAGAGATCTCTTCGTCCAGTTTGAACGGCTGCAGTTTGGCCGGCATGAATATGACTTCGTCCACTTCCGTCTGCTCCAGGACGTCTCTGGCTATGGAGAGATGTCCGAGGTGGACGGGGTCGAACGTTCCACCGATCACGGCATATGTCGTCATTGCTTACTGTCTCCTTACTCGCCGTCAGCTTCCTCTTCGTCTTCGTTGACGCTGATGAACAGTTCGTCAAGCTGCTCCTGAGCTACCGGCGCAGGTGCTCCGCAGACCATGCACTGAGCGTTCTGGTTCTTCGGGAACGCCATGACGTCCCTGATGCTCTTCTCGCCCGCGAGCAGCATCACGAGTCTGTCGAGTCCGTAAGCCAGTCCGCCGTGCGGTGGAGCTCCGTATTTGAATGCTTCGACGAGGAAGCCGAATTTCTGCTCTATATCCTCATCGGAAAGACCGAGTGCTCTGAACATCATGCTCTGCAGATCGCGGTCGTGGATCCTGATGCTTCCGCCGCCGAGCTCTACGCCGTTCAGGACGATGTCATAAGCCTTCGCGTGAGCATTGCCCGGATCCGATTCCACCTTGTCTATATCCTCATCCTTCGGCGATGTGAACGGGTGATGCATAGCCTGGTATCTTCCCTCTTCCTCGTCGTACTCGAACAGCGGGAAGTCCGTGACCCAGAGGAACTTGAAGTCGTCGTCCTTCAGAAGACCGAGCTCTCCGGCGAGATGTCTTCTCAGGAAGCCGAGCGAGTCGAATACGACCTTGTCCTTGTCCGCTACGATCAGGATGAGATCGCCTTCAGCGGCTCCGAACACTTCGCCTATCTTCGCAAGAGCGTCAGCATCGTAGAACTTGTTGACCGATGACGAATATCCGTCCTTCGTCAGCTTGATCCAGATCATTCCGGATGCTCCGAAGCTCCTGATGTGCTCTGTCAGTTTGTCTATCTTCTTTCTCGTATACTGGTCGGCAGCTCCCGTGACGCATATGCCGCGTACGCTTCCGCCGGCCGCAAGAGCGTTGTCCACCGGCGGGAACTCATGTCCTGCCATGACGCCCTCGAGGTCCTTAAGTTCGAATCCGAATCTGAGGTCCGGCTTGTCCGAACCGAAGCGTGTCATCGCCTCATCGTACTTCATCCTGAGGAAAGGTGTCTCGACATCGACGCCCATAGCTTCCTTCATCAGTCTCTTGATGAAGCCTTCCTGCATGGTCATGATGTCGTCTTCGTCGACGAAGCTCATCTCGAGGTCGATCTGTGTGAACTCCGGCTGACGGTCAGCTCTGAGGTCTTCGTCTCTGAAGCACTTGGCTATCTGCATGTAGCGGTCGCATCCGCTGACCATGAGAAGCTGCTTGAACATCTGCGGCGACTGCGGAAGAGCATAGAACTCTCCAGCCCTCGTCCTGCTCGGTACGATATAGTCTCTTGCTCCTTCCGGAGTCGACTTGATCAGTATCGGTGTCTCTATCTCGCAGAAGCCGTTCTCATCGAAGTAGTCGCGGCAGATCTTCATGATCTTGTGCCTGAACATGAGGTTCTTCTGCATCTGCGGTTTTCTCAGGTCGAGATATCTGTATCTGAGCCTGAGGTCGTCGCTTACGTTATCGTCGTCCTTTACGTAGATCGGCGGCGTCTCGCTTGTCGCGTAGATTTCGAGATCCGGTGCGAATATCTCGATCTCGCCCGTCTTCATGTCCGGGTTCACCGATTCACGTTTCTTTACCTCTCCCTTGATGCCGACTACGTATTCGCTTCTCAGCGAGTCCGCCTTATCGAACAGTTCCTTCGGGATGTCGTCGTTGAAAACGACCTGCACGATCCCCTGCTTGTCTCTGATGTCGCAGAAGATGAGACCGCCGAGGTTCCTCCTCTTCGCGACCCATCCGTTGATCGTGACGTTTCTTCCTATGTCGTCTGCGGTCAGTGAACCGCACATATCTGTCCTTTTGAATAACTCTGCCATTTTCTGATCTCCTGTTATCCTTCTGTATTTGCTGTGTCCCTATTCGCTTACTTTATGAAAGCTTCGATCTCTTCGAACGGAACTTCCTGCTGCTCGCTCGTCGCCATAGTCTTGACTACGGCCTTGCCGTTCGCTATCTCGTCGTCACCGATGACTATCGTATACTTTGATCCGAGTCTGTCAGCGAGTTTGAACTGACCTTTCATGTTCCTTGCCATGTCGTCCATCTCGATGTGCAGCCCTTCTTTTCTGAGCTGTCTCATAAGACCGAGTCCCTTCTTCTTTCCGGCGTCTCCGATGAATGCGATGAAAGCGTCAGCGCCTTCCGGCTCGGGTATCTCGATGCCGCTCTCCTCCATCGTTATGAGGAGTCTCTCTATGCCAAGCCCGAATCCGACTCCCGGTATCGGAGGTCCTCCCAGAGTCTCGGAGAGGTGGTCGTATCTGCCTCCGCCGCATACGGTGTTCTGAGCGCCCAGCTTCGTGGAGATGAACTCGAACGCCGTCTTCGTGTAATAGTCGAGTCCTCTTACGATGCCCGGGTCGACTTCATATTCGATACCGAGTGCATCGAGGTCAGCCTGCAGATCTTCGAAAGCTCCGCGGCACTCGTCACAGAGGTAATCTATCATCCTCGGAGCGCCCTCGACGGCCTTTTGATCCTCCGGTGATTTGCAGTCGAGGATCCTTATCGGGTTCCTCTCATATCTGTCCTTGCATGTATCGCAAAGTCCGTCGTACTTCGGAGCCAGGAATTCCTTGAGGACCTTCTTGTACTCCTCCCGGCACTTCGGGCATCCGATGCTGTTGATGTGGAGCTTGACGTCTTTGATACCCATCTCATCCAGGAAGTCCGCACCCAGAGCGATGATCTCGGCGTCAGCCATCATGTCGTTCGTTCCGAAGACCTCGACACCGAACTGGTGGAAAGCACGGAGCCTTCCCGCCTGCGGCTTCTCATATCTGAAGCATGAGATATCGTAAAAGTATTTTCCCGGCTGTACATCAGCGTAGAGTTTGTTCTCGACCATCGCCCTTACTACAGGCGCTGTCCCCTCGGGACGCAGCGTCAGGCTCCTCTTCGCCTGCTCCCATGTGTACATCTCCTTCTGCACGATGTCAGTCGTATCTCCAACGCCTCTTTTGAAGAGTTCGGTGTGTTCAAACTCAGGCGTCCTTATCTCTTTGAATCCATAGCGCCTGCACATATCTCTGAACGCATCCTCGACAAAGTGCCATTTGTACACTTCTCTGGGCAGTGTGTCCTTCGTCCCTTTAGGCGCGTTTGTAAGCATATATCATACCTCCTGAAACATTTTCTCTTTTCTGCGGATCATCTCGTCTATCCGCTCTATGTATACCTTATAGTCTTTTACGTTCGGCACCCTGGTGAGCTGCCTGGTGCGGGGGCAGTAATCCTTGCCTATAGCTCCCGCTCCCATCGCCAGTATGCTCTGGTGCTCGTCCATTATCCTCACATTGTACAGGCTCTCCGTCCCGGGAAGCGCGTATCCCACGTTCTCGAGCGCGCCCGACATATGTTTCTGTCTATATAGATAGTACGGTCTGTAACCGTTCTTTCCGAGTATCTCCGACGCCGCATCCAGCATGGCTCTTACGGCGCGTCCCCTCTTGTAATGATAATCGGGATCTTTTTCCTTCAGCCTCGACGTCCTCTTCACCGCAAGAGAATGGACCGTTATGTTCTCGGCGCCAAGGGAGATGATCTCATCCAGCGTCCGTACGATATCTTCCGTGTCCTCTCCGGGCAGCCCGGCTATTATGTCAGCGTTGACAGTCCATTCGCCCGAAGCTCTCGCCATTCCGAAAGCCCGCCTTATATCATCCGGAGTATGATCTCTTCCGATCCTTACGAGCGTCTCCTGCTTCATCGACTGCGGGTTGATGCTGACTCTTCCGAATCCGTGCCGCGCCGCGGCCTCAAGCTTCGCCTCGGTGATCGTATCGGGTCTTCCCGCCTCGATGGTGGCTTCCTTTACGGCCTCCGTCATGAAGCCCCTTTCTATCCTGCCCAGCAGCCTGTCCAGCTGCTCCGCTGTCAGGCTCGTCGGCGTGCCGCCGCCGATGTATATGCTCTCAGCGAGCATGCCCGCGGTCCCTGCCATCTCTGAACAAGCATCTATCTCTTTTTCAAGAGCTGCGAGATATCCTTCGATGTCGCTGCCGTCTATCGGGTTGGAAGCGAACGAGCAGTAAAGGCATCTGGTCGGGCAGAACGGGATCCCCGTGTACACGCCCATGCTGTTTTCTTCAGCCTCGCCGAAGCGTTC
>CAMKAM010000064.1 GCA_946410475.1 uncultured Bacillota bacterium
AAGCGGGCAAAAAACAGGAGAGGGTTTTTTTGTGAACAATTGCGTATATAAGAAAAGTACATAAAAGAAGTGGGCTGTGGGAAGCGGGCAAAAAACAGGAGAGGGATTTTTTGTGAACAATTGCGTATATATGGAAAGTACATAAAAGAAGTGGACGCGGCATCACGGGAAGGATGATATATTTATTTGAAGCGTCATTTGTGATAAAATGGCATGCATGGAGAAAAGAGAAGGTTCAATAATGAATAGTGCAGGAGCCGAAGGAATGGACGCAAAGACAATCCGCATCTCTTCTGAGAAGGATACGGAGGCTTTTGCGCGCGAGCTTGCCGCGAAGGCGCAGCCCGGAGACGTGGTCGCGCTGATCGGTGACCTTGGGACAGGAAAGACGACGCTTACTAAATACATCGCGGCGGCGCTCGGGGTGACGGATACGATCACGAGCCCGACGTTCAACATCGTATGCGAGTACAAGTCGGGAAGGATGCCGCTCTATCATTTTGATGTTTACAGGCTGACCGGGCCGGAGGAGGTATATGACCTCGGCTTCGACGAGTACTTTTATGGGGACGGACTCTGCGTGATAGAGTGGGCGGACCTCATCGAGGAGACGCTTCCGGACGAAACGATCTTCGTGAACATGGAGTACGGACAGGTTCCGGAAGAGCGCATATATACAGTGAACGGAATGAGATAGATCTGATCGGGATGACTTGGGTCCGTCCGGAAAGAATGAGGTCTGGCCGGGACGACTTGGGACTTGCCGGAAAGAATGAGGTCTGATCGGGATGACTTGGGTCCGTCCGGAAAGAATGAGGTCTGGCCGGGGCGACTTGGGTCTGACCGGGAAGGCTGAGATCGAAGCGGGACAAAGGGAGAGAACATTTGCGAATACTTGGCATAGAGACAACGGGGCCGTTCTGCAGCGCAGCGCTGATGGACGGTGATGACATAAAGGAGATAAGAGGGACTGAAAGGCTCAGCCACCTCAGCAGCCTGACGGCAATGATAGGCCGGCTGCTGGACGAGGCGGGGGTCAGTCTTTCGGATATCGATCACATAGCGGTATCGACGGGACCGGGATCATATACCGGGATCAGGATAGGCGTGTCGACGGCACGCGCCCTGAATCAGGCGTCGGGAGTGCCGCTGATAGCGGTGCCCACGCTGTTCGCTTTCGGTATCAGTGAAAATGACGCGGAGGAGGAAGGCGTGACAGTGTGTCCGCTCTTCAACGCGAGAAGGAACCAGGTGTACGCCGGGGCATATAAGGATTTCTGCGAAGTCGTGCCGGCAGGTCCGTACATGCTGGACGAGTTCATAGGTCTTTTGGGAGACAGGGACGATCTGCTGTTCATGGGCGACGGAGTGTCGGCTTACAGAGATCAGATCGAAAAGCTCTGCGAAGGCAAGGTCTACAGGCTCGACGAGAGGACCCAGGATGCGGCGGCGGTCTGCGAGATGGCGGCTGATATGCTGGCGGATCCGGATCAGTTCGGGAGCCTCACAGGTCTTTCGGCGGAGGATGTGAAGCCGCAGTACATGAGGATGGCTGAGGCAGAGAAGAATCTCCGCGAGGGCAAGCTCGGCAAAGGCGCGGCCGGGAAAGGTTCGGCTGGCAAAGGCGCGGCCGGGAAAGGCGGCGCGAAATGAGCGGGCGCGAAGAGAATCTCAGCGGGATGCTTCCGGTAGAGCTGGAGGGCGCTGAGGGTGTTTTCATCAGGACCGCGCGCCTCGAAGACGCGGAGGACATGGCTCTCATCGATGAACTCTGTTCGACGATCCCGTGGATGAAGGAGTCTTTCGAAAGGGAGATCGAAGAGAACAAGATCGCCCTTTATCTTGTTGCGGCGACCGAGGAAGAGGTCGTCGGATATATGGGCCTGTGGCGGGTCGCTGATGAGGGGCACATCACGAACGTAGCTGTCGCTCCGAAGTTCAGGCGAATGAGGATAGCTTCGGCCCTCATGGAGACGATGTTCGACGTTTGCGGGGCGGAAGGCGTGATGGACTATACTCTCGAGGTTAGAGTAAGCAACGAGCCGGCTCAGGAGCTTTACAAAAAACACGGATTCAAAGGTGTCGGAGTCAGGAAGGATTACTATTTCGACGATCACGAGGACGCTCTCATCATGTGGAGGATGACTTCGGGAAGGGAGCATGTTCTGTAGGTAGATGGATATGGATGAAAAGAAACTGGTAACACTTGCAATAGAATCGAGCTGCGATGAGACAGCGGTCGCCCTGATAAGGGGAGGACGCGAGGTGCTTTCGAATATCATCTCGTCGCAGATAGACATACATAAGGCTTATGGCGGCGTCGTGCCGGAGATAGCTTCGCGCCACCATCTGGAGAACATCAACCACGTCACGCAGCGCGCTCTCGATGAAGCGGGCATGACGATGGACGACGTCGACTTTTTCAGCGTGACATACGGACCGGGACTGATCGGAGCTCTCGTGATCGGAGTGGCGACCGCGAAGGCGTTCTCTCTGGCGACAGGCAAGCCGCTGGTCGGAGTCCATCATATACACGGTCATATCAGCGCGAATTATCTGCAGTACCCCGATCTCGAGCCGCCATTCATGGCGCTGGTAGTGTCGGGCGGGCACACGAATATCGTCAGGGTGACGGAGTATAACGATCTGCACACGATCGGGCAGACGAGGGACGATGCAGTTGGCGAGGCGTTCGACAAGGTCGCGAGGGTCCTCGGGCTACCGTATCCGGGCGGCCCGGCGATCGACAGGCTCGCGAAGGAAGGAGACAGAGAAGCGATCCATTTCAAGAGGGTGCTTCTCGATGACGGCACATACGACTTTTCGTTCAGCGGGATCAAGACAGCCGTTCTGAACTACGTCAACGGTGAGAAGCAGAAAGGAAACGAGGTGAACGCGGCTGACGTGGCAGCTTCGTTCCAGGAAGCCGTCCTCGACGTCATTGTCGCGAAGTCGGTCGGAGCCGCGCTCGACTCGGGAGAGGACAAGCTCGTCGTTGCCGGCGGAGTCGCGGCGAACTCCAGACTGAGGGAGAAGCTTACTGAAGCGTGCGGAGAGCACGGCATCAGACTGTGCATACCGCCTGCGGTCCTGTGCACGGACAACGCGGCGATGATAGGCGCGGCCGGACATTACAGTTATATCAAGGGGAATACGAGCGATCTGTCGCTCGATGCTATAGCTCATCTGCCGTTATGATAGTACTCAGCGCGAAAGACATCAAAAAAGAATACGGAGCAGACACCATACTCGAGGGGATAACGTTCGGTATCAACGGAGGCGACAGAGTGGGCATCGTCGGCGCCAACGGCGCCGGGAAGACGACGCTCCTCAATGTGCTGTCCGGAGAGGAGAGCGCAACTTCGGGCGACGTTTTCGTGTCAAAGGACATGAAGATCGGATACCTCAGGCAGAGGGACGAGTTCGTTTCGGAGAGGACCGTCCTCGAAGAGATGGAGAATCTTTTCAGCGATCTTTCCGAGATGGAGGAGGAGATGCTGAGGCTGTCTCATCTGGCGTCCGAGCTTTCGGGCGAGGATCAGAAGGAAGCTCTTGAAAGGTACGAAGATCTGATGCATGAATTCGAGATGCGCGGAGGATACAGGTACAAGAGCGATATAAAGGGAGTGCTCGCGGGCATGGCGTTCGGCGAGGACTATTACGATAAGAAGATCAGCATGCTTTCGGGAGGCGAGAGGACGAGGCTGGCTCTGGCGGCCTTGCTGCTTACTAAGCCTAACATACTGCTTCTCGACGAGCCGACGAACCACCTCGACATCGGGACGCTCAAGTGGCTCGAGCAGTATCTCTCATCATACAGAGGGACGATCATCATCGTCTCGCACGACAGATATTTCCTGAACGAGACGGCGACGAGGATCTTCGAGGTGAGAAACGGCCGCCTGCATATATATGAAGGCAATTACGATTTCTACGCCGAGAGGAAGAGGGAGATCCGCGAGGAGGAACTGCGGGCTTACAACAAGCAGCAGAAGGAGATCTCGCGCCAGGAGGAACTGATCAGACGCTACAAGGGGCGCGGGACGGAGAAGCTCGCGAAGCGGGCCGCCTCGCGTGAGAAGATGCTCGAGAGGATGGAGAGGCTCGAGCGGCCGGAGGCCGAGATCGGCAAGGTGAAGATCCATTTCAAGGAGAAGTTCAGGAGCGGTACGGACGTGCTGTTCGCAAAGGATCTTTCGAAGTCGTTCGGCTATGGAAGCAAAAAGAAAGAGCTTTTCAGGAATGTCGGATTCGACATAAAGCGCGGAGAGAAGATCTGCATCGTCGGAGCGAACGGTATCGGAAAGACGACGCTGATCAGGATGATAAAGGGAGAACTCGGAGCGGATTCGGGATCGATCAAATACGGTCACAACGTAGAGATCGCTTACTATGACCAGGGGCAGAGACTCCTTGACGAGCGCAACACGGTCTTCGACGAGATGAAGAACGAATACAGGCTGTACTCGGATACTCAGATGCGGTCGCTTTTGGGACGGTTCCTGTTCAGGGGAGACGACGTCTTCCTGCCGGTCAGCGCGCTCTCGGGCGGAGAGAAGGCGAGGCTCTCGCTTCTCAAACTGATGCTGTCGGGCGCGAACCTGCTGCTTTTGGACGAGCCGACGAACCATCTGGATATCGACTCGAAGGAGGTCTTCGAGGATGCTCTGATGGACTTCCCGGGCACGGCGATCATCATCTCGCATGACAGATATCTGCTTTCGAAGGTGCCGACGAGGATACTCGAACTGGAGAGGGACGGCCTGACGGAATACCTCGGAAAGTACGATTACTACATAGACAAGAAGGAACGCATCCAGTCCGGGACGAAGTATCTGGACGAGATGGGGAAGGCGGCGAAGGACAGGGCTGCTTCCGAGGAGGAAAAACCGAAGCTCAGCGCCGCTGAAGAGCGCAGGCTGAAGAAGGAAGCGGAAGCAAAAGCGCGCCGCGAAAAGAGGGAACAGGAAGAACTTGAAAACAAGATCGAAGCCCTCGAAATACGCATCCACGAGCTCGAAGAGGAGATGTGCAGGGAGGACGTCCTGTCGGATTATCTGAGGCTGGACGCGCTCAGCAAAGAACTCGAGGACAGCAAAGAAAAATTGTCAAAATATTATCAAAAGTGGTTGCAATAGCCACGATGGTTAATTTATAATTATTTCATAGTGATTACGGAGGTCTAAAAAATGGTTTTTGACAAGGTAAGAGAAATAATAGTTGAGCAGCTCGGAGTCGATGAAGATAAGGTCACTCTGGAAACTCATCTGATGAAAGATCTTGAAGCAGATTCGCTTGATGCGGTTGAGATCATAATGGCGATCGAAGAAGAATATGGTATCGAGATCCCTGACGAAGAGGCAGAAAAATTCCAGACAGTGGCAGATCTGGTTGCTTATGTTGATGAAAACAAATAAGCAGGTAACACGATGCCAAAGAACGATAACATTTCAAAAGCAGTCATAAAAAGGCTGCCGAGATACAGGAGGTATCTCAAGGAGCTGATGCTCGAGGGGAAGGACAAGATCTCTTCGAAGGAGTTCAGCAAATTGACAGGCTACACCGCTTCCCAGATCCGTCAGGATCTCAACAATTTCGGCGGTTTCGGCCAACAGGGATATGGATATAATGTAAAGGATCTCTTTGATGAGATCAGCAGCATCCTTGGATTGGACAAAGAATACAAAATGGTACTGGTCGGCGGAGGTAATCTCGGCCAGGCTCTCGCGAACTATACCCATTATTCGAACATGGGCTTTATAGTCGAGTGCATTTTTGAGGTCAATCCGAGGCTTATTGGCATGCGTATCAACGGCATCAAAGTGAAGGACTATGCGGAGCTTTCCGAGTTCCTCGAGGAGAACAGTATCGATATCGGCATCATCTGTACGACGAAGAATTCGGGGCAGGAAGTCGCTGACAAACTGTGCGCCGGCGGCGTCCGCGGCATATGGAACTTCACGGCTCTGGATGTGAACGTGCCTGAAGGGGTGGCTCTGGAGAATGTCCACCTCAGCGACAGTCTCCATTCGCTGGCTTACTACATGGAGAACAAATAAAGACAAAAAACAAAATAACCGTTTCTCCATGAGAGAAACGGTTATTGATTTTGCTGATTTTAGCCAGCCTGCGGAGCGTCTACCGGGCAAGCACCCTGGCAAGCACCACAGTCGATGCATGTGTCAGCGTCGATGACGTACTGTCCGTCACCCATTGAGATAGCACCTACCGGGCACTCTGCTTCGCAAGCACCACAGCTGATGCAAGCATCACTGATTACATAAGCCATAATTCGATCCTCCTTATGTTGTAAGATATCTTGACAAAAGTCAGTATAGCATTAAAAAAGAGAGTTGTAAAGATGAAAGTATACGCACTCGTTGGCAAGAGCGGAACAGGAAAAAGTTATCAGGCGATGGATCTCTGCCGTGACAGAGGCATCGAAGCGATAATAGACGACGGGCTCTTCATATATAAGAATAACATCGTTTGCGGCTCGTCCGCGAAGAGGGAACCGACGAAGATCGGCGCCATAAAAGCAGCCCTTTTCACGAACGATATCCGCCGGGCGGAAGCCGTCAGGAACATCAGGGAAACTGATCCCAGGAACATCCTGATACTGGGCACGAGCGACGGCATGGTCGTGAAGATAGCCCAGAGGCTGGACCTCCCGGAGATATCCGAGATGATCCATATCGAGGACATAACGACGGTAGATCAGAGGGAAGAAGCCTTCAAGCAGAGGAACTATCAGGGCAAGCATGTAGTACCGGTTCCGGCCGCGCAGCTGAAGCGTCAGTTCTCGGGGTATTTCATGGACCCGCTGAGGATATTCCGCGGCTGGGGCAAGAACAAGGATGACGTAAGCGAAAAGGCCGTCGTCCGTCCGACTTACAGCTACCTGGGGAACTATTTCATTTCCGAGAAGGTCATTTCTGACATCGTCGAGTATATAGCGAACGACGATCCGGAAGTCAAAGAGATAAAGAAGATCGTAACGGAGAAGCGTCTCGAGGAACTGCATATAAGACTGCTGTGCGTATTCGGCGAGGAGACTGTCATACCGAGGGCTGCCGCCGCACTGCAGAAAGAATGCGTGAAAGGGATAGAAAAGATGACGTCGTTCAACGTCGAGCGGCTGAATATCGAAGTGAGGGAAATGGCTTGAGTTTCGATTTGAGATTTGAAGTAAAAGACACATGCCTGGAGCACATATTCGAATGCGGACAGTGCTTCAGATGGGACAGGAACGAAGACGGTTCATATTCGGGAATAGCCGCTTCCCGTCCCGCGAATATAAGACTGGAGCAGGCGCCGGGAGCGGCGCCGTTTTCAGGCGGCACTCTGATCGTGACCGGCGCGGATGGTGAAGACGGAATCGGAGATGGACCCGAAGAGGAAAGGGATTTCTGGTACGACTATTTCGATCTCGGACGTGACTACGGAAAGATAAAGAAGGAGCTGATCGGACGGGACGGCTCGGGCGTGATGGAGAAGGCGGTCGCTTACGGAGGCGGCATAAGGATACTGAGGCAGGACCCCTGGGAGATGACGGTGTCCTTCATCATCTCTCAGAACAACAATATCCCAAGGATAAAAAAGAACATCCGCGATCTTTCGAGGGCATTCGGCGAGCCGGCCGGAGAGTTCGAGGGCGAGATGAGATATGCCGTGCCGTCAAGCGCTGTGCTCGCCGGACTTGAAGAGGGCGACTTGGCGGATATCCGTCTGGGATACAGAGCGAGGTATCTCGTGGAGACCGCGAGGTGCATCGAGGAGAACGGCATGGGCATGGTATACGAGGATCCGTCGTGCCTTTGCGGAGTCGGACCGAAGGTAGCGAGCTGTATCCGCTTATTCGGGCTTCACCAGCTCGACAGCTTCCCGATAGACGTCTGGGTGAAGCGGGTCATGAGCGAGCTCTACGGCCTCGATAAGCCGGCGGAGATGGCCGCGTTTGCCAGAGACACTTTCGGCGAGTACGGCGGCATCGCGCAGCAGTACCTCTTCTATTATATGAGGGAGAACAGCCGGGATCTTTAATGTGCGGT
>CAMKAM010000065.1 GCA_946410475.1 uncultured Bacillota bacterium
TCCTGCATGAAGCCGTTGACCGCGGCGAAGATGCTGACTACCTGATACTCTACCGGCATTGGCTTGTACTGGCCCTGCTTGATGATCTCCATCAGAACAGCACCGTGGTCGAGTCTTGCCTTAGTGTCCGCGTCTACGTCGGAGCCGAACTGCGAGAAGCTCGCGAGCTCTCTGTACTGAGCCAGCTCCATCTTGATCTTGCTCGATACCTGTTTCATAGCCTTGATCTGAGCGTCGCCGCCTACCCTGGATACGGATATACCGGCGTCGATAGCAGGTCTCTGGCCCTGGAAGAACAGTTCGGGCTGCAGATATATCTGACCGTCTGTGATCGATATTACGTTTGTCGGGATGTAAGCCGATACGTCGCTTGCCTGTGTCTCGATGATCGGAAGAGCAGTAAGCGAACCGCCGCCGAGCTTGTCGGACAGCTTCGCAGCTCTTTCGAGCAGTCTCGAGTGCAGGTAGAATACGTCGCCCGGATAAGCCTCACGCCCCGGCGGCCTTCTGAGCAGCAGGGACATGGCTCTGTAAGCAACAGCATGCTTTGAAAGGTCGTCATATACGATCATTACATGCTGGCCTTTGTACATGAAGTACTCACCCATAGCGCATCCTGCGTACGGTGCGATGTACTGCAGCGGAGCTACGTCCGAAGCTGTAGCCGAAACTACGATAGTGTAGTCCATAGCGCCCTGGTCTTCGAGAGTCTTAACGAGCTGTGCTACTGTCGACTTTTTCTGACCGATGGCAACGTAGATGCAGATGACATCCGTGTCCTTCTGGTTCAGGATAGTGTCGATAGCGATAGCCGTCTTACCTGTCTGTCTGTCGCCGATGATCAGCTCACGCTGACCTCTGCCGATCGGGATCATCGAGTCAATAGCTTTGAGTCCCGTCTGCAGCGGCTCTTTTACGGACTGACGGTCGATAACGCTCGGGGCCGGGCTTTCGACCGGTCTGGCCTCGCTCGTCTTGATGGGGCCTTTGCCGTCGATCGGCTGTCCGAGAGCGTTGACTACTCTTCCTATCATCGCTTCGCCTACAGGTACTTCGATTACTCTTCCTGTCGGCTTGACTATATCTCCTTCTTTGATCTCGGCATCCGAACCGAGGATAACGCATCCTACGTTGTCTTCCTCAAGGTTCATGGCCATGCCGAAAGTGCCACCGGGGAACTCAAGGAGCTCTCCGGACATGCAGTTATCGAGCCCGTAAACCCTCGCGATACCGTCACCGACCTGGATGACAGTTCCGAAGTCCGAGACGTCAAGGGCATTGGAGTAGTTCTTTATCTGCTCCTTGATGACCGCACTTATTTCTTCAGGTCTTAAATTCATTTAATATTTCCTCCTGACGAGGGCAAATCACATTTTCATTGAATTGCCCAGACTTTCAAGACGCGAGCGCAGGCTTGCGTCTATTATTTTTCCGTCGATAAGGATCTTGACTCCACCTATAAGAGTCTTGTCGATCTCATTCTCGAGTTTGACGTTTTCACCGAGCAGATCCGAAACCTTCTGCTGCAGCGAGTTCATCCTCTCTTCAGAGACAGGCTGCGCTGAGTACACTGTACCGAACGCTACGCCCTCTTCTTCGTTGCGCAGTTTTTTGTAGTCTTTTATGATCTGTTCGTATCGCCCGATCCTGTGATTGTCTATGAGGATATACAAAAAGTTCTCCAGTTCCTCGCAGATCCTCCCCGAAAAGACGTTCCTTATGATGTCTTTCTTTTCATCCATCGAAATGCCCGGGAAGTTGAGGAGTTTGAAGAAGTCCCCGTTTTCTTTGAACACGTCAAGAACGGCAAAGGCCTCTTCTTCGATCTCACTGACCTTACCGACGTCGTGCGCCGCTGAGAACAGGGCGCCTCCATATGTCCTGTCAACGGTTAATTCTGCCATTTAGCTGTACCTACCTCTTCCATCACCTGATCAAGGATCTGTTCCTGGCCGTTGACCTCGATATCCTTCTCCATGATCTTTTCAGCCATCATAAGAGCCAGCTCACTGATCTGATCTCTCACATCAGCCAGAGCGCTCTCTTTCTCCTGTTCGATCTCAACGCGGGCTTTCTGGACTATGTCGTCAGCTTGCTTGTTCGCCTCTTCGATGATCGATGCCGCCCTCAGTCTTGCCTGATCGGTCGCTTCTTTGATGATATCGCGGCCCTCAGCCTCTACATTGGCGATTCGTTTCTCGTAATTAGCGAGCTTTTCGTCAGCTTTTCTGTTAGTCGCTTCCGCGCTGTCGAAGGCATCTTTTATGGTCTGTCTCCTCATGTCGAGCATGTTGATGAAAGGTCTGTAAAGGAACTTTCCAAGCACGCCGACCAGGATGATAAAGTTGATCAGATAAAAGACAAACTCTATCAGGCTAATTCCTAATGCTTCAACCATGATTACTTCCTTCGATTAAACCTAAATTATACCTTCGAATAGAGCAGGAACGCTATTACAAGACCATAGATCGTCAGCGATTCCATGAACGCGAACGCCAGGATCATGTTCGTTCTGAGCATACCCGCCGCCTCAGGCTGACGAGCCATTCCGTCAAGCGCTTTACCTGCTGCGATACCCTGACCGATTCCCGGTCCTATAGCCGCAAGACCTACTGCCAGCGCTGCTCCTAATGCTACCATACCCATAGTTAGTACTCCTTTCATGCTAGTCTCTTAAGACTTGTTTCGTTATATATCAAATTTTAAATTTGATCGATCTCCAAGCCGCCTTTCCGGCGGCGCCCCTTTTACAGGGTCTCCAGTTCTTCTCCTTCGATCTCTCCGGCCTCTGTGAAGTATATCGCCGTCAGCAGCGAGAATACGAGGGCCTGGACGAGTCCCATCAGTACGGACAGCGCCTGCATGACTACAGGAAGTCCGATCGGGATCATCGTGAAGAACTGATGTGTTACCGTCTCTTCACCGAACACGTTACCGTAAAGACGCATCGTCAGCGAAAGCGGTCTTACCACCATTTCTATGCACATCAGCGGGAAGAGGAACGCGAACGGCTTGAACAGATGCTTGAAATACTTCGGTCCGTGGTTCGCTCTGATGCCGACGAACATCGTCATGAAGAAAACGAATATCGCCATCGCGGCAGTACAGTTGATGCTCGCTGTCGGCGGCTTCAGTCCGGGAAGCTCTCCCGCTGCGGGGAGGAGTCCGGAGTAATTGCAGAACAGGATGTAGATGAACAGTGTTCCTACGATCGGGAAATACTGTCTGCAAAGTTTCTTGCCCATGATCCCTTCAAAGAATCCATACAGTTTTCCTATGCCGATCTCAACCATGTTCTGCAGCCTGCCTGGTTCTTTCAGCTGCATGTTGCGTCCTGCCAGGATCGCGATAACGCATAGTATGATAGTTATCACCGTGCTGGTCACCATCCCGCTCGAGATACCCATCGCGTTCAAATTTTCCATCATAGATACAGTCATGATCTGTCTGCACCACCCTTCATGCGGTCTCTTGTCATTTCCTTGCGCCTGCGGTGATGAAGTTCATCGCCACGAGGCCTGTTGCTGCGCCGAGGAGGAACGATACCCATTCCACCGGCACTATATTCCTCATAAGGAAAACGATAACTAAAATAATGATATTAAGCGCATTGCTTGCCAATAGTCTGCCGTAAACCTGAGCGGATTCGTTGTTGTAGCCTTCCTCGTTGCTCTTGTCGATATATCTGCTCCATACGAGCTTGTTCTTGATAAATCCGAGCAGGCCTCCGGTCAGCAGGCCGGTCAGCGCCCCTATCACATATTCCAACTATGATTTCCTCCGATTACGAATATTCATAATAAATTATACTTGTTTCAAAAAAAATGTAAAGCAGGCGTGAAAATTAGTACAAGAAAATACAAGACAGTACAAGATCTCACCTCTGCGCCCGTATTGCATTTTCCCCCATACTTTCCCGATCGCGTCATATGTTGCTTATTACATTCCTTACCCATTTTTTTGATATGAATCTTGCCATCACGATGAACACTTTAACAACGAGTTCCATTTTTGAAAGAGCCACCGCGATGTAGATCGGCCAGTGCATCACCGCTGTCGAGATCCACGCCATGGGAACGCCTATCAGCCAGATCGTTCCGACGTCGGCCAGCATAGCGAATCTGGTATCGCCTCCGCTCCTGAGGACTCCCGTAACCAGGGCGCCGCACAGTACGTCGACCGTCAGCACCCCGCTGAACACCAGCAGTATCAGCCTCGCGTCCCTGGCCCCTTCTTCCGTGAAGTTGAAGAGCGATACCATCGGCCCGGAGCATAAAGCCAGCAGCACGCTCGCTATCACTCCCACCAGAACGCATGCCTTCAGTATCGTCTTCGCTATGTCATACGCCTCCTCAAGCTTTCCCTCGCCGAGCTTCGCGCCTATTATTATCAGCGCCGCATCTCCCAGGCTGAACGCTCCCATAATGAAAAGAACGTCTATTGTCTCTGCGGCCTGATAAGCCGCATATTCGGTGACGCCTACCCTGGCATATGCCGCAACATACATGGAAGTCGCAACAGACCAGGCCCCTTCGTTTATCATCGTAGGAAGCGAATTCCTGACTACACGGACGGCAAGCTCCCTGCTCCATCCGAAGAATTCCCTCAGCGGTCCCGCGATCTTGTTCTTCCTTACGAATATGACGATGATGTCCAGCGACAGTTCGACGATCCGCGAAACGACAGTCGCGAGCGCAGCTCCTCTTACGCCAAGTGCCGGAAGACCGAAATGTCCGAATATCAGCACCCAGTTCATGAACGTATTCATTGCAAAGGCGATGAACGATATGTACATCGGTATCTTCGTCTGCTGCGTCGACCTGAGGGACATCTCAAGGATGATGAGCACGGGCATCAGCAGGAAGCATGCAGAGCCCCATTTCACATACTGCGCCCCGAGCTCGATCGTCTGCGGTATATTCGTGAATACGCGCATCACGACCTCCGGAGCGAAAAATGCGGACATGAAAAAGACGAGTCCGACCGCTTCGCATATCACGATAGCGAACCCCATCGTCTTCCGTATATTAACAAGATCCTTAGCTCCCCAGAACTGGGCTACGAACGTGGATGCTCCCGCCGAGAATCCGAACAGGAAGATCCAGCCGATGAAATATATCTGCATACCGGCGCCGACGGCGCCGAGCTCGGCTTCCCCCATGAACCCGACCATCAGATTGTCGATCAGATTCAGCGAAGAAGCGACCAGGCTCTGCAGCGCAATAGGCACTGCAACAACAGCCAGCTGCCTGTACAGTTCTTTCTTTGAGCCCTTACTCTTTAGATTTTCCATCCTTTTCGAGTTCCACTATCCGAAGGCCGGCTTCCTCGAGTATCTCTACAGCCATCTCATCGGGGTAGCCCTCATCGACTACGATCCTCTGGATACCTGCATTGATGATCATCTTCGCGCAGATGACGCAGGGCTGATGCGTGATATATATCGTCGCCCCTTCAATGCTCTGTCCCCAGTTCGCAGCCTGGATAATAGCGTTCTGCTCCGCGTGCAGAGCGCGGCACAGTTCATGTCTCTCGCCCGAAGGGATGTTGTGCTGCTCTCTGTAGCAACCGCCCTTCTCCGCACAGTGAGGTATGCCCTTCGGCGCGCCGTTGTATCCCGTCGACAGAACGTGCTTGTCCTGAACGATCACGGCGCCGACGTTCCTTCTGAGGCACGTCGACCTCTTAGCCGCGAGTTTAGCCATCTCCATGAAGTATTCATCCCAGCTCAAACGTGTGTCTTCCATTGGTCGTCCTCCCCGTAAAAGACCTCCGCCAGATAAAGTCCCTCGGGCGGAGCAGTGTGGCCGGCAAGGGTCCGGTCTTTTTTCTCCAGCATTTCATATATGTCTCCGGCGCCGATCCTGCCCCTTCCGACATCGACCAGCGTACCGGTAATTATCCTTACCATATTATACAGGAAGCCGTCACCCATCACAACAAGATCGTATCCTGCCGAACGGTCCTCACTACCGCATACCGAGCCGTCTTCGCGCACCCTGTCCATAGTAAGCGACCATATCGTCCTCACCGTGGAATCTTTCGGATCCGCGCCTGCGGCCTCGAAGCACTTGAAGTCGTGCGTCCCTTCTATGATCTTCGCAGCCTCATGGACCGCATCCATATCAAGTCCCTCTTCGACGCCATAGAAATATCTCGACTCGAATGCCGATACATGATGCTTCATCCTGTATATGTACTTCTTTCCTTTCGCAGAGAATCTCGCGTGAAAATCAGCTTCCTTCTCCTCCGCGGAAACGATCCTTATATCTCCGGGAAGCGCGTTGTTCAAAGCAAAGGCTATCCTCTCCGTCGGGATACCAGGCTCCAGATGGAAACTGGCGCGCTGCCCCAGAGCGTGCACACCCGCGTCCGTCCTCGACGTCCCGTTGATCTTGATGTCGCGTCCGAGGACCCGCCTCAGGGCATTCTGCACTTCGCCCTGTACCGTGGGGACGTTTGGCTGTATCTGCCATCCCGAGTAAGCGCTTCCGTCATATTCTATTGTGATCAGGATATTTCTTTCCATATTGCAGATGCTGCCGGCTTATCTCGGCAATACTATCGTCTTGTTGTCCTTCGACTCTCTGTAGAGCACGAAGACTTTGCCGATGGCCTGAACGAATTCCGCGCCCATCTCCTCAGCAAGTTCGTTCGCGACCTCCTTCGGGTCGAGCGCCGCTCCGTTCTGGAGTTTCACCTTCACGATCTCGCGCGCCTCGAATCCGTTCTCGATCTCCTTCTTTATATTCTCGGTCAGACCGTTGACTCCGATGTATACCGTAGCCGGAGTCTCCTGTGCGATCTGTTTGAGATATCTCCTCTGTTTTCCGTTTATCATTCTTATTTTCTCTTTCTGTTCTATGTTTTCTGCCGGCTCATCTTCTGCCGGCAATTCCGCACGGATCAGATCACGGCGTGGCTTATATTCACCGTCATCCAGAGAGCCGCGCATGCAGCCAGGAAAAACGCCGGCGGCTCCGCCTCTGCGAATGCCCTTTCTTTCCCTATCCTGCCGGCGGTCATAAAGACCCTGACGAGCCACAGGCACACCGATGCCGCGATGACCGTTATTCCCTGAACGCCGCCGCAGAGCAGGACTGCGGACGCGGCGAGGGCGAAGTTCTCGCTCATAGGCACCGCGTCTTCGAGGTCGTTTCCGGTCACTTTCCGTTTTCTCAGGAGGCTTACTATACCAAACAGCGCTCCCAGGCAGGCGATCACCGCCACAGCCTCTATAACGTACTTTTGGAAGTCCGCTTCCCGCGATACCGACGCTATCCCGCAGACGAGCACCAGAGCGCTCAGCGGAAGAGGCGCCCTCCTGTAGAGCTTCGCTGCCATCGCCGTCTGGACCAGGAAGAAGCACGCGGCAAACACCGCGGGCGCCGCCACCGGATCCTTCAGCCCCATATATATCCCGCAAACGATGAACGTGGCTGAAAGCACGTATTTCCACGGCACGCTCTTCACACGCTGTGAATCGCGTCCCTCTTCATCTGCTCCCAGCCATCCGTCAGGAATCCTGTTGAAAGTATAGACGGCCGCGCTGCCGGCTATGAAGCCCAGGGCGAGCGCGACGCCTACCGTTATTACTATCTTTATCATTCACCTATTTCGGCTTGTAGCTGCTCTTCAGTCCGACGATGCTGTTGAATACCTTCTCGTCGTCCGTCGTCAGTTTCGTGTCGGCGATATAGTATCCGTGTCTGAAGAACTGGAACCTCTCGCCCGGCTGCGCTTCGGCAACGAGCGGCTCCGCGTAGCATTCCTTCACTATCATGGAATCCTCATTGAACTGCTGCTCGCCGTTCTCGTCTTCGTTCATCAGATATCCGAGCTCTCTGACTTTGACCTTCACCGCCGTCTTCGCATCGACCCAATGGATCGTGCCCTTGACCTTGCGGCCTTCGAATCCGCTGCCCGACCTCGTCTCCGGGTCGTATGTGCAGTGCAGCTCGATGATGTTGCCGTCTTCGTCTCTGACCGACTCCTGACATGTCAGGAAGTAAGCTCCCTTGAACCTTACCTCGTTGCCCGGATACA
>CAMKAM010000066.1 GCA_946410475.1 uncultured Bacillota bacterium
CCGATGCCATGATAAATCCAATATTGGAATTAAATTGGCCTTTGCTTTCACTCATTATGAAAACACCTCCTAGTAAAACGATATAGAATAAGAAATAATAGTTCCGAGGATCCGGAACCGACACCTCTGCATGCATTGCATTCCGCACGCATAACAGGATAGTATCCGCCCTACCCTCGGAGGTATTTTATTCTTTTGCGATATTTCAAACAATTGAGCCAAGGTATGATACTTTGCACTTTTTGCTTCGTCCACCCCTAGACCCCCGGTCTCAGCCTCGGTATTAGACCCCTTATTTTTCAATGCTTTCAGCCATCACTCGCAGCAAGCACAAAAACAGGAGACCCTTCCGGATCTCCTGAATTATTCTGCTTATTCCGCGCCCTAGACCAGCACCTTCGAAAGGAAGTCCTTCGTCCTGTCCATCTGCGGATTCTCGAGCACGTCCTTCGGAGGACCCTGCTCTACGATGTAGCCGCCGTCCATGAAGATGACCTTGTCGGCTACTTCCTTTGCGAATCCCATCTCGTGAGTTACGACGATCATCGTCATTCCTTCAGCCGCTAGCGACTTCATTACATCGAGTACTTCGCCTACCATCTCCGGGTCGAGCGCCGATGTCGGCTCGTCGAAGAGCATTACCTCCGGGTCCATAGCGAGCGCCCTGGCGATAGCCACACGCTGCTGCTGTCCGCCGGAGAGGTTCCTCGGAAATTCGTCTGCCTTCTCAGCCAGTCCTACGCGTGCGAGGAGAGACTTGGCCTTTTCTTCAGCCGCAGCTTTATCAACACCCTTCACGTTGACCGGTCCGCATGTCAGATTGTCGAGCACCGACATATGCGGGAAGAGGTTGAACTGCTGGAATACCATACCCATCTTCGTCCTTATCCTGTCGAGGTTCTCCTCCGTGATAAGTTCTCCGTCCATGTATATCTCGCCGTCAGTCGGCTCTTCGAGCCTGTTGATGCAGCGGAGCATAGTCGATTTCCCGGATCCCGACGGTCCTATGATGCACAGCACTTCGCCTTCATCGACGGACTGGTCTATCCCTTTGAGGACCTGGTTCTCACCGAAATATTTGTGAAGACCTTTTATCTCTATCATGCCGCTGCCTCCTTCCTTGCTCTTCTGCGTTCATATCCGTTGATCAGCTTGGACAGAGGTATAGTAAGCATCATGTAAGCCAGCGCAACGCCGATGTAAGCCGGGAACGTCTCAAACGAAGACGAATTCCAAAGCTGGCCGTGACGCAGTATCTCGACGACGCCTACGTATCCGAGTACCGAAGTCTCCTTGATCAAAGTAACGAACTCGTTGCAGAACGCAGGCAGGATGATCCTGATAGCCTGCGGTATTATTATCAGCTTCATAGCCATCTTCTGGTTCATACCGAGAGATCTGGCAGCTTCCATCTGTCCCTTGTCGACAGCCTGTATACCGGACCTGATGATCTCAGCCATATATGCGGCAGAGTTCATACCGCATACTATCACGGCAGGGATAACGAGGTTCGGCCATTTGAAATCAGTGCCCATTGACTGGATCAGCTGCGGCACGCCGTAAGCCATGATCAATGCCTGAACAAGCATAGGCGTTCCTCTGACAATATCGATATACAGTTTTGATATCACTCGCAAAGGCGTCTTTTTCGACTGAGAACAGAGTGCCAGGAGCAGGCCTACTGCTGCTCCCAGCACTATTGCTATCAAACTTACCCAGATCGTAGTGGGTATGCCCTTACAAGCGATCAGAAAACCTTGTAAATAGACTCCCATAAGGTTGTTTTCCTTTCGCTTTTATATTTTGCGTGGTCTACAGACTAGTTGAACCACTTGTCGATGAGCTTGTCATACTCGCCGCTCTTCTTCAGGTTAGCAAGACCTGCGTTGAGTTTGTCGAGAAGCTCTGTGTTGCCCTTCTGTACAGCGAATGCGAACTCTTCAAGTTCACCGAATTCTTTACCAGCGAATTTAGCGATATCACCATGTTTGTTGAGATATGCTTCGCCTACCGGCTTATCTACTACTACGCCCTGAACGTCGCCGTTCTTCAGCTGCAGGTAGCAGTCTGTCCAGTCGTTCAGTACAACTGCCTTAGCGATCTTTCCGTCCTTCTGCAGTGCCTTGACATATTCTCCGCCTGTCGTTCCGATCTGGCTTGCGAGAGCCATGTCGCTCGTTACAGCATCAACGCTTTCAAGGTCGCTGTCAGCCGGTACGAGGAGCATCAGCTGGCTCTGGAAATATGTTTCGCCAAAGTCTACCTTTTCAGCACGGTCGCCTGCCAGTTTGTTCATTCCTGCGCAGATGATGTCGCCCTGGTTCGACTCGAGAGCCGGGATCAGTGAATCGAACTCCATGTTCACGAATTCGATCTTCAGACCCTGGTCTTCAGCGATAGCGTTCATCATATCTACGTCGAAGCCGATGATCTCTTCTTCGCCGTCTTCTGTGAACTCGAAAGGTTTGAATGTCGCGTTAGTTACTACCTTGAGTGTATCGCCTTCTTCAGCAACGCTTGCCGCGCTGTCGCCGCCGTCAGAACCGCCGCAGCCTGTAAGCGCGAACGCGAACGCCATTACGAGTGCCAATACACCTAACAATGTTCTCTTCTTCATTTTTACCGTCTCCTGATTCTTTATCTTCCCTTGATAATGAGATAAGTTATAGTGTTTTGATAAACTTGCTATGCATGATAATAACATTTTATGCATAAATACGCAATGGATTTTGGATAATTATTCGCTAAATTCACTATTTGCACTTATGCGGACAATGTATTTATCAGCCATGTCCCGTTTCGGGCATGCAAAACGCTTGTATATTATAGTCTTATATATACATTTATTCAACTACAAAAAGTTGTACCGGGAGCGTATGATGTATTATAATCTAATTCGGATCCATAACGCAGGATCACTGCAGACTATTTCAGGCGGACGTCTGATACGGAAAAACGCGAAAACAACGAAAGCGAGGACATAACAAATGCTGGAATTACTACTGATACAATACGAGGAAATGTTCGGGGAGCCCTTCCCTCTGAAGAAGGTGGCGGGAAAACGCGAGATAGATGTCATCAATATCATATATGACTGCGTCCGCACGAGAACGCCGTACGATCCGCTCAAACGTGTGCCGGATATCGTAACAGGCGCTCCGACGTCGCTCTAGCCCCGATCCGGCAGACCGGGAGAAGAAGAAAAAGCACTCCGCCTGGCGGAGTGCTCTTTTATTGATATTCTTGATTTCGGATCACTGTATCAGTTCACAAGATCAGCCCTTCGGACCGGCTTCGATGATAGCCTTGTCCATGTTCGGATACTTCTCTGCGAAGTTCTTCGAGAACATACCTGCGAGCTTCTTAGCCATCTCATCGTAAGCATCCTTGTCAGCCCATGTCTCTCTCGGATTCATGACCTCACTCGGAGCGCCCGGGCAGCTCTGCGGGATGTCGAGATTGAACAGATCGTCATGTTTGTATTCGACCTTTTCAAGCTCGCCGTTCAGAGCAGCTGTGATCATGGCTCTTGTGTACTTCAGCTTCATTCTGGAACCTGTTCCGTAAGGACCGCCTGTCCAGCCTGTGTTCACGAGATATACCTTCGTGTCATATTTCTCGATCTTCTCACCGAGCATGTTTGCGTATACGTTCGGATCCATCGGCATGAACGGCTCGCCGAACAGTGTCGAGAACGTCGGTACCGGCTCTGTGATGCCGCGCTCTGTTCCCGCTACCTTCGATGTGAAGCCCGTTACGAAGTGGTACATGGCAGCTTCCTTGCTGAGCTTCGAGATCGGCGGAAGAACGCCGAAGCTGTCTGCTGTCAGGAAGATGACTACCTTCGGGATGCCGCCTACGCCCGGTATAGCAGCATTGTTGATGAACTCGATCGGATATCCGACACGAGTGTTGTCCGTGATGCTGTTGTCCGAATAATCCGGATGTCTGTCCTCGTCGAGGATGACGTTCTCTACGAGGCTGCCGAATTTGATAGCGCCGTAGATATCAGGCTCGTTCTCCGGATCGAGGTCGATGCACTTAGCGTAGCAGCCGCCCTCGAAGTTGAAGATGCCTGTCTCCGACCAGCCGTGCTCGTCATCGCCGATGAGCTTTCTTGCCGGGTCAGCCGAAAGAGTCGTCTTGCCTGTTCCGGAAAGACCGAAGAATACGGCTGTATCCTTTGTCTCGGGATCCATGTTAGCCGAGCAGTGCATGGGAAGCACACCCAGTTTCGGCATCTCATAGTTCATTACCGAGAACACGCTCTTCTTGATCTCGCCTGCGTACTGCGATCCGGCGATCAGGACCTTTTTCTTTTCATAGTCGATCATGATAGCAGCTTCGCTGTTGACGCCGTCGACCTCAGGGATGCACTTGAATCCCGGCGCTACGATGACGTTGTAGTCAGCTTCGCCGAAGTTCTCGAGCTCCTCTTCAGTCGGTCTGATCAGAAGATCTCTGATGAACAGGTTCTGGCTGGCGAGTTCGTTGACGATGCGGAATTTCTTCGTGCATGCCGGATCAGCGCCTGCCATTCCGTCAAAGATGAATATCTCTTTCCCCTGCAGATAAGCGACCATCTTAGCCTCGATCGCTTCGAATTTTTCTCTTTCGATAGGAACGTTGACTTTGCCCCACGCGATCTCATCGTGGACGGCAGGAACGTCGACGATGAATTTGTCGTCAGGCGAACGTCCTGTGTACTTACCCGTTTCGACAACAAGGGCGCCTGTATCGCTAAGTACGCCTTCACCGCGCTCAAGAGCCTTTTCGACCAGCTTGGCCGGGGCCATGTTGCGGTAAACTGCCGACGGGTTGATTATGCCGAGTTTCTCAAGTCCGAAAGTTTCCATGTGATCCCTCCTGTAAGATGTCACGTTTTGTTTCAATGGTTCAAACTGTTTCGCTTGCCGCGCTTCGAGCGCACAAACTCTCGCTATCCGCGCTGCTCTTTATTATATATCCCTGTCTGGAATATATCAATCGCTACATATTCAAAAAGCTTTCATTTTCCTTAGTTTTACTGCACTTTTCCGCACTATCCGATCATGACATCGCTCTTTTTCATGCTTATCGCTATCATGCGGTTCAGCCTGAGCGACGGATAGTACAGCAGCAGCCCCAGCGCCGCCGCGCATAATGTCATCAGTATGAGCACGCTCAGGCACCTTGCGTATGTATCACCATACATGCCGCACAAGCACTCCTTCATAGCGCCCATCGCGTACTTGAACGGCATCACAGGATAGAGCACCCTGAACACCGGAGGAAGCACCTCGACCGGGTAAGTCCCGCCGGAGCACGCTACCTGAAGAACGAGGATGATGACTCCGATGCCGAGCCCTATATTATGAAGAGCGAATATGAGCGCGTAGTTGATCATTGTAAAGCAGACCCCGTTGACGCACGCAGCAAGGATGAACAGTCCCGGATGCTCGCACTGGATGCCCGCGTAGAACAGATCTCCGATCGATACGATGAGGGCCTGTGCCAGACCGATGAACAGGAACAGCCTGTATCTGCCGGCGAATCTTTCGAAGAGCCTGAGATTTCCCAGCCCTTCTCTTTTCTTGATGCTCGAACTGATCAGGACAGCAGCGAGCAGAGCCCCTACCCACTGGGCGAGCACGGTATAGAACGGGGCCATAGCCGAGCCGTAATTCTCGACCGGATAGATCGTCTCTGTCTTCATGCCGACAGGCGCGGAAATGAATCCCGCGATCTTTTCCGGATCCGATATCAGAAGAGCGTTCACATCATCCAGCGCATCGCTCTGCGCTATTGCATTGAACATCGCCGCCAGAGCTCCCGTGCCCTGCTGCAAAGATGCGATCGTCTCCGCCGTATCGCCAAGACCAGCCTTCAGATGGCCGAGCGATGACTGGGCTTCTCTGAGCGATCCGGACAGTGCCGTGAGGTCGCTGTAAGCGCTTCCCAGAGAATCGCTCACATCGGATATCGCCTGGTTCGCGTCCGACACGGCCTTTTCCACTTTTTTATCTATATCTGCAGTCACCTCTGCTTTGATCGAAGAAGCATCCTTCGCCGCCTGATCAATTTCCTTGACCAGATCTTCAGCCGCCGCTTTTACCTCCGGCCAGCTGCTCTCATCGGCCTTGCCCAGCTTTCCGAGTTTTGCAGAGATATCTCCCAGTTTTTTCGATACGTTTTCGAATTTCTGCGCCAGAGCCGTCAGACCCAGCTTCCTCAGATTCGCCGCGACGCTGTCCGTCGTTCCTTTGACCTTGTCTATCGCATCCTTCTTTTTCTGCAGTTTTTCGTCCACGAACTTGTTCCAGGTGTCAATGTCCTTCTTCGCCGCGGTGATGTCACCGGATATCTTCGTAAGGTCGGCCGCTATGGCAGAAGCAGCGCTGTCGACCGATTTTGAAGCAGACTGATCGCTCGACTTCTTCGGAGCATCGATCCTGGCGGAGTCCGCCACCTTCTCCTCTTCAGAAAGCGCGTTTTTCGTGCTGCCTATAAGGCCGTCCGATACATCCAGAAGATCGCTCGCCGCATCGGAAAGCTGCCCTGCTGCCGTAATGACAGCAGCGCACTCGCCGAGAGTCCTGTCGAGATCGTCCATGCTGCCTGCAAGATCAGAGAATACCACTCCCGGATCAAGGCCGGCGCTGTCCGCCGCCGCGGCGGCTTCCGATACGTATTTCGCCATTGTCTCTATGAACGCAGCGTCGACTTCCTCCTGGACAGCGCTCTTCGCTTTGCCCGTTATCTTCGGCGCGATAGCGTTCATTTTATCGTTCTCGTAATACTTCAGCTTCGGATGCTCGATATCTCCCGAGGTGAAACTCAGAACATTCTCCGAAAAATCCGAAGGAACGACCAGGGCGGCATAATAGTCTCCGGCCCTGACGCCCTTTACGGCCGCCTTTCCGCTCTTCACCATCACCCAGCCTATCGAATCATTCGACGCAAGCGCATCCTCTATCTTTTCTCCTACATTCACTTTCACGCCCAAAAGCTCGGCGCCCTCGTCCTCACTTGCTACAGCGACCTTTATCCTGCCTGTCGACTCAGGCTCGTACGGATCCCAGTTGGAGAATATGTTGAACCACGCGTAGAGGCACGGGACTATGCAGAGCCCCAGCAGCACCACTATCGCGACGACGCTCGAGGTCAGCCTTTTGTAGTCGGAGATTATGATATGGAATATGTTCCTCATTCTTCTCCTCCTTCCTCATCCATGCCTTCCGCGTCTTCACCGCCGGGGGATCCATCGTTACTGAACATCCGCCCGGGTAGAGCATCCCCCGCGCGCTTTCTGATCGATGCCCAGAGTCTTTCCGCTTCTGTCATATCTGTCATTTCCACCATGAGATCATCATAGACCTCTGAATCTTCCATTCCCTCTTCATCCAGCATGTCTTTTACCGTAGCCCTTATGGAATCGTCAAGATACTCTACACCTATCAGGTAGCCACACAGCGCGAACATGCAGAATATCCATACCAGAAGGAAGACGACCTTGTCGCTGTCAGTGAGACGGCGCACCAGCTCCAGCGCGAACGGGAGGATGATGAGCAGGATGCTTCCTATCCTGATCCGCATCTTGTTCCTCTCGTGCAGACGCGATGCCATGCCCAGCAGATTCTCATACAGTTTTTCATAACGGCGATCCTGTTCTTTTTCCATCACAGCACCTCCGTTTCTTCCAGCTTTTCAGTAACGAATCTGTTGACGCCGATGAAGGGCCTCCTTACGAGCAGCCCTATCAGTATTCCTGCCGCCAGGAATATCGACAATTCGGCAAGGTATATTAGATAGTCGTTTCCGTATGTTCCGAACATCGCTTCTCTCATAGCGTTGATCGCATACGGGAACGGGAAGAACCTGTAGATCTTCCCGAATATCTCAGGCAGTATCTCGATCGGGAACGAACCGCTCGAGCCTGCGATCTGCAGTACCATTACTACTACGACGATGGCCTTTCCGATATCTCCGAATGCCAGAGTAAGCGCATATATCAGCATCGTGAAAGCAAGGCTCGTCGCCGCCGCCGCCAGCCAC
>CAMKAM010000067.1 GCA_946410475.1 uncultured Bacillota bacterium
CGGCCGTGCCATCTGATTTCTGTAAGCTGTTTCATTCTCTGCATTACCTCCTTAATATAACAAATACCATATCACAGTAATTTACTGTCCGCTAAATATTATCTCACACTATTATATCGATTTCAATTACTCGCACTATACTTTTGTCTTATAAAGCGTGAAAATCTATGGATACCCACACAAATTTTTTTCTTCTTGATACCATATTTCCGCGCCGGAGCACAAAAAGAGAGCGGAGATATCCGCTCTCTCATTTGTCTGTTTAGCTTTCCCGGCTGTTTGCCCGTTGATCTGCTTATCTAAAGAAGATAAGTGTGTCGAGCAGGAACAGCGGTTCAAGTATGCATACCGACCAGGCCATGTATCCGAAGAACGAAGGCATCTTGACCTTGTTTTCCTCAGCGATCGACTTGACCATGAAGTTCGGTGCGTTACCGATGTAAGTGTTAGCACCCATGAATACAGCACCTGCCGAAACAGCCATGAGGTTGATCGTAGCAACTGTACCGACTGTTGTCGCAAGGCCTGTTGTCGATCCCATCGCACCTGCTGTAGTGAGGAATACGAGGTATGTCGGAGCGTTGTCAAGGAACGAGGACAGAGCACCTGTCATCCAGAAGAACTGCCACGGATGCTCGATTCCGAGCGCCGAACCGTGTGTCTTCAGCAGAGCCAGTGCCGGGATCATCGTAAGGAAGATTCCTATGAACAGTCTTGCAACTTCGGCGATAGGCTCGAATGTGAACTTGTTCGCTTCTCTCGTTTCTTTCTTCGTCGTCTTCATCGAGAGGAATGCCGCGATCAGGATGATCACGATCTCGAGAATGCTGTTGTACGGCATTACTACGCCCGCGATGTTGATACCGTTAAGTTCGTGTGTAGCCTGGTCCATGAAGAACGGGATGTTCTTAACGACACCGGAGAGGACTACAGCGCCAACTACCATGGCAACGAAGATAAGGTTGTGAGCTCCCTCGACGTGGATCTTCTCTTTGTTGTTCGGGTCGATAGTCGGCTTTCTGCCTGCAGCATACTCTTTCTTGATGTATCTCTTGTCAAGAATGATGTATACGATCGTAAGAACAGCGATGTTCAGGACCATCAGCGGCAGGAGTCTCATCGTCCAGAAGAACGGAACGTTTCTGAGGAATCCCAGGAACAGCGGCGGGTCACCAACAGGTGTCAGACATCCACCGATGTTTGCTACCATGAATATGAAGAATACTACTGTGTGAGCTCTCTTTTCTCTCCACTCGTTCGCTCTGAGGATCGGTCTGATCATGAGCATAGCAGCACCTGTCGTTCCTACCCAGGAAGCGAGCAGTGCGCCGATCAGCAGCATTACTACGTTAGTCTTTGTAGTACCTGCGATCGAGCCCTTCAGAACGATACCGCCCGCAGCTACGAACAGTCCGAACAGCAGTACGATGAACGGGAGGTAGTCGAGCAGTACAGTTTCAAGAACGTAGAACGTCAGTACGTGGCCGCCGTAAGCGATCCCGAACGGGACAAGGAATATCAGCGCCCACAGAAGAGCCACTTTCAGCTGGTTGTGCTCCCAGAACTCTGGTTTTACCAGCGGGAAGATAGCGATGGAAAGCAACATGCCTACGAACGGGATGATGCTCCAGATAGGAAGCGTTTCACCGATCTCAACATGTCCGCCCTCTTCGGCAAACGACATAAGTCCTGTGCAAAGGATCATTATTGCAGCCGCTCCGAAGATTTTCAGTGATGTTTTGTTAAGCATAATTACACGTCTCCAAACAACTAATAATGAATAAGAAAGTAATTCGTCCGCCCATTGCGAACAGAGTGATTATATCATCTAAAACTTGCCGTTTCAATCATTCTGACAAAAAATTAACGCCTTGAATTGTCGGACTTTTTGCTGATTATTTGTGGTATTTTTCATTCCTGTTGATCTTGAACGATCTGTAGATCTGCTCGAGCAGTATGACTCTCATCATCTGATGCGGGAATGTCATCGCCGAGAACGACAGCTTGAAGTCGGCCCGGTCGCTTACTGCCTTCGAAAGGCCGTTCGACCCGCCTATGATGAAGGAGATATCGCTCTTTCCGTCCAGAGCCAGGCCCGCCATCTTCTCGGCCAGACCTTCACTGGTCAGAGCCTTGCCCTTGATTTCGAGCGTTATCACATATTCGTGCGGGCTTCTTCCTGCCGCGCCGCTCTTGCCTGCCTTTCCGCTTACTGCGCCGAGCGCCTGCAGGATGCTTTCGCCCTCTTCATCTATGTCATCGGAGCGGCTCTCTTTCAGTTCTGTCACCGAAACGTTCGCGTAAGCCCCGAGCCTCTTCAGATACTCGGCTTCCGCGTCTTTCCAGTACTTTTCCTTCAGTTTCCCTATGCAGATTATCTTTATATTCATATCAGATCCAATTCAAAAAACAATGCGTTGTCCGACGGGTTCCCGTTGTAATTCTCTATCGGGCGGAACCCGAATCCCCCGTACATGCTGACGGCGGCTTCCATGAACGGAAAAGAGTCGAGGCGCATCTTCCTATATCCTATCGCCCGGGCTTCCTCCACTATCTTCTCCATCAGCAGCCTTCCCGCCTTGAGGCCCCGCGCAGCCGGCGTCACATAAAGACGCTTAGCTTCGCAGATCCCGTCCTCAAGTTTGCACAGGGCCGCGCACCCGACCGGAACAGCGCCCTTCAGCGCGACATAGAACCGTCCTTCCGGCGGAGCGTATTTCCCGGCAATGTCCGCGAGCTCCTCTTCCAGGTGCTGGTTCTTCAGCACCTCCGCCATCATGTCGTCATTCTCCATCAGCCAGCCGACATATTCCTTCATGAGAGCAAGGACTTCCTTTTCCCGGCCTTCCGCCGGGGCGATCACGATCTGCCCGGGCTTAGAGTTTTCCCTCATGACGATCTGCTCCTTTCAAACTTCAAATACCGGGCTGACGCTGTCACGCGTGATGACTCCCATTTCGATCCCGCCGCCCGAAATGGATCCGCCGGCTCCTATATCCGCTGCGGAGATGCCCTCTTCCGCAAGACGGTTCTTCACAGTAAGCATCGCCATCTCCGGAGAATTGTTCTCTTTTGACAGATGCGCGAGCAGAACGGTGCGTTTTTTCTGCTGCTCTTCATCCTCTTCGCGTATCATCCGGACGATGCAGTCCGCCGCCGCCTCATTGGACAGATGTCCTCCGTCACCGAGGATCCTTCTTTTGACATAGTACGGATAGCGCCCCATCTGAAGGACATTGACGTCATGATTGGCCTCCAGCGCTATCAGATCCGAATCCTTTATCTCATTGAATATCCTGTCGCATACATAGCCTGTGTCCGTCAATATGCTGATCTGCTTGCCGCTGTGGAAAAACGAGTAGCTTACCGCACCGGCTGAATCATGATGAGTCGCGAAGCTTTTCACTTCGATGTCACCTATCGTGAATCTGTCACCGCTGTCAAAAGTCACATGCCTCTCGTCGCCGACGATATCTTTGACCGCGTCCCATGTTTCGAAATTCGAATATGAAACGATCTGAGGCAGCTGCTTTCTGAGGATGCGCAGGCTCTTCACATGGTCAGTGTGCTCATGAGTTATCAAAAGAGCGCTGACCTCTGACGGGTCAGTGCCGACCGACTGCAGCCCCTCCCTCGTCCTCTTGCCGCTGATACCGGCGTCGACGAGGATGACCGTCTTTTCGCTTCTTATCATATAGCAGTTCCCGGAGGAGCCGCTGGATATCGAACAAAAGTAAAATCCCATATTAGCCTCCGTCCGCAATATTATCATACAGCCGGCTTTTTTTCCACTTTCCTGCCGGGTTGCAACCGCACATGTTTTCATATATCATCACATATATGAAAGTCATGATACACACAGACGGAGCATGCTCCGGAAACCAGAACGAAGAAAACATCGGCGGCTGGGGAGCCGTCCTTGAATACGGACCGCACGAAAAAGAGATCTGCGGCGGCGAAATAAATACGACGAACAACAGGATGGAGATGACCGCCCTGCTGGAAGCTTTCCGTGCTCTGAAAAAGCCCGGTCTCGAGATCGATGTCTTCTGCGACAGTTCTTATCTTATGGACTGTTTCAGAAAGGGCTGGTACCGAAACTGGCTGAAGAACGGCTGGAAAACCGCATCGAAAAAGCCTGTCGAGAACCGCGACCTGTGGGAGGCCCTGCTTCCGTATATAAGCGAACACGACATCACGTTCTTCCGCGTCAAAGGTCACGTGAACCTGGACCACCCGTCCACGAATGCCGAAAAACTCTATGAACAATTCAAAGAATGGAACGGCGGCGAAATGACGTACGAAAACTTTGAGCACGCCACAAGGATGAACAACCGCGCCGATGCCCTCGCAAATAAAGGTATGGATGAATTCAGGTGATCCGGCATGTCGCCGGCTCCGTTCAGCGCCGCTTCCTGTTCCTGTAAAGGATAGCAGTAACGATCACGCCCAGAGTGAAAGCGATCACTGCAGCCAGGACATATCCGCCCGCGCTGACGCCGAGCAGAGTTGCGCCTGTCATTCCGCTTCCTCCGGCAAAACCGGACCCTCCTGTTATGTCCGCAAAAGCAGCAACAAGAACGAACAAAAGAGTTACCGAAACACCGCCCCAACCTCTGAGGGCTTTTTTGTTTCTTTCTCTTTTGAGTTCAGCTGCTCTTCTGTGGAGCTTCGCCAGCCTTTCTTCCGGAGTTCTCATCATACAGGATCCCTTCCTTCAGATGCCCTCATGGCACCTCTTCAATATTACAGATACAAAAAAGCCCGGGTCTCCCCGGGTTTTTTAAAAAATATAGGAAAAAATTTATCAACTTTTCATTTTGTCCGAAATAGTCTTTCCGGAGATGATATAAAACGCCGTCGTCAGCATCGGTATCAGGTAACCGACGAATGCCGCCGCGCCGGTCTGCGATACAAGAATGTTATATATACCATGAAAAGTCGTGGCTACCGCAAGGAGACCGATCGTTCCCGCGGTCCTCAGCCAGACCTGATCCCACAGGTACAAAAGGCCGGTCGCTATAAGGGCTCCGCAGACGATATGCATCGCTCCTGTACCGAACCCCCTTATCAAGATGAACCATACATTCTCCGCCCCGTTCTGAGTAAGCCAGCATACATTCTCGAAAGTGGCGAAGCCGACAGCGATCATCTGGATCCAGCCCGAGACCTCTTCTTTTTTCGGATCGAATATCAGGATGTAGAAAAAGATCGGCAGTACCTTCATTATCTCCTCTACAGCGGGAGCTATATCGACAGAGGCCTCCGAAATATCCTGGCCGGCGATCGCTGCGATGAATGTGCTGATATACGATGACAGCAGACAAACCGTCATCCCGCACAGCAGGAATACCGAGACCTGCTTTCTCGCTCTTCTCGTACATAGGATCGCTATTATCAGCGGCGCCGCAAGGCAGACGTATATATTCTCTATATAATTCATCTGTCCGCCGCCTTTCCTAATGCCGGTACGAACATCGCTATGCTTACAGCAAGCAGGAAGTCGAACACATAGTAAGAATACCTGATCGGAGAATCATAGTCGAAGCACGAAGCGGTCCACAGCGCATATTCCACAAAGCTGTACAGCAGTACCGCTTTGCAGATGTTACGTTTCCGCCTGTCCTCAGCATCATCTTTCGGTATCCTGATCAGCCTTATGCGCGCGTTCCATATCAGGGTGCCCATCAGCACGGCGGTGATCAGATTGCTTACATAATCACCGTACTGCATATATATGAGACACATCACAAGAACGAAAAACGCGACCTCGGCCATAGACAGATACTTTTTCGACGTGTCTTCTGTCGCTTCCGCATCGAAACGGAACAGGATCAGCAGCAGGAAAAGAACTGCCGCGTCCCAGCTGATATACGGAATAAAAGAATCCGGCGCATCGAGACCGTAGAAAAATGAATACAGCATCCACCACAGATCGCCCAGGAAGCATGCACCGGCAAACATCCCGTACAGCATCCATGTCCTGCTCCTATATGTTACCGCTTTATATACGGCTGTGATCATACAGCCGCACGCGACGATCATCTGTATGATATTCAGCGCGTTTTCAAGCATCTATCTCTCCTCTTTTTTTGCCGGTCTATCAACATTGCCTCGGGTATATTCTCTGAGCCGGAAGCAGAAGGCCGACGCCGCAGCTCCCAACAGGAAAGCGATGATGCAGATCACGATGCCTCCGAGATGCCCGCCCGAAGCGAAGATGCTTCCGCTCATACCGCTGTTTTCGGGCACGACGACCTGCGAAAGATCCGGCATCATCACAGCCAGAAGTATCACGGCAGCAAAACTGACCAGCGCGGCCGCCGTTCCGGCAAAGCGCGCTTTCCTGACGCGCTGCTCTCTTTCAAGCTCCGCAGCACGTCTGTGCATAGCCTCTATCCGTTCCTCATTCGTACGCATTCCTGATACCTTCTTTCGCCAGTTCCCTACGCATATGTTCCTTGCCCCTCGTCAGCAGATGGTCCACCCTCTTCGGTTTCACACCCATGACCAGCGCCGCTTCATTATATGTCAATTCCTCCATATATACCAGCCACAGCGCCTCTCTGAGTTCCGGGTCTATCCGGTCCAGACACATCATCAGCATCTCCCTTCGCTCGTCATCTACGATCCTCTGCGCTCCGTGATCATCTGCCATAGCGCCCGGTGCGCCTTGGAGCACTATGTTTTGTACTTCCTGGTCCATGCTGTCCAGGCTGAAAGTGTCCATGCGGCGCTTGACAGAATGGAAACGCGAAGCGAGGTTCCGCGCTGTTTTGAAGAGGTAAGCCTTGAATTTTCCCTCATTCATCCGCGGTCTTTTTACCATTATCCTCGCGAATGCTTCTATCATCAGGTCCTCGGAATCCTGCCAGTCGTGCAGATATCCGTTCAAATATACCGTCAGGCTGTCGCCGTGACGGATCATCAGTTCATCGTATGAAGTTGTATCTCCTGACAAAAACAGGTGATATAATTCATCATCTGTATGCATTCGATATCCTCCTACCAAAACCTGTATTTACATTATAAGGTGCAGGGCGTATGGTTTGCAAATGACTTTTCAGAATATTCACCAATGAAAAGGATCCGGGGCCCACCGGATCCTTTGAGGTTTTATTTAAATAGTGTATCGATAACTCGTCTTTAGATCGAAAGGTCTCTGTCTCCGAGCATTACGTGAAGGATCTCGATGTCAGTCTCCCTCATGCCGACTCTTCCGACATATCCGACGCTCTTGATCGTCTCGTCAACGTTGTCGAGGACGAGGCCTTCATCCGGCTGATAGACTCTGCCTGCGAGAGCCATCTTGCTGCCCATGACGGCCGCGTCGAGCGACGATGCGATCTTAGCTGCGCACGATGCTTTTGCTCCGTCGCATACAGCTCCGCCCATGTCGCACAGAACGTTAGTGATAGCCATTCCGATCTGCTCTGTCGTACCGCCCTGCAGATATGTGATACCGGCAGATACGCCTGCTCCGGCGCTGACTGCTCCGCAGAATGCCGACAGAGGTCCGATGTGTCTCTTGATGTGGACCGATATCAGGTTCGCTATAGTAAGCGCTCTGTATGTCTCCTCTTCGCTTGCGCCGATCCCGTTTGCGAATTCTGTGACGCCGCAAGTGATCGTGATGCCCTGGTTGCCGCTTCCCGAGTTGATGACTACCGGAAGAACGCTTCCTGCCATCCTTGCGTCAGAACCTGCGGCAGCCTTCGCCTTCAGTCTTACGAGTACGTCTTCATCTCCATATGTTTCGATGAGAGTCTTTCCTACTTCTGCTCCGTAGCCGCCCTTCAGACCTTCTTCACCGATAGCCATGTTGCACTCTATCGCCGGTCCGATAAACGGTTTTACATCTTCGACGTCGACTTCCTTCGCGAATTCCACGATGTCAGCCACGTTCAGCAGTTTCTTCAGTTC
>CAMKAM010000068.1 GCA_946410475.1 uncultured Bacillota bacterium
CAGTTTGATGACCTTGTCCGAAAAGCCGATCCTGATGTTGCTGACTCTTTTGTATTCCGTTTCATTACCATCAGTGATGATATATGTTTTGTCATCCTTCCTGTAGTCGGGGACTATGCCCAGAGAGAGGTCGCTCGGGAGGAGTATGCTCGATGTGAAGGATCTGTAAGCAGTCGTGTTCATCGGAGCTATCGGCGTCACCTGAAGGAGCCTGAGCCTCGGATCTACGATCGATCCGCCAAGCGAATAGTTGTAAGCGGTACTGCCGGCCGGGGAGGCTATCAATATGCCGTCACCTGAGAATCTCTCGATGAAAGAATCTCCGATCGATATATCGAAGTGCGAAGTATAGGTATGTGATCCTCTGATCACCACTTCGTTCAGCCCTGTATGGACAGCTTCTTTGCCGTCTTCGCAGGTCACTGTCGCTCTTACTGTTATAAGCTCCTGTGTCTGATAATGACCGTTCTTGAAGTTGTAGATGAACTGGTCGAGCTCTTCGGGGTGGATCTCCTGGAAGAAGCCGAGGTGGCCGGTGTTGACTCCGACTATCGGCGCCTCGGGGAAGCCGAATCTGTGTATGGCATCGAGCGTCGAGCCGTCTCCGCCGATGCTGATGATCAGATCGGTATCACTGTCCGGTTCGGAGGTGATGAAGCAGCCCTCGGACTCGAGCTTCTTTTCAAGAGTCTCGCGGGCTTTCAGAGATGCCTGCATTTCATTTGAAAGGACGCATATTCTTACATTTTCCATCTTTGATCTATTCCTCGCTTTCAGTCAGTTTTTCGAGTTCATCGACGAGACCGCGGAATACTTTCATCGCGTCTCTGACGGGCTTTTCAGTTTCCATATCCACACCGGCGATCTTCAAAAGTTCGATAGGCCAGTCGCTTTCGCCGGTCTTCAGGAATTCGATATAGTTTTCAGCGCCGTTCTGCAGGATCATATCCGAGATCGCGCTGGCAGCCGAATATCCTGTCGCGTATTTGTACACATAGAATGCCGAGTAGAAATGCGGTATCCTTGCCCATTCGTACTTTATGAGGTCGTCGTGACTAAGGGCGGGGCCGAAGTATTTCGTGTTGAGCGCGTCATATGTGTCACACAGCCATCCCGGAGTAAGAGCTCCGTTTTCAGCCATTTCCCTGTGAGCCATGTCTTCGAATTCCGCGAACATCGTCTGTCTGAAAACAGTACCGCGGAAATCTTCTATGTGTTTCGCCAGCAGGTATTTTCTCTTTGTCAGATCCTTCTCGTTTGCGATGAGATACTTCATCAGGAGGTTCTCATTGACGGTAGAAGCGACCTATGCAGTGAATATCGAGTGTCCTCCGTATATGAAGGGCTGGTTCTCTCTGGTATATGACGAGTGCATCGAATGACCCATCTCGTGGATGACTGTAAAGACGTCGTCGAGGCTGTCCGTATAGTTCAGCAGTACGAAGGGCTTGCTGTCGTAGCTTCCAAAGCTGTAAGCCCCGCTGGTCTTTCCCGTATTCTCCATTACGTCGACCCATCCGTCATCAAAGCCGCCGGACAGTCTGCTTACATATTCTTCCCCCATAGGAGCCAGAGCCTTCTTGACGATCTCCACAGCTTCTTCATACGGGATCTTTTCTTCTTCGATCTTTATGACCGGCGCGTAGACGTCGTACATGAAGAGTTCGTCTGTGCCGAGCAGTTTTTTCTTGAGCTCTATATATCTGTGAAGAGTAGGAAGCTCTTCATTCACAGCGCTGACGAGTCGGTCATATACGGCATCGGGGACATTGTCCTGAGCGAGGGAAGCGGACCTTGCATTTTTGTATCCTCTTATCTTCGCGCTCGTAACGTTTGCCTTGACGTTCGCCGAATAGTTTGCCGCGATCGTGTTGATGAGGGAACTGAATGTCTCATACATCTTTTCATAAGCGTTCTTTCTCAGAACGCGGTCGTCGCTCCTCAGATGGTTGACGTAGTTTCCGTGGCTCATGGGGACGTCATCTCCCGATCCGTCCTTGATCGTGCCGAAGTCGATGTCTGCGTTGTTGAGCATCGTGAAAACATCGCTCGAAGCCCCGATGACCTCGCTGAACTGTGCTATTATGTTTTCTTCGGCCTCGGAGAGGACATGATCCTTCTTCCGGAAAACGTCTTTGAGAAGGTGTTCGTATATTGCGAGATCGCTGTTTTCGCTTATGAACGAAAGGACTTTTTCCTCGCTGCTCTCAAGGAGCTCCGGAATGAAGAAAGATGTGAGGGAACTGATCCTGGCGAGAACTCCCTGGGCGCGGGCGTTCATAGCCTGGTATTTTTCGACCCTGTTGTCCTCATCGCGTTTCATGCGGGAATATACGTATGCATGCTCTGCAGCGAGCCACATATCATCATGTATACGGAGAGCCTTTTCAAGAGATTCCGCGTCTTTGGCAATGCTGCCTTTAAGAGCAGCGAGCTCTTTCGCGAGAGCGAGGGCTTTTTCGATGTCGGCTTCCCAACCCGCGGGATCGGGGTACATCGACTCTATGTCCCATTTGTATTTTTCAGCTATATCTTTTCTTTCTGTCTGAGCCATATTATTCTGTCCTTTCACAGCGTTGTGCATTTTTTCTTTGTGTTGTACAATATATTATAACAAATCAGATGTGAAAGGAAGAGAAGATGGATAACAGACCGATAGGTGTGTTCGACTCCGGTCTCGGGGGACTGACCAGTGTTCCGTACCTCATCGACAGACTGCCGGATGAAAAACTAATATACTTTGGAGATACTGCAAGGACCCCGTACGGCTCGAAAGCTGTCAAGACTGTAATGAACTTTTCCGATCAGATCGCAGATTTTCTGGTCGAGAGCGGAGTCAAGATGATAATAATAGCGTGCAACACCGTCAGTTCGACGTGCGCCGCGCATCTGGCCAAAAGATATCCCGATATCCCGATCGTAGGCATCATCAAGCCTGCGGCGGACAAGGTGGTCAGCAGCTGCTCATCCCTGAACCGTGTGGGCATCATCGGAACGAAGGTGACTGTCCAGAGCGGTGTTTATGCTGAGATGATCAGGTCACAGAGGAATGACATCGCGGTATTCGAGATGGCGTGCCCGGCATTCGTACCTCTGATCGAAGAAGGTTTCAGAGACAGCGATATAATGGAACTGACCATCAGGTATTATCTGGATGATTTCATTCTGGAGAACAGGATCGACACCATGGTGCTTGCCTGCACGCATTATCCGTTGATAGGAGATATGATAAGGAGGATGTATCCTGATATAAGGATCATCAATCCGTCCGAAGAGATCGTTTCGAGCGTTGAGGGCATCTTACAGGAGAAGGATATGTTCGCTCAGCCAAGCGACAGGGAAAACGTATTCTATGCAAGTGACCTTTCAGAGAACTTCGTTGCGATGATCGATGAGATCTCAAAGAATACTACCGCAAAGATAGAATTCAAAAATCTGGAGATCGATAAAAAATAGCAAAAGAGCATAAGACGTATCAAGATAATGACAAGAAGGAGGTGCCTCCATGAATCTGACTGAACTGCTGGAACTTATCGAGATCGACGAACCTGCTGATTTTGAATATGTGGAATCATTCGCAGAGATAGTCGAGAACGATGATGAAATACCTGAGGAGGTGCTTTGCGAGCTTTTCAGAGAGACGGATCCCGAGACAGTAAGCGAACTGATCGACAGTTACTTCACGGAGATCGAGGAGATACTCGAAGATGGTGATATCTGTGAATTGCTTGAAACGATCAAGTATTCACTTATGGCTCTCATTGAAGACGGCGACGAACAGAGCATATACAGATTCGGAGAGGAACTTGCGCGTTTCCAGATCTGGTATTCATTTGAATCTCAGGTGATCGCCAGAGAGCTCGGTGAGGATCAGGAACGCGTCCTGTGCCTGAGAGATGCGGTCACCCAGAAGCGCATGGAAAAATTCGAAGGAGAAGGATATGATTACGACTTTTCCGAATGCCTTGACTATGAGATCGAAGAATTCATACTCGATATGGCAGGCGTTTCAAGAGAGCGCAGGATGACAGACGGATCGGACGATCTGATGGACAACGGATACGTATATGATGAAGGAAACGACATATGAATGAATTCCCGGGGTATGACAGAAGAGAGTATCCTGAAGGTATATATAACGTGACGGAAGGACAGCGGGGCGCTGATGCCACATTGATCATAGGCAGCAGCGCGACCGCTCTTTATGACTGCGGGATGGCTTACGCATACAGGGAGACGATTCAGTCACTGAAAGAAAAACTCGGCGGCCGTCCTCTCGACTATATACTGGTCAGTCATACTCACTACGACCATATAGGCGCTTTGCCTTATATACTGGACGAATATCCGGACGCCAAGGCTGTCGGGTCAGAATACGGAAGATATGTGTTCACACGACCGGGTGCGAGGAAGCTCATAAAAAAACTCGGCATAGCCGCCGAGATGCAGTACGGAACCGGGCATCCGGAGATCATAAAGTCGGAAGGCGTCAGGATAGATATAGTGTGCCATGACGGCGACGAGATAGATCTCGGTGACAAAAGGATAGTATGTCTTGAAACTCCCGGCCATACGAACTGCTGCATGTCATTCGCTGTGGAACCGGACGGGATCCTGTTCGCTTCCGAGAGCACAGGAGTCTGCACAGGTCCCGGGGAATGCAATACAGCCATCCTCAAGGACTATGACGAGGCCATGGACTCGATGAGAAAGTGCAGGGACTACGGCGCAAAAAGAATAATATCAGCCCACTACGGCATCACGCCCGAATGGTACAGTAAAGAGTATTTTGATGTGTTTAGGAAGGCGGCTGAGGAGGAAAAAGAATACGTGACAGGTCTCTGGGAAGAAGGTCTTTCCGAGGAAGAGATGCTGGAAAGGGCTTCGAGGGACGCCTTCAGCGAAGAGAGGGCCGGCAATCAGCCGTACGAAGCTTTCCTTGAGAATACGAAAGCGATCCTCAAGGTTTACAGAAAATATGCAAAGGTGGTAAAAGAAAGGGACAGGTAATACTATATGATAGAGACAAGGAAGCTCGATTCCGGTGTCAGAGTGGTGATGGAAAAGATGCCCGGTCTTGAGTCCTGCGCTATGGGTATATGGGTCAGGACAGGAGCGGTCAACGAAACGAAGGATATACAGGGTATATCGCATTTTATAGAGCACATGATGTTCAAAGGAACGAAGACCCGCTCTGCAAAGCAGATAGCTGAGGATGTCGACGCCCTCGGAGGACAGATCAATGCGTTCACGGGGAAAGAGGCGACGTGCTATCACATCCGCTCGCTGACTAGCAACGCGGAAAAGTCTCTCGAGATACTCCTTGATATGTTCACCGATTCAGTCTTCGACAAGGAAGAGATGAAGAGAGAAAAGCTTGTCGTCATGGAGGAGATGAACATGGTGGCCGACTCGCCCGACGAGGATGCGATGGACACCGTCTGCGAGATGGTCATGAAGGGTACGCCTCTTGCAAACGACATACTGGGGACGCCTTCCGTCCTTAAGAAGATCAGCAGACAGAAGATCCTCGATTATATCGACAAACAATATACGAAGGACAGCATCGTCTTTTCGATAGCCGGAAACTTCGATGAGGACCGCATGATACAGATGTTCGAAGAAAAGACTGCCGGTCTTGGTGCCTCGAAAAAGCAGGCTTCATTCACTAACGTAAAACATGTGCCTTCATACAGGTCGAAGGTCAAGGATATAGAGCAGGCCCATATCTGTATGGCTACTCGTTCTGTCAAGAACGAAGATGAAAGATATCCTGCTATGCAGATACTCAACAATATAATGGGCGGCAGCATGAGTTCCCGTCTATTCCAGCATGTGAGGGAGCAGAAAGGGCTTGCTTACTCTGTCTTCTCGATGAACAGCCCGCACAGCAAGCTCGGCTACTATACGATATATGCAGCTGTCGGCAAGGAAAACGTCAGACCTGCCGTCAGTGCGATCAAAGAAGAACTCGAACTGCTCAAAAGGAGCGGCGTTACGGAATATGAACTTTCTAAAGCCAAAGAGCAGATCAAGGCTTCATACATTTTCGGTAACGAGAGCGCAGGCTCGAGGATGTTCATCAACGGGAAGAATCTCCTGCTCGACGGCAAGGTTAGAGAACCAAAGGAAGTCCTCGATCTGATCGGCGGTGTGACTATGGAAGATATAGAACGCGTCAAGAAGATAATATGCGACCCTGACGATTACAGCGCAGTTCTTGTAAGCGGAAAGAAAGCCGATATGAGAAAGATCATGAGAGGATAACGGAGAGGACGTATAGGGTAGATGGCAGTAAGGATCAAGATAAAGAGCGATACGGGTATCCTGCCTACGAAGGGTACGACCGGCTCTGCAGGGTATGATATAAGAGCCAGGCTCGATGAGGACGCCGTACTGAAGCCTTTTGAAAGAAGGCTTTTCAAGACCGGTATATATATCGAGATCCCCGAAGGGTACGAGGCGCAGATGCGGCCAAGGAGCGGCCTTGCGATCAGGAACGGGGTGACGCTGGTCAATGGCGTCGGAACGATCGATTCCGACTATAGGGGAGAGATAATGATCCCTCTCATCAATCTGGGACAGGAAGATGTCGTGATCAAAGACGGCGACAGGATAGCCCAGATGATAATAGCAAGGTATGAAGATATAGAATGGGATGAAGAGAGCGGATTCACCGGGACGCAGAGAGGGACCGGCGGATTCGGTCATACGGGGAAAGAATGATAGATGTTCAGCAGGACTGACATAGAAAAAGCAGAATATTCGCTTTTGCAGCCGGGCGCGGCCAAGGCTGCAGAGTCGAAGGGAAGGCTGCGCGAAGAACCGAAATGTGATATAAGAACGGATTTCCAGCGCGACAGAGACAGGATAATCCACTCCAAGGCTTTCAGGCGTCTTATGCATAAGACGCAGGTATTCCTCGCTCCTGTGGAAGACCACTACAGGACGAGGCTTACTCATACGCTTGAGGTGGCGCAGATCGCCAGAACGATATCCCGCGGACTTAGGCTGAATGAAGACCTTACTGAGGCGATAGCTCTCGGACACGATCTGGGTCATACGCCTTTCGGACACAACGGAGAGGCGGCGCTAGACGAGATGTACCCGGGCGGGTTCAGACATAACGAACAGAGCCTCAGGGTAGTCGATGCACTCGAGAAAACATCTTCCGGAAGAGGGATGAACCTGACTATGGAGGTAAGGGACGGAATACTGAATCACACAGGTGATGTGGTACCGATGACGCTGGAGGGCCAGGTCGTGAAGATCAGCGACCGCGTCGCCTATATCAACCACGATATCGACGATGCTCTGAGGAGCGGTATCATTTCCGAATGCGATCTTCCGGCAGAGCAGATAGACTATCTAGGAAAGGATCACCGTACGAGGATCAATACTCTTGTATATGATCTGATAAAGACGAGTGACGGGAAGGATGCTATATCGCAGAGCGAAGAGGCTGCTTATCATCTGAACGAACTGAGATCGTTCATGTTCAGGAACGTTTACTATAATAAGAGCGTACAAAAGGCGGCATCAGACCTCGATGTCGATGAAATGATAAGATTTCTCTATGTTTATTACATAGATCATTTCGATGAAGTACCGGGAGAATTGAAAGAGATGTCCGGTCTGTACGACAGGGAAGAGCTGGTCAAAGACCATATAGCTTCCATGACGGACAGATATGCGATTAACAAATACAGACAGTTGAAAAATGAGTGATTACACGGATAACGGAATAACGATCGAAGAACTTAAGGACAGGATCGAC